>NZ_JAMYOQ010000008.1:0-219159 GCF_040319905.1 Mesorhizobium sp. M0833 | reverse complement strand
GCCGAAACCGAAATGCCGAACCGTTTCGCGGCCGACCGGCGGCTCTCGCCACCCAAAACCGCCGCTACAACACGTTCGCGAAGATCATCCGAAAGAGGTCGCGTCATCCGATGCTGGCCTCCACTCCAGCCAGCATCTTGAATCACAAAACCGACTGATCCGGAATCCCCTTCCATTCCGTCAAATCAGGAACCGCTCTAGTGGACAGATTGACGCATTGATTCCTTCGGGTTGACAGCACGGAACTGATTCGCACAATTTGCCGAAGCAGAAGTTCGGCGGATTGCCTGGAAGACAAATCATGACTTCAAAGGACGGGCGCCGGAGATGCCTTCCTCCAGCTACAACCTGCCTTAGACGTTCTGGCCAATCCGATCGCCGATACCGTCATCTACTCGCTTGTACCGTCCCGCACCCTGAGGCGCGCTGGCTGAGTCCGCCGCGTCCCGAAGCTCGTGTCAAGCGAAGTGAGGATTTGACCCCTTGGGCGAAACGAGGAACTGACTCCCCTCATTGTTTTGCGGTTTCGTTGGTGTCGAGCGTCGTTGCGGCCTCCTGCAATAGGCCGGAACGACGCTTTTCGCGAAGCCGGTAGCTGTCACCGCGGATGGTGATCACTGTCGAATGATGAAGCAGGCGATCAAGGATCGCGGTTGCCACCACGGGATCGCCAAACACGCTGCCCCATTCGCCCACCGAGCGATTGGAGGTGATCAGGATCGATCCCCGCTCATAACGCCGCGACACCAGCTGGAAGAACAGATGCGCGGCATTGGCTTCGAACGGGAGATAGCCGAGCTCGTCGATGATCAACAGTTTCGGCCGCGACAGGGTCGTCAGCTGCTTTTCGAGTGAACCGTCGTCTTGGCCAGCATCGCCACGAGCGTCGCCGCCGTGACGAACTGGACGCTATGGTTTTGCCGGATCGCCTCGCGCCCGAGAGCCACCGCCAGATGTGTCTTGCCCGTACCCGGAGGTCCAAGCAACAGGACCGTGTCGCCGAGCAATTCAGCGGCAGGTCGCCAGCTCCCGGATTTGGCGCTGATCCAGCGACGGCTGCGCGTCGAAGTCGAAGCCGTCGAGTTCGCGCACAAACGGGAACTGCGCGACCTTGCCTGCCATGGAGATGCGCCGCTCGTCGCGCCGCGCGATATCGCGCGTCACCAGGAAGGCCAAAGCCTCGCGCAAGGTCATTTGCGAACGCGCCGCTTCGTCCAGCAGCGTATCCAGCTGGTCCCGGATCGCGGTCAGCTTCAGCCGGTCGAGCTGAGCCACCAACATCTCGTGATCGACCGCCGTCATCACCAGCTGCCTCCCACCAGTGCCTCATATTCGGCGAGTGGCCGCAACAGAGCGGAAGGCGCAACGATATCCGCCGATGGTACCGGCGCAGCAGCGCCGACCACGCCGGCAAGATGCGCGCGCTCGACAATCCGTTGGCGACGTCCCCCGCACAAGGCATGATGCGCCACCACCTCGCCCGCGTGACGTACGATAACGCGGCCGCCCAACACCACGACTTGGACGCTCTCCCCGATCAGCCGCCAGGGAACCGAGTAACTGTTCGTGTCCAGGTCGATTGCGCAGTCCGCCTGGACCTTGCGCACGAGATCCCGCAGCTGCCCAAACGGCGCCCGTCCGCCCAGAGGGCGAAGCGCCCCAGCCTCTTCGGCAAAGCGCTCCGCAGGAGCCACGCCGGTCATGTCATGCACACGCTGATCGGCAATCTCGCGCGACCACCGGTCCAGATGCGCCTCGAACGCCGCCCAGTTCTCGAACCGGCGGCCAGCAATCGCATTGCGCTTGACGTAGCCGACCCCGCGTTCGTCCTTCCCTTTCGTACGCGCCCGGTAGGGCGCATAAGCCCGCGGCGTAAATCCCCATTAGCGGGCAAAGGCGTGCAGCCGCATGTTGAACCGCACCTCCCGCGTCGCCGCATCGTGATGTTCGACCAGCGCCTTCGGGTTGTCGAACAGTACTTCCGTTGGAACCCCGCCGAAGCGAAGGAAGGCTCCTTCCATCCCCTGGAACCACTCCGCCTAGCGCTCCCGAAGCGAGGGACGGATATGCAGCCGACGCGAGTAACCCAGCGTTGCTACAAACAGGTGCACCCGAACACGCTCGCCGCCGATCCACGTCCGCGTGTCGCCAAAGTCGATCTGCATCTGATGTCCCGGCGCCGTCTCAAACCGAACCGTCGCGCGTTTCTGCGCCCTCAACTCCCGACGCCAACCCTGCACCCGAAGCTCCACCGAACGAAGCCCTATGACGATCCCATGTTCGCTCTTCAGTTCCTGGCGCACCACATCGGCATTGCCGCCATGGCGGAAGAAGCGCTCCCGCAGCCAATCGTCCAGCCCGTCAAAACGCGGTCGGCCGCACAGGCTTGCGAAACGGAACAGTCCCGCCCTCAAGTAGATACCGACGCACCGTGTTGCGCGCGCACCCGAATTCCTTCGCCAGCCGCTTCGCCCCCCAGCCAAGCTCATGCAGCCGCAGCATCGCTGCCACCTCTTCAGGCTGAAGCATCTCCTCTCCCTGCATCGTTCTCGACAATGCAGGAATCGCCGAAATCCCAATCGTCATCCATGCCTCCTCTCATAACCGAGGGGTCAGTTCTTTATTTCGTCAGGGGGTCAATTTCTCAATTCGGCCGACAGCTCGGCGGCGGCTGATGTTCATGGAGCATGGCGGCGGAGAAACTCCCCTCCCGAGCACGCTGCAAAGGCGTCTTGTCGGACGCTCCCAGCGCTGCCATCTGACGCGCGGGCCAGCGTGGCTGACCTCGGACGCCGGTTCACCATCCAGCGCCAAGAAACAAGGCGCCTTCCCACGCGACTTTGGCAGCTCGGAATTGACACCGCACGGGAAGCGCTTCTCGGCGCTGAAACAAACGAAACACATCGCGTTCGGCGTAGAAAAACGCCTGAAACAGGGATGGTTTAAATCCGATGGCACCGCTGCATCCCGCGGCGCCAATCATGGAGTGTTGCAATGTCGAGAATGCGAGCAGCTTACAGCTCTTTCAGGGACTATCGCGTTCGCCGCAGAGCGGAACGGACCCTTGCGGCAATGGAGGACGCCCTTCTGAAGGACATCGGGATCAGCCGGTCCGAGATTGGCTTGGTGGTCCGCGGCTTGAAGCGCGGCCAAGAAGACAAGGCGGGCTGAAACCGTGAAGCTTTCATTTACGCTCCCGCTACTGGCCTGTGCGAGCGTGGCCGCCCTCTGGCGGCTCCCGCCGCCAATGCCCATGGCTCGGGTCTTCCGCACCGCCAAGCCAAGGCGGCGGCAGCGGTTGGAGACGATACGACAAGCGTCGAGCTGTTCGAAAACCTCGGTAGCCATTCCTATCCTCTCACCACCGCCAGCCCGCTGGCGCAGGACTATTAATTGTGGCGGCTGCGGTACCAATCCCAGATCCCAGGTGTCGAGCAGGCAGGCTGGGCCTGCAAGCCAGCCTTTCTGCGCCCACACGTGATAGTGGAAGCGCGGGGCAACGCAGCTGATCCTGAAACTCAGAAGTCTGAGCGGGGCTATCCCCCCTAGAGTCACAAAATCGCAATAATTAGGCCGCAAGGGCTGAGGCGCTGGACTATCAGGCGGCGGCGCGCTCAAGAATAGAGGTAACCCATGCCGCGGATGGTCCTGATCACCTCCGGCTTGGAGGGATCGACCTCGATTTTCTTTCGCAGGCGCGAAACGCGAATGTCGATGCTACGATCGAAGGGATCCCATCCGCGGTCATGGGCGAGTTCGAGCAGTTGATCGCGGTTGAGTACTCGTCCGCGATGTTCGCTGAATACTTTCAGAAGCCGGAACTCCATCGGGGTGATCGCTATCTCGAACCCCTCGGCGTTGTACAATTTGTGTGCGCCCGGGTCGAAGCGGCACTTGCCGAACTGGACCAGGTGGCCCGGAGTGCTCGCTTTCTCCGCAGCCCTTTCGCTCGCCGACGTTCTGCGCAGCACGGCCTTCACCCGCGCCAGCAGTTCCCGCAGGTCGACCGGCTTCGCGACATAGTCGTCGGCGCCAATCTCCAATCCGACAACACGGTCGACGATTTCCGCCGATCCGGTCAGCATGATAATGGCAACGTCTGAGTGCTCTCGTAGATATCGCGCCAAGGAGAGGCCATCCTCACCCGGCATTCGGATATCCAATATGACCACATCGACGTGCTGGCTATCAACAAGTTCACGCAGAGCAGGCCCCGCGTTGGCCGGCGTCACGGCGTAGCCATGATGCTCCAGATATTCCGCTACCGTGTCGCGGATATCCGGTTCGTCATCGCAGACAACTATATGTGCGTGCGTCGTCAAATCGACCACCGAGCAACTAGCCTAATGGATAAGTTGCCCCTGAAGTGACGTGCAAATCAAGGGATCTGTCAAGTATTGTTGTTCACCAGATTCGAGACGAATGAACGAAGCTCGTTCGGTTTGATCGGTTTCTCAAGATAGGGCCGTTTCGCGGCGCGCAGGAACATCTGCGCGTCCGGGCTAATCGTGTCCCCCGTCAGGAAGGCTAACCTGTCGAGCTCGGCCGGATGGAGCTTGGCAATCTGGTTGAACAATCCCCGTCCATCCATGTTCGGCATTTTCAGATCGCTCAGGATCAGCGCGAAAGTGCGGTTCTGGAGGTGCAGCAGCGCTTCTTCGCCGGATCTGGCAATGGTGACCTTGAAACCATCTCGCCTGAGCACCTCAGCAACCAGCTCACCTACTTCCTCTTCGTCGTCCACCACCAGACAAGCAATGCCAGTTGAATTCGGGACTTCGTCTTCGGCCGTTTCGGCTCCTTCGTCGAGACGGTCCGAAGCAGGCAGCGAAAGTATGAAGGTCGAGCCACCCCCCTCGGGGGATTCGACCTCGATGGTTCCTCCATGGGAATGAACGATCCGATGGCAGAAGGACAGCCCGATCCCAGTCCCGGCCCCAATCTCTTTCGTCGTGAAGAACGGCTCGAAAATGCGGGGAAGTATCTCTTTGGGAATTCCCGGACCCGTGTCGGCAACGCGGACCACTATGTTGCCGGTTTTGGGATGTAGCCGCGTTGAAACCGTGATTGCCCGTCGCCCTTCCCAGCCGTGCAGCGCTTGTTCTGCATTGATAAGCAAATTGATCAGTACCTGGCCAAGCTGATCGGGATCCGCCAAGATCGGGGGAAGACCAGGTTCAAGATGAACTGAAAGCCCGATGTCCGACGATCGAATCGAATAGCTCGCCACTTCAACCGCTTCGGAAATAATGTCATCGATCGCAACGTTTGAGGTTCGCGTCGGCTGCTGTCTGGCCATCGCCAGGAAAGTCTTGACGATCCTGGCGCAGCGTTCGGCTGCCTTGCTCATCTTGTCGGCGCGTTCCACGACCTTGGCGTCGGTTGCGGTCTCCTTCAACAGCGACGACAGGCCAAGCACCACCGAGAGCGGATTATTCAGCTCATGCGCTACCCCCGCCAGCAGTCCACCGAGGGCCGACATTTTTTCGTTCTGATGCAGCGTCTCGCGCTGTCGCTCTAATTCCTGCTGCATTTCGAGACGGTCGGTGAGATCGTACGTGTGGGAAACAATCACCTTCTCACCGCGGTAATCGATCAGTCGTGACGAGATCGAGCACCAGCAAGTTCCACCGTCCTTGCGTTTGAGCTGGGTTTCGAAATCGTCGACCGACCCCGTCGCGAGCAGCCGCTCAACGTATCGCATCCGCTCTGAAGGATCGACATAGTAGTCGACGGCGCTGGTGACGTCGCCGAGCAGTTCAACGGTGGCGGGACTGCGGTAGAGCAGCTTCCCGTCATGCGCGCGGGTCATCTGGATGTTAACGGGGCATGCTTCCAGGACTTTACGGACCAGTTCATCCGCTTCCTTGGCGGCCTCCTCGGCGCGCTTGCGCTCTGTAATGTCGACACGGGTGACCACGAACCCGCCTTCGCGGGTCGGACAGTTCGAGACGAAAAACCAACCGCCGTCTGTATGACGGAATTCCTGTTGCCGGAACTCGCGGCGGTCCCTTGCCCTCTCGGCAAGCCAGTCGTCGATCTTATCCAGTGGAACCGGAAACTGGTTGCGCTCTGCGGTCACGCGGAGGAACTCGAACCAGTTCACTCCGGGAACGAGCACATCCGCGCTTATCGCGTGCATCTGGCGGTACCTGCTGTTGGCCAGCACAAGGCAATCGTTCTTGTCGTACAGGGCAAACCCTTCGGCCAGGGATTCGATCGCGTCGATCAGCCGCTCGTTTGCCTTGCGCGTTTCTTCCTGGGCGGTGATCATGTCGGTGATATTCGTCGTGTTCGAGACTATCACCTGCCTTCCCTGGAAATGGATCAGGCGAGCGGAAACGGAAGCCCAGAAGGCCTTGTCCTCGGTGTCGTACTGCTGGACCCGAAAATCATCGATCCTGCCCTTTTCGATCAGGGTGCGCTCCACTATTGCGCTATAGTTGGGATCGACATAGTGGTCGGTTATTTGCGGGCGGTCGGCGTAGAGCTCTCTGGTAGCAGGATTGCGGTAGAGCGTTTCTCCCTCGAAAGTGGTCATCCGTATCGGCGAAGGGCAGGCATCGAGCACCTTTTGCAGCAGTGCCGTGGCGTCGCGCTCGACAGCCTCGGCCTTCTTGCGCTCGCTGATGTCGGCGCGCGTTACGACGAAACCGCCAAGATCGGTGCGATGTATCGAGACCGAGTGCCATTTGCCGTCGGAGAGAGGTACCTCGAAATGGGAATGGAACTCGATCCGGTCTTGGGTCCGCTCGTCGAGCCACTCATCCTCGCGCCCAACCGCATTGCGGTACACGCCGCGCTCGGCGGATTCGCGAAGGAGTTCGTTCCATTCCACGCCCGGTTCACAGAGATCCCGCACCGGATGGTTCAGCTCGCGGTAAAGACTGTTGCACATGACGAGCCGGTGATCTTCGTCATAAAGTGCGAATCCCTCGGAGAGTGATTCAACTGCGTCTGCGAGCATCTCCCGCGCCGCAGCGACTTCGCCATCACGCTTCTTCTGCTTGGTCACGTCGGCGATGCCGGCGAGAACCACTCGCCGGCCCTGAAACTCGCCGATCCTGAGATTGCCGGTGGCCCAGAACTCTTGCCCGTCAGGTCTTTTAAGAAGCACCTCGCAATTTTCGACGACGCCCTTTTGCATGAGCTCTCGATTGATTTCGCGGTGTTTCTCGGGGTCGACAAAGTAGTCGTCGAGCCGCACCGTCTCGCGTCGCGCTTTTTTGCTCCATCCAAGCAGCCGTTCGGCAGCATTGCTCTGGTAGATGAGTTCGCCCGAACTCGCGTCGTTCATCCATACCGGCAATGGATGATGCTTGATCAGGAAACCGAACAGGTCCTCGCGCTGCTTCCGTTCCGTGATGTCCAATACCCCGATGATGAGCGAGGGGCGCCCGCCATAAACGCCGCGACGGCAGTTGGTCGAGCACCAGACGGTCGATCCGCTAGTGTTTCTAAGCGGGATTTCGTGATCTCGCACGATCTCGCTGTTGCTGGCGAGAGCACTGATTTCATCGAATTCGCCAGTATTCACGAAATGATCCGTCAGGAATTGCGGTTCGTTTGGCGTCCATTTTCGGCCAAGCAGGTTCGACGCATCGAGGCTTTCGTAGAGGATCTGCCCGCTTCCCGCGTCCACCACCCAAACGGGCAACGGGTGACTGTCGGTGATGCAGCGGAATATCTCCGCTTTTTCCTGGTGCGCGATCTGCGCTCGCTTCATCTCGGTAATGTCGACGCTTACCAGGGCCATGCCGCCATCCAACCGAAGATGTGCCGTGAGCAACTTCCACCGCCCATCCAATGTCTCAGCTTCAACTGGACCCTTGTCGATTTGCATCCATCGCGTTGCGGCGCTTTCAGCGAACGCGTTGCCGGGCTCGATGGGCCGGCCGTCGAAACTTTTTAGCGATGAGAGGGCTTCGGCGACCGCGGCAATGGCGTCCATCGGCTGCATCTCGCTGCGATCGAGCCGCTGGCCTCCAAACATCTCCGGATTGCTACCAACGAGGACATTGTTGGCGTCAAAGAGGGCATAGCCTGTGTGAGTGGATGTAACCGGATTATCAGGCCGCATGGTCGTCCCCTTATTCGCGTGATCTCCCGAGGGCTGATATTAGACCCTTTTTGTTTCAGCACGCATTCAGACGCTGCGTGATTTGTCTCAACTGTTTCGGCGCGTGGGAGTCTTCGCCGAGGCTGACGTGAAAACGAAACTCTATCCAATGCTCCAGAAAAACGGCCGAAACACGAATGGCGTAGATTGGACAGTGCCGCCGTGGAGCGGTTTCATCTGGCCGCGAGATTGCGGCATTCCATTCGTTCGGACCGTTCGGCTACGCCGCCAGACTATTCGCAACCTTGTCGGAACCGGACGATCACTTGCGTGATTCTCTGTTTCGATGAACCCGGACGAACGAAGTTCACCCGCGCCCCGTACGCTGAAACAAACGAAACATTTCCACGGCACTACAGAAAAGCGCCTGAAACGAAGGCGGCGTCTCACAAGAGGAGCCGCAGTGCGGCAGATGCTCGCCGGCTCCGCCCGCAAAGGCGCGCCGAGGGGCTAATGACGATGGGCAAGTGAACAAGGTCGATTGACCAACCATCTAACCTGAAAGCTGGTCCAACAGTTATCCACGCCAGCCAATTCGCCGCCATCTTGATATCCTCCTCCGCCAAGCGCATGGCCCCTGCCGGCTGTTCGCGCGTCAGGCGGCGTCAGAGTGGTTTTACATCGTGGAGCTTCAAAGAAAGACACCACGAACTTTAGGATCATGAGCGGGACAAACTTGCAGCATGGCCTACAAAAGATCGTGGTGTCGCTAACGCTTTCCGGCTTCCCCAGAGCTGAATTCAACGCAACTGGCTCTCCTGACTTAGTCCGGACCTGCTCGTGAGCGTCAGATCGTCCGCGGTGTGTGGGCGTAGGTAGCGCGGTTTATGCCGGCAAAGAACGGGGAACACCTGTGCGGTCAGCCCGCCGCTGATCCCTTCGACATTCGACCTCCTGGTCGCGCATCCTGCCAACTCGACCGAATATAGTCGGGAATTCTGAACCGACGGCGGTAGTCACCGGGCGAGATGCCTGTCAGGCGCCGGAACAGGCGACTGAACGAGGAAGCGTCCTCGTAGCCCACCTCGCGACCGATCGCATCCACGGGGGCGGAGCCGGTCTCGAGCATCTGCTTCGCCTCCTCGATGCGCAGCGCCTGGACATAGGTAAGCGGCGAGTAACCGGTGGCCGCCTTGAACCGGCGGTCGAACGTGCGCTTGGGCAAGCCCGAAACCCGCGCCACCTCGGTGACGACATCCGCGCACTCGTAATTCTCCGCAAGCCAGTGCTGGCACTTGAGAACGAGTGCGTCGGCATGGATGACATTGACGGCCATGGACGCGTAGGGGAGCTGCCCGTCGCGGTGCCACTGATAGAGGAAGAACTTGGAAATGCGGATCGCTTCCTCGCCGCTTCCGTAGCGGGCGATGAGGAGGAGTGCGAGGTCCTGCCAGGACGAAGCGCCGCCGCAGGAGATGATGTTGTGGCCGTCGCCGCTCTGAACCAGGATGCGGTCCTCGTGCAGCAGCACTTCAGGGAACTCCTGGCGGAACACTGGTACATGGCTCCAATGCGTCGTCGTCTCGCGGCCGGAGAGCAGCCCGGCCGCGGCCAGGACTAGAGAGCCGCCACAGGCGGAACAAATTAAAGCGCCCTTTTCGTGCATCTTCGCGACCCAATCGATGATCCGGCGATCGAGGGCGTGAAGCTCCTCCGGCGTGAACACCACTGGGTTTGGCACGAAGACGATATCCGTCTGCTCGATGTCGTCGATCGAGTCCTGCGGAATAATGCTAACGCCGGTGATGAGCTCGAGCGGTCCGTGCTCGGCCGCGACAATGCGCGGCTCGAAGAGCTGCTCGCCGGGCGGAATCTTGAAAAACCTCCCCGCCGCCCAGAGCGTATCGAACACGCCGTAGATGATCGAGGGATCGCATTCCCGAAAGACGACGATGCTAACGCGCTTCGGCACCGTTTGTCCTCCAGCTTGGCCCATCTCGCATGGTTCCGGCCATTCTGCCTCTCTCGCACACGCCGCGCCACGACTATTTTCCCGCCCGATGTGCCAAGGGCACGATCTGACAGCGAACAACAGAGCCGGCCTCCGGACAGATGCTGGCGCAAAGCTCGCTGCATTCGTCCTGGCGTCGAACCATTTACAAGGAAACCCGAAATGATCACCGATTCACAAGGAAATGCGCTCTCCGGCGCGAGCTCGGAGGCAGCCGAATTCTTCTGTCAGGCCGTCGAAGCCTTCAATACCTATCGTGGCGATCCGGTTGGCTTGCTTGACAGTGCGATAGAGACCGCGCCCGATTTTGCTATGGCGCACATCATGAAGGCGCATCTTTTCGGCCTCGCGACCGAGCCGGAGGCGACCAATAAGGCGAAAGCGATCCTCGCCAAGGCGAAGACCATGCTGCTCTCGGAGCGCGAGGCGTCTCACGTCGCGGCGCTCGATATTCTCCTCAAGGGCGAGTGGACCGCCGCAGCAATCGCGCTCGACCGGCACAATGCCGACCACCCGCATGACATCGTGGCGTTACAATCGGGCCATCTGATGGATTTTTACCGCGCCAGTTCGCGCGGCCTGCGCGACCGGATCGCGCGCGTGCTGCCGAAATGGTCGGCGGAAACGCCCGGCTATTCGATCCTGCTCGGGATGCATGCGTTCGGTCTCGAGGAGACCGGTGACTTCGGCCGGGCCGAAGAGGCCGGTCGCCGCGCACTCGACCTTCAGCCGCTCGACTGCTGGGCTCATCATGCCGTCGCACATGTCATGGAGATGCAAGGCCGTGCCGAAGACGGCATCGGCTGGATGATCGCGCGCGAGCCGCACTGGTCGGGCGACGACAATTTCTTCCGGGTCCACAACTGGTGGCACCGTTCGCTCTGCCATCTCGATCTTGGCCAGGCTGATGAAGTTCTCGCGCTCTACGACGGACCGATCCGGCAGGACCGCAGCATGGTCGCGCTCGACATGATCGACGCCTCGGCGCTGCTGTGGCGGCTTTGTCTATCGGGCCACGACGTCGGTAACCGCTGGCAGGAACTGGCGGCAGCCTGGGACAGCCATGCTGACGGTCGCACCTATCCGTTCAACGACTGGCACGCTGTGATGGCCTATCTCGGCGCTGGCCGCACAAGCGAGGTCGAGCGTATCGCCTCGGGCTTCCGCACGGCAGGCGGTGTGGCGGAAATCGGAGAATGGGGCCGCAAAACCGCCCTGCCGCTGGTCGAAGGTTTCTCGGCATTCTGGCGCGGCGACTACGAAGCGGCGGCGGGTTTCCTCCATAGCGCACGTTTCATCGCCAATTCCTTCGGCGGCAGCCACGCCCAACGCGACATCATCGACTGGACCCTGACCGAAGCGACAATACGGGGCGGCCTTACCGGCATGGCTGAAGCACTCGCCAGCGAGCGCCTGGCGCTGAAGCCCCACAGCCCGGTCAACAAATCCTTCCTGCGCCGTGCCCGCGAGAACCCGGCGCCGGAACAGAAGGCGGCCTGAGCGATGTCTATGTTCCTGCAATCCATCCTCGGACGCTGGCGGGCGATGCGCAGGCGCCATCGCGCCGAACGCGACCTGCGCGACGCGCTCTTCGACCTCAACGACCATCTCCTGAGGGACGTAGGCCTTGGGCGTCCAGGAGCCGCCCGCGATCCCCAGACTATAGCGCATCCGCGAAGATTTCCCGGGGCATTCTAGCCGGGCGAGGCGGACGGGCACCGTCAGGGAATCATCCGTCGATCAACAGGCTGGGTTCCCCGAACGGAGAACGCAGCCCACGGCACAGACAGGAGGTGGTCCGGGCCTTTCCCGTCCCACGCGTCAAAGCAAGTCGAAACGAAAGGAAAATGCCACGAAATTTGTCAGAACCGCCGCGGCGTGCGCCGGCCATGCGCTCCACTGGGAAGAGCCTGCCCGTTTCGCTCGGGACGTAGCCGAATTCGCCGCCAGCCTCGCCTGAGCGAAGCCACCCTTCAATGTCAAACGACCCGCCATCGGCATGCTTCCGCAAGCGGGACTTCATTCAAAAGGACCAGAACAATGAAATTCAAATCGAACACTTCCCTGCACGCCATCACCGGGGGAGTGATACTGAGCGCCTCCGTCTTCGCTGTCGCAGCTTCGGCGCACGAGGCCTCGCCGCCGAAACCGAACTCTACAGGCCAGGCGTCGCCTACGCCGGGAACGCCGAGGCCCGCACCGCGAGCGTTCGGCCGCCGCTCTATGAAGGTCTGGGCGGCATGACCATGCCCATTGCCATGCATAGCATCGATGCGCAGGGTTACTTCGATCAGTGCCTCCGGCTGACATGGGGATTTAAGCACGGCGAGGCCCGGCGTTCCTTCCAGGAGGCCCAGAGACTGGACCCGAATTGCGCCATGTGTTTCTTTGGGCGAAGCATTTGCACTAGGCCCCAACATCAACGACGCCATGCGCGACGAGGCAGTGGCCCCTGCGCGCCAGACAATCGATCGCGCCTTGGCGCTCAAGGAGAAGGCCACTCCTAAGAAGAGGCGCTGATCGAGGCCCTTTCCAGACGCTACGGCACGAGTCTGACGGCGAGCCGATTGCCGCTGGATCAAGCCTGGGCCGAGGCGTTGGGCGAGGTGGCCACGGCCCATCCCGACGATGCGGACCTGCTGGTGCTCTATGCCGAGGCGCTGATGAACCTGCAGCCCTGGGACTATTGGGAGGCCGACAGGGTGACGCCCAAGGGCCGCGGCGACGAGATTGTCGCGGCGGTGGAGCGTGCGCTCGAGCTGGTTCCGGACCATCTCGGAGCGGCGCACCTACATCCATGCGTCGAGGCCTCAGCCGATCCGGGCCGGGCGGAGACCGTCGCTGACCGCCTGCGCGGCGCGGCACCGGCGGCAGGGCACCTCACGCATATGCCGGCACACCTCTATCTGCGGATCGGCCGCCACGACGACTCCATCGCCGTCAACCATGACGTCATCGCGGCGGATGTCTGTCGCGCTACACCCACCGCGTGGCAATCTCGAACCGCCGCCTGATCGGCTTCGATGAGGCCGGCGTCACCTTCCGCTACAAGGACTACCGTCGCGACGGCGCTGACATGCAGCAGGTACTGACGCTAGCTGCCGAGGAGTTCATCCGCTGCTTCCTGCTCCATGTGCTGCCGCGCGGCTTCCATCGCATTCGGCACTACGGCTTGCTCGCCGGCTCTGCCCGCAAGGCCAGCCTCGCGCTCGCCCGCCAACTCCTGAACGTCGCCGCACCGTCCGACGATGACAGCCCGGACGAACCGGACAACTTCCGCCCGCCATGCCCCTGCTGCGGCGGACGCATGATCATCATCGAGACGTTCGAACGGTGGAGACAGCCACGCGGACCGCCCGCCTCAAGAGCGCCGAACCGGAGAGGCCCCATGATCCGGCATCGCATCATCCAGATTCAGGCCTCAGGCATCCAGCCTCCGGCAACGGACCCACGCATGTCCATGGTGACTATCGCAACCGACGGAGTCGCGACGAGCCACGTGCACGGCCGGCTAAACCGCGCGGAGGCATAACGAAGCGGCCTATCCGCATCCACCCCCGCGCTTCCCAGCGGCGGTCACGCGATCGCCGACATCGGCCGCCTTCGAAATCCCCATAGCCATCGCCTGTGGCCCTCGGGTTCCTTCCTCGGGGACTTTCGTACGCCTGCCGGCGCCCGAAACTCTTATATGGGGATGGTCAACTACAAACGGCATCACGTCGACATTGTCATGTACCTCCGCGACAATCCGTAGATCCATTCGATGGGTCCGTTAGCGTGACGCGGTTCGCGAACGAACCCAGTCCACCTTATATTCGGTCAGGGCGCATGCACCTGTTCCATGATCCCGCTTGCGGCGGATTCGGAACCCAAGAGGCGAAACCATTCTTCAACGGCGGCTGTTTGAGGCCATGAGTTTCGTCGGTTCGTCTACCGAGGATCTGCCAGGCCCTGGTCGGTCCTGGAGATTATTAGAATCGATTAGCGTCTACGCTGATGGTTTCGTCAGGAGAGCTCCTTCTATAACGACTCCGGCGTTCACGTATTTCCACAGCGCAACAAGCAGTTTCCGAGCGAGGGCGATGATCGCCGTCTTCTTGTACCGGCCACCATTCTGGATGACTCGCGCCCTGAACCACTGGCTGAGTGCGGAATTGGGTTGATGGCGAGCCCAGAGCCACGCAACCTGGACAAGCGTCGACCGGAGCCTTGGATTGCCGGACTTCGAGACTCCCTGCTCGCAATTAATCTGCCCACTTTGCCAGGGCGTTGGCACCAAACCAGCGTAGGCGGCAACCTGTCGTCGATTGTCAAACTTGCGCGATAATCCCTCAGACCACAGGACGGCCGCGAACTCCGGACCTATTCCCTTGAGGCTGAGCAGCAGGGCCGGTGTTGGCTCATCTGCCGCGACGAGCAAGGCGTCGCGTGCCTCTTCAACATCCTTGATTGCTGGATCAGCAACTCGATGCGATCAAGCTCGCGGCTGATCTGCGCCATGAGCGCTGGCGGCAGTGGACGCCCATCTCCGGTAATGAGCGCATCAGGCATTTGCGTCGATCGCAACATCGCGCAAACCCGAGGCTCGCCGCGGTTGTAGGCCAACAACGCTCGAACCAGTGCTTCCCCATCAATCCTGTCGGTCTTGGCCCGCCGGCGGCGACGTGATGTGGCAATGGATGCCGGGTCCACGACATAACTCTCGATGCCTTCGCGTTCGAGGACCCGATGTATCCAGAATCCATCCAGACCAGCTTCCTGGATTGATATGACCCGGAAACGCTGCCCTGTCCGCACTTCCGCCTTTCGTTGCAGCTCTGCGAAGTGATCGAGCAAACCCGGAATGTCGCCCCCCGACACGAGGTGTCTCGACATTCTCTCGCCTTCACCTGGCGAAAGCGAAGTGACGAGCCATTTTGAACGAGACAGTTCTAACGAAACAAATATTGCGGCAAGATCGACGCGGATAGCGGCCGGGGCTTTGGTGGTGTTGGCTTGCATGCTGACCTCCAGGTGATGTTTGTCGACTTCACTCTGGCAGAGCGCTGGTCGCCTTCCATCCCCATAGGATCTTCACGATAGCGGACCGGCAGTTTTCAGGCAGAAATAGTCGGAAGCGCACATTTAGGCACGCCGGTTGCAAGTCGTTAACTGACCGAAGCGGTACGGTCGACTGCCCCACCAAGCTCAGGCTCCTGTCACTGGCATCGCAACCAGGACGGAGCCCTCTTCGACCCTCGCAGGATAGGTCCTGAGATTGACACAAGGCGGCAGCCGCTTTGCCGCGCCGGTGCGATAGTCAAAGGCGCCCGCGTGCTTGGGGCATTCGACCTCGTAATGCATGACCAGTCCGTCGGCGATGTGTACCGCTTCGTGCGTGCATAGGCCGTCGGTGCAGAACACTTCATCATCGGGCGAGCGGAAGATAGCGTAGGTACGGCCTTCATGGTCAAAACGGCGGGCACCTTCCTGTTCGATATCGTCGAGGCCGCAGACCGTGATCCAGCTGGACATTTTTTCCTCTATGAGTTGCGGTCGGGCCTCCGGAACGGCAATGCCGCCCGGAGGCCCCGGTCCTGGGCTCAGTTCTTGTCGAGGTAGTCGGCGGCGTTGGCCGGGGTCACCAGTTCGAACGGCACGTAGACGACGCGTTCGACCTTCTCGCCCTTGGCCAGCGCGAGTGCAGCGTCGACGCCGCCGCCACCCTGGCCCTTGGCGTTCTGGAACACGGTGACCGCGAGATCGCCGGCCTTCATCGCCTGCAAGCCGTCCTGCGTGGCGTCGATGCCGCCGACGACGACGTTCTTCATGTCGACGCCGTTGGCCTTGAGCGCCAGGATGGCACCGATAGCGGATTCGTCATTGTTGGCGATGACGGCGTCCGGCGCGCCGCCGGCGGTCAGCCAGTTCGTCATCAGGGTCTGGGCATTGTCGCGCGACCATTCGGACGACTGCTTGTCGACGATCTTGATGAAGTTGCACATGTCGGTGCCGAAGATCTGCTCGACATCCTTGGTCCGCTGCAGGGCCGCCTGGTGGACGAGGCTGCCCATGACGATGTAGGCTTTGGCACCTGCCGACTTGCCCTTGGCGCGCAGCATCTTGCACACCTCGAACGCTTCCAGCGTGCCGGACTCCACCTCGTTGGAGCCGACATAGACCTGTTTCTCCGGCAGGTTCGCCATGTCTGACGGTTCGAGGTTGACGAAGACCAGTGGGATGCCGGCCTTGGCAGCTTCCTCGCTGAGCGTCCTTGACGCATTGGTGTCGACCAGCGTGACGATGATGGCGTCTACACCGGTGGCGATGAAGTTCTTCACCTGGTCGAGTTGCTTGGCGACGTCATTCTGCGCGTCCTCGACCTGGATGCCGGCGCCCTTCTCCTTGGCGCGGGCCTGCATGCCGTCCCTCAGCAATGTCTGAAAATTGTTGTCGAAGTTGACGATGCTGACGCCAATTTTTGCAGCCATCGCATTGGTCGACATCAAGGCCGCCAACGCGGTCGAAATGAAAAGCTTCTTCACGGTTTTCCTCCCTTGTGGATGGAGTGCCGGTTCACCCCTCCTTCGACTTCCGGCCCTTGCGGGATGGCTTGCGCGGACGCCTCGCTCGGCTGTCTGATCGGGCTGTCATTGGGCGGCGTTGGCGCGCGCCTTCTTCTTCTCGTAGCGGGCCTGCATGCGGGCCTCGCCTTCCTTGCTGCCGTCGTGGAAAGTGCCCAACCATCGGTCGAACGGGATGAGGCCGTCGCCGTAGTTCACCTCGAAATATTTGTGATGGAGGTAATGGATGTAGGCGTGGCTATCGATGCTGGTGTCCTCGCCGAGTTCGACCTTGTCGAAGCCGACATGACCGGGAATGGCGCCGAAGCCGGCATAGTGGAGCTGGTAGAGCGCAAGCAGCGGGTTCGACGGGATGACCAGGTGCCAGAGTGCAACGCCGAGATAACCGAACTGCTCGACGGGATGCATCGACAGCGACGACCAGGGCGACGGGTTGACGGAGTTGTGGTGCACCGAATGCACCCATTTGTAGAGCGGCGGCCAGTGGATTGCCCGGTGCAGCAAGAAGAAATGCGTCTCGTGGATGATTGGCACTACCAGCGCCAGGCAAAACAGGTAGACGGGATGCTCGGCGACTGTCAGCCACGGCGCGTAGCCATTGGCATAGGCGTAGAGGATCGCGACCTCGATCGCCGTCCAGATCGGCATGCCGGTGCCGAAGGTACGCAGCATGTTGTCGAGGTTCTGGTTCTCGAAGAAGAAAGCCTTGCTCTTCTGCTCGGAGGGCCATTTGCCGTTGTATTTGAAGCGATTGCCCTGGGCTCTCAAAATGTAGAGCCGGAGCTCGAAGACGCCGAAGAAGACAAGCAGCGCCGCGCAGTTGACGAGGAAGAGCCTGAAGATCCATCCGACGCTCAGCGTCTTCATAACCTCGACGTCGGGCAGCACGTAGTGCCACCACCCGACCGCCGAGAGCGCGAACAGCAGATTGTAGGGCAGGAAATAGTGCGGCAGCCATTTCAGCAGCGCCAGCGGACGAGGCGGAAAGGCGAACAGCGGCGCGGTGCCTGCCGGCTCGCTCGGAGCCCAGTCGCCTCTTTTGTTGCGCGTGCCGTATTTCAGGTCGTCCATGTCGATCTCACAGGGATTGGGAAAGGGTGAGGAAGCGGTCATAGGCGGCATCGTCCATGTCGACCTGGTGCTTCGCTTCGGGATAGGCGCCGGCTGTCACATCGCGACCGAAGGCGCGGAAGGCGGCGATGCGCCTTTCCTGCAGTTCGGCGTCCAGTGTCACGAAATCGGCATAGCGTTTGGCGTGGCGCGGATAGTGACCGGTGTGGGTGCCGAGCACGTCACTGGAAAACAGGTACTGCGTGTCGCAGGCGCTGCCGCATCCCATGCCCATGGTGATCAGTGGGGTCGAGCGCGTGATGTGATCGGCAAGCCGCACCGGCACGACCTCGACCTCGATGCAGGCGGCACCGGCATTCTCAAGGTCCTTGGCCGCGCGCAGCACCTTGAAGGCTTCTTCGGCGGTCTTTCCAACGGCGCGAAAATTCGTCCAGGTGGCGCGGTTCGGCACCAGGCCGACATGGCCGGTAACCGGAATGCCCTCCGCCGCCATCGCCTCGATGAAGCGCGGTGAATGCGAGCAATAGACGGCGTCGGCGCCGCGCTTGATCATGTCAAAGCCGAGCCGTACCGCCTCGTCGGGCGAGGCGACCGCGCCATGCGGCATGCCGACCGACAAGAAGGCGAAAGGCGCCGCCTCACGGATCAATTCCAGATTGTGGTCGGGCTCGCTGGAGAGGATTGCGATATCGCAGGCGACAGCCGCGGCGGCCTCAGCCGGCGTGTCGACGTGAAGCTGCAGCCATTTGCGGCTGCCCTTGGCGCTCCTCAGATCGTAGGCCGTCAGCCGTCTCGTCACTAGTCGTCCTCCCCTTCGCGGAGCCTCATTGCATGTGGAAGAATGCCCCCTCACCCGGATTGCCATCCGATTTGTGGCAATCCGACCTTTCCTCGAGGGGAAAGAGATCGTCTGCGCTTGGCGCCAGCCTCTTCTCCCAACGGGGAAGGCGGATGCAAAGCGGCTGGATGAGGGGGCGAACTTCATATGCGATCGCCGTCCGTTCGCAGGGAGTTAGCACGGTGACGGAGGCGAAGCTCGCTCTACCTTGATCAAATCAGATCAAAGATTCTCGGCAGTGAAGGTGACGAAGCGGATCGGCGGGTTTTCGACTTGCAGGTCGTGCAGGTTCAATGTCGCCAGCACCAGGTCCATGGCTCGCCTCGCCTGCGCCTCGGGTGCCTGGTCGAGCACGACATCCATCGTACCCTCGCGAAGTGCAACGGCGCTGCGCTCGGTGAGCTCGTGGCCGACGAAGAAGACCTGGCGTCCGAGCGGATTTCGGCGCAGGACATCGTTGAGCGCCGAATTGGCGCCGCCTGCATTATAGAGGCCGGCAAGGTCCGGCCAGCGCTTCAAGGCTTCAAGAAGCTGCTCAGCGTTGCGGTCTCCATCGTCATGGCCGAACAGCGCCCCGATCGGTTCGAAATGTTCGGTCGCCGTCTCCATCAGGTAGTCGAAGAAGCCGCGCACGCGGTCGCGGTGCACGCGGTAGATCTGGCTGTGGCAGACCGCCACCACCTTGCCTGGCCGCCTTTGCATGCGCGACAACAACAGCCCTGCCATGCGTCCGGCGGCATAATTGTCGATACCGACATAGGCCCCGCTGGTGCCGGAAATCTCAGTGACAATCTGCACGGTCGGGATGTTTTCGGCCTCGAGTTTCCTCAAGGCGGCGCCAACCAGCGGGTGGTCGGGAACTGCGAGGATCAGGCCGGCGCGGCGCATGTCCGGATCAAGGATGCGCCTGGCGATCGCCGCCGGGTCCGCCTCGTCGAGAAAGGTGCGGTGGACGGCAATGGAACGATCGAGCGTCGCGGCGATGCGCTCGAAAGCGCGAGACAGTCGGGCAAAGAAGGTGGCGTCCGGACGCACCAGGATGACCTCGATCCTGATCACCCCGTGATGAGCTTCCGGCAAGCGGCGAGGATAGTCGAGCGAGCGAGCGGCGGCGACGACCTTCTCGACAGTGGCAGGCGTGACGCCACCCCTGCCGTTCAGCACGCGCTCAACCGTCGCCGTGCCAACCCCGGCGCGGCGGGCGATGTCAAGAAAGGTGGGCTTTGGAATCTGGTCACCTCCCAGTCACGAAGCCGAAGCCTAGCCAGCCGAGTCCGCTTTTCCAAGACCGATGATTTGCCGACTCCTCAAAGGGCCCATCCCAGGGATCTACGTCATCGAATGCACCGGTCCGGCTGTCGGTTGCTCCTGAGCTTTGAGAATGTCGGCTTCTGGGGTTATCCGTGCATTGCGGGAACGAGAAAATTGAAGCCCGGCCACTCTGCGGGGCGCGACAATCATCGAAGGAGAACATTTAGGTGAATGAGGATGCAGTCCAAGGCCGCTCGCGGAGATAGCCAGCTATCATGTCCATATCTATTACGACGGGCAAACCACATGCCGGATGGCTGCGTCTTCACATCGGAGAACGTTTCCGAGTACGCCTTGGCAATTGGCACGAGCAGAAAGTCGGCCCGCATGACCAGGCAATGTACCAGGTCTTATTTGCGAACGACTTTTTCGCTTCACTCGTTCCGTGGCTGATGTTGAACCATAAGGGTCTCAGCATACTCATTCACCCGAATACGACTAACCCCCGGCGCGACCATCTGGTCGATCCGATCTGGTAGGCCGGCCGCTAGCAGTAAACGGCGATATCCTTACAGACGATCATGAGGCGGAAGAGGCGCTGCCGCCCCACCAACCCGTCGCAACCGGCATACAATTCTTGGCGCAACTGACCTCCAGTGTGGTCACCCGGGAAGCGGCAAAGCTGATCTCTACGGCCGAGATGCGGCGCAGCCCGACGTCCAGATGGCGAAATGCCGGACCGGCCCGAGAAACTCCTGGGGGCGCGATTGGGATCACTCGCGCGCGGCTCTACTAGTCCGAAAACCTCACGCTGACGCCGCGCTGCCGAAAATAGGCCTGCATCAACTTGCGGCCCGAGCGGTTGTTCTGCGCCAACTTGGTCGGATCGAACACCGCCTGTTTTATTCCTTCTCGGGTCAGCGCCGCCTTAAGCGTCGCGATATGTGCGTCGATGTCGGCATTGTCCGCCCGGAGCGAGGCATAGATACTTTCGGTCGCCTGGGCCACGGTCGGTTCGCTCACAGGTGTCATCCTTTCGCTGGTTGAGCGGCGCCTTACCACAGATTCGCGGCGCCGCCGATACCGATGAGACCGTCAGTCGTCTCTACCGGCATAGCAGGTTCCTGGCGCGACCCAACCCCCCAATTGGACGATGGAGATGTCTGCTTTCGGGCTACCGCAAAATTGGACTTCAGGTCCAAGTTGAAGCGCATTGCTGCCTTTCGCATCACGGATGATGAAGGTCTCCGTTGCGTCAAAGCCCGTGAACTTGACGACATCACGGTCTCAATCACCGCGGATAGAGATTTCAGTTTCGAACGGAAACGGGAAACTGAAATAGCTGGCGGAATTGCCGGTGCAATGAAAGAAGCAGCCCAGCGAACTTTCAGCCATGTCCAGGCGAAAAAGACGGAATTCGGCATTTGCGCTGCGATCTCGACATTTGAAAATACACGTCGAGGTAATCGACCTCCGTGGCAATCGAGTCGAGGCTGAGGTTGCCGCCGCTCGCGCAGGCGATCATTCCACAAAACAAGTTTAAGAAGCGCCTCCCCTAGCTTTGCGGCGGGGATAATCCATCAGTTCACTCTTTGTTCTTTTCCGAAAACGCTTGGCGAGATATAATCTGGCGTGTCCTAAAACCAGATTCCTCAGGAGGCAGCGCGCAGATGACCGTCCAGCCCACTAGTACCATGCTGCAGGGGGACAGGATTCTCAATGAACCGACGATCAGCTGCCCAAGCTGCAAGACGGAAATCAAGCTCAATGAGTCGCTCGCGACCCCTATGATTGCCGCCACGCGTGAAGAATACGAATTGCGCCTGGCGCAGAGCAATGCATCGATGGTTGCCAGAGAAGAGGAGCTTAAGCGCCAGCAGGCCGAGATCGCCGCCGCCAAAGAGGACATCAGCAGGCAGGTGGCTGAGCAAATCAAGCTTGAGCGTGCCGGAATCGCGGTCGAGGAAGCCCGCAAGGCAAAATTGCTGCTGTCGGTGGACCTGGAGGATAAGGATAAGAAGCTTTCCGAGCTGGAGGCGACGTTGAAGGCGCGCGACGAAAAGCTCACCGAGGCCCAGCAGCAACAGGCGGAATTCCTGAAAAAGCAGCGTGCGCTTGACGATGAAAAGCGCGAGATGGCACTGACCATCGAAAGGAAGATCCAGGAGGGGCTGGACGCCGTTCGCGTCAAGGCGAGGTTCGAAGCCGAAGACGGCCTCAAAATGAAGGTTGCGGAGAAAGAAGAACAGATCGCCGGCATGCAGCGTCAGATTGAGGAACTGAAGCGCCGTGCGGAACAGGGTTCCCAGCAGCTCCAAGGCGAGGTGCCGGAGCTCGATCTGGAAGCCCTCATTGCCAGCCGGTTCCCAATGGACGTCATTGAACCGGTTGCCAAGGGTGAATTCGGCGGAGATGTCCTGCACCGCGTGGTCGGACCGGCCGGCCAGCCATGCGGCGCCATTTTGTGGGAATCGAAACGCACCAAGAACTGGAGCCAGGGCTGGCTGGGGAAGCTCAGGGCAGATCAACGGGCCGCAAAGGCGGACATTGCGCTGATGATTTCGGAAGCGCTGCCTCCCGGGGTGGAAACCTTCGATCTTCTGGACGGCGTCTATGTCGCCCATCCCAAATGCGCGATACCGATAGCAATCATGCTGCGACAATCCCTGATCGAGCTGGCGAACTCCCGCCTCGCCCAGGACGGCCAGGCTACCAAAATGGAGCAGGTCTATGGCTATCTGACCGGTCCGCGGTTCCGCCATCGCATCGAGGCCATCGTCGAAAAGTTCTCTGATATGCAGGAGGACCTGGCCAGGGAACGCAAGGCCACAACTCGCCTGTGGGCCAAGCGGGAGGCTCAAATACAAGGCGTAATCGAATCGACCGTCGGGATGTACGGCGACTTGCAAGGCATCGCCGGAAAGGTGATGCAGGAGATTGAGGGCTTGGAGGTCCTGGCCATTGAAGCATCTCTGCCCGATGCCGAATAGGCAATCGGTATGCAGCTCAACAGGAAAGCGATTGGCAATCTGGAGTGCTTCCCCGGACGTAACCATCGGGCTCCTTCGGAGGCGTAAGCAAAAGAAGCCCGCCGCACCTGAGGCAAACATCGTCGGCCGATCGCTGTGGCCGGTCAGTCCGCGCTCAGAGGCACGGCAGGTCAGGGTCGATGTCGGCGCGCGGATAAAAGGCATGTGGAGGTGAGCCGGTAATCAAGGCGAACTCGTCCAAGCCGCCGCATCCAGTGGCATTCGCGGCACTGTCCACCGAGCCTAGCGGACGCTTTATTCCATTGCTCACCACTGTCAAAAAAAGCGCGTTAACCGAATTTTCTACCCGGCAATGCTTATTCGCGAGACTGAACGGGTGAGGTGATCGATGTGTGATTCAAACTAAGCGCGTTTCCGCTGCATCGGCGGCGGAAATTGGTCGAAGCTATCGCCCGGGTCCTGGAATCCAAGAACGGGGAGGACGCGAATGCCTTCTGGCGCAGCACCGCCAAGACAATTCTCGTTCAACTGTCCGAATCAGGAATTGCACCCAGGCTCGCCGAACAAGAAGTCGGAGCGCTTCTTCATGCTGTCGTGGGCGATATAGCCACCCGGAGTGCTGCGAAACTTGCACAATAGCATCGGCTCACCACGACGGATCCGCGTGGAGACACCCCAGGGCTCCTCAAGCGTAGCACCACTGCATCCGTCAAATGCAAGGTTTCTCAGTGCGGATGAAAAGATCACCGCGTTCGTCGAAATCATGCGCGCGAACGTGCTCTCGGGCGAGATACGGTACGCCTCGCCTGTCCGGCGGTCATCGACCAAATCGAGGTAGGCGATGCGGAAACCCGCATTCATGGAAGGCCGACGGACGTTTTCCACGAGCTGGTGGTATGACGGCCGCCAACGACCTCGGCCTGACGACCGCCGTCCCCGCCCGGATAGAAGTGCTGGTCGATGCGCGGTTGAGGCCAATCAAGCTCGGCACGCAGGAAATCCACTTCAAATACGCTGCCCCTAGCCGCCTCTATTGGGCGGATCGGCCGGGGATGCGGGTCGTCCAGGCCTTGCATTGGATGCAGGACATGCTGACCCAGAAGGGCGAACGGAAGCGTATCCAGGCGGCGTTGCGCCGCCTGTTTGCCGACCCCAAGCACGGCGAGGCCATTCGCGAGGATCTGCGCGCTGGTCTCTCCGCCGTGCCGATCTGGATGCAGGAGTTCGTCCGCGAAATCCTAAGGGGGGACCCGCACGAGGCGAAGCCGTGAGTACCGATGCTTACCGCCAGATCACCCCGCGCCGTTCACACTGTGGACCGACCCATCATACCATCCAAACCAGGAAACTACGAAGCACGGGCGCCAAAATGGTGAACTCATGTAACTCGCGCATTGGAATTCCTCCTCGCTGTGTTCACCCGACAACTAAGGTCGCGTTCCCGCAGTCGGCTCCATGCCGTGCCGCGTTCCCTGTCCTATTCGGCATGACCTCCACTTTTTATCGCACCAACAAACCGAGGGGCATTCAACCTGACGCGACTACTGTGTAATCTCGCTTCATTCGCGGCAATCAGGCTTCAAAGTAGAGGCATATTGCTGCAACGCCAAGCGCAAAGCGCAGCTGGAGAACCGCGATGAACCAACAGGCGAACCTGGCAGATAATCTCAAAACTCTATGCGAACAGCACGGCACTGTATCGGAAGCATGCCGAAAGTTGGGCATCAATCGTCAGCAATTCAACAAGTATCTCGCCGGAACTCACGCACCGTCGCAGAAGAACCTCCGCTTGATCGCGAATTTCTTTGGGTTGAGCGTCGATGTCATGACCTACAACCCGCATGACTTCCAATCACTTGTCGAGGGAAATCACTTCCACCTGTTTAAACGGATTCAGAAATCGCCAAAGATGATGATGTTCATCACGGAAATACTGTCCGCGAATGCGACAGACGCGGCAGATTTTCTTGGGGCCTACGAACGCTACCACTACTCCTCGATCTACAAAGGTCAGATACTCAGGTCAATATTTTATCTCTATTCGAAAGACGGGATATTGATGCATAGCTACGTTGAACGGTTCCCGAACCTCGATGGCTCTAATAAGATTGACTATATTTTCAAATACCACGGATTCAGTTTCTATATTTCCAATCGCCTGTTCTCAATCGATTTCGAGACCATCCAACGTAACGAGATGACATTCAGCAATCTCGCCTCAATCGACCGAAATTCGAAGAAGTTCATGTTCGGGGTAACCAGCGGAATCGCGGCGAGCATGGTGCGACAGCCGGTTGCGCAAAAGGTGGCCATGCATTTTGTGGGAGACCGGAAGACTCGGAAAGGCGACCTGCGCCGTGCCACGGTGCTTTCACCGAGCGACGCTTCGATACCCAAGGAAGTGATCACCTATCTTACATCCGGAACGTCGACGATAGACTCCATTTGAGATTGACCGTCACCGCTCAAGCGAAGTGCGTCAGAGTGCTCAAGTGTCATGCCGCCTGCGAAATTGCGCTGAGCGCTGCTTGCGGGTGAAGTCAGCTGCCGTCGATGCCTGTCAGCCGCGCGCGTCCACGCCAGTTGGTGGGTGCAGATGGTAAGCACCATCGCAGACGTGCCGGAGCCGCATATGTCGAGAACCGTCAATTCCTACATGATGCCGTTCTCGAACGTAGCGCATCTGTCTTTAACGGACAAATTCCGGGCGACGCAACTTGCCGGCTTCAAGGAGCTGTCGCTCATGCCGCGTGACGTCGAGAGACTGATCGAGGGCGGCAAACCGGCATCGGACATCGTCGCGGAGGCCGCGGATCATGGTGTGCGCATCACCCGGCTCGACCCGTTGAACACCTGGCCGCGGATCTGGCGCCCGGATAATATGGACGAGGCCTACATCGCCACAGTTAACACGCCACCGGACCAGTTTTTTCGCCTGACCGACGCGCTCGGCTGCACCCATGCGAGCCTGAACGCCACCTTTCCGTTGAATGCAATGTCGACAGACGAGATCACGGAGCACTATGTGGCGATCTGCGCCCGCGCGGCTGCGCATGGCCTGAAGTGTGATCTCGAATTCATCCCGCTGTGGGGCGTTCCAACGCTGGAAATGGCATGGAATGTCGTCCGTGATTCCGGCGCGTCGAATGGCGGGCTGGTGTTCGACGTGTGGCATTTCGTGCGCGGAGGCTCCGACATTGGGCTCCTCAAGACGATCTCCGGCGACATGATCCATTGCGTGCAGGTCAACGATGGCCCTCTGGCGCTGCCGAAGGGGGTGACGATCAAAGACAATTGCTACGACCGCCAGTTTCCTGGCGACGGTGAATTCCCGAATGCCGAAATCCTGCGAATCCTAGCGGAAACCGGCGGCCTCAACCAGGTCGGACCCGAGGTGTTTTCGCCTACTCTCACGTTGATGAGCGTCGAGGCCGTGGCGCGCAAGTCCGCAGAATCGACGCGAAACGTGCTTCTGGCCGCAGGTCTGGCGGTCTGAGATCGAGGAGAGGCTCGACGGGTTCGACCCGACACCACGCCCCACTCACTGACCCGGACGAGGCATTTCGTCGAAACGGCATAAACGACGTCAATCAGGCTCCAATCGGGCATTCCTTAATAGCGACACAAGCGATGGCGACCAAAACTCGGCCATCTGGAAGGAGGATTTGTGACAATTCAAATTTGCGTTGTAGGCCTGGGCAAGATCGCACAAGATCAGCATCTGCCGGTAGCTGCCAAGAACGCGGACTTCAACCTCGCAGCGGTAGTAAGTTCGCGCGGCTCTTACGGAAATGTGAGAACCTTCAAGACTTTTTCGGAACTCGTGGCAAGCGGGATCAAACTTGATGCCGTCACGCTGTGTATGCCTCCGAAACCGCGCTTCGATATCGCGCACAGAGCAATCGACGCCGGGTTTCACCTGCTTCTCGAGAGGCCGCCGACATCCACAATCGGCGAACTGGAGGCACTGCTGGCCCATGCTGCCGCCCACAAACGCATTGTCTTCACAGCATGGCATTCGCAACACAACGCGGCGGTCGACGAGGCAAAACGCCTACTTGCTGGCTTGACCGTCCGCCGTCTGCATGTGTCGTGGAAGGAGGACGTCCGCTACTGGCACCCGGGTCAAGAATGGATCTGGGAGCCAGGCGGGTTCGGCGTGTTCGATCCTGGCATTAACGCATTCTCCATCATCTCGAAAATCATGCCGGTTCCGATCCTTGTAGCCGATGCCCGCCTGATGATCCCGTCGAACAAGGCAACACCCATTGCTGCCTCCATTCGCTTCAAGTCGCCCATTGGGATTGACGCCGATTTGACCGCCGAACTCGACTGGCAACAAACCGGTGAACCATCCTGGGACATAGACGTCGAAACCAACGAAGGCACGACTCTTCAGCTGAGCAACGGCGGGACGCAACTCCGTGTTAATGGCGAGGTTACTCTCGCCGGTTCATCGTCCCAGGAATACGAAGGCATCTATGCCCATTTCGCCGAGCTGTTGAAGTCCGGGAAATCGGATGTAGATTCAACGCCGCTACAACTGGTCTCCGACTGCTTCATGCTGGGGCGACGGGTCGACGCGGACCCGTTTGTCTGAAGGCGACACTTGCTCGGGTGCGCCCAATCCAAGCCATCTGACTGACTGAATCCGCGATTGGGTCGTGGAGTAGTTTGTGGACAAGTCGGAGGGCACTCGTCGCCGCCCAGTTCTTCTGCGCCCGCCCATCTGCACACACAAATGCGCCCCGCAGCCGGGCTGTCCGGACTACGGAGCGCACTTCGCCTTGGGAGGCAATCGAACCCGATTTGGATCGGGGTGGCGGATAGATAGCGGTGGACCTAGTGGCTAGATTGTGTCGGGTTCCACAGCCGCATTCGTGCATTTGCCTCATAGGCCTTGCCGGATGGATAGCTGATAAGTTCCATTTGAAGGCCCCATGGCGCTTCGAAATAGACCCACGACTCGCCCGCTCCGGGACCGTGTTTTTCGAACTCCGGTTTGTCGTAGACTTTAACCCCATGGCTGCGGAGATGTTCGCTAGCTGCGTTGATATCATCCACATAAAAGCACAGATGATAGCCGCCAATGTCGCTGTTTCGGGGGAATACTGTCTTTTGATCAGGGGCCTCGAAATCGAAAAGTTCAATGTTGCTCCCATTGCCACAGCGCATGAAGACGACCTCTTTCATGTGTGCGCGCGGGTGGATATTCATTTTGTCTTGCATGAAATTCCCGGTGTCGTCCTTCAACGATCCGCCGGAGTAGATGAATTCGCATCCGATGATGTCGCGAAAGAAGGCGATCGCCTCTTGCATGTTCGGCACCACCAAACCGGCGTGATCGATCCCTGCCAGTCCAGGGAGGCCCTTCGTCTGATTGTTCATGTCTGTCTCCTTTTTTGAATCCGAAAGATCAAGTTTCCCGGCGCGCCGCCTTCATGGAATGGTGGCGGAAAGGCGCAGAACCGGCGCGTCATCTCGGCGAGCGCAAAATGAAATCCGCCCCCCGCTCCCCGATCATTATTGTCGGAGCATTTGTGTTGCCTGACACCACGGACGGCATCGCTGAAGCGTCGATGACGCGAAGGCCGTCGAGGCCGCGGACGCGCAGTTCCGGATCCAGGACGGCGAGGTCGTCGGTCCCCATTCTGCAGGTGCCGCTGGGATGCAAGGACGACTGAGCGTACCGCCGTATGTACTGCTCGTAGTCAGCTTTCGTCGCGAGCTTGCCCGGCATATGCTCACGTTCGATGTATTTCGAGAGCGCCTTCTGGGACATGATCTCTTGGCCGTGTTGGACAGCCTCGACCAGGCAACCGAGATCGGAAGGCTCGGAAAGATAGTTGGGCACAATATGCGGAGACTGCGCGGGGTCGGTACTTCGTAGACCCAACCATCCTCTGGATTTCGGTCGAATGTGGGTCGCGTTCAAGGTGCATCCGAACCCACCAGGTACCGGGGCGCCGGATTCTATGCCACTGCCGCACAGGAAAATGTACTGAATATCCGGCCGATCAGTGGATTGGCTCGAACTCCAGAATGCTCCCGAATCCATGACGTTCGACGTAACCGGCCCGCGTCGGAAAAGCAGATACTCCAGGCCCGCCCAAGACTGCCACAGAAGGCTTTTGTAGCGATCGTAGCTGTAGGGTCCCGACAGCTGATACGTCATATAGATGTCGACATGATCACAGAGATTTTGCCCGACACCAGGCAAATCGTGCACCACTTCCACACCGCAGGATTGCAAATGCGCCGCGGGACCAACGCCGGAAAGCATCAGCAGATGGGGTGAGTTGATCGCTCCTGCGGATATGATGACTTCGCGATCGGCATAGATTGTCGACTTCCGTTGTCCGTCGGCTATCTCTACCCCTACGGCTCGCCCCCGTTTGAAAACAATGCGCAAGACGCGACAATCTGTTCGCACCTTCAGATTTGATCGCCTCTGCGCCGGCTTCAGAAAAGCTACGGCTGCACTCGACCGCCGGGCATTGCGAATTGTCAGCTGATAGAAACCACATCCAGCTTGCTCCCCGGAGTTGAAATCCGAATTGAAGGCAAGGCCAGCCTCCTGACAGGCTTTCAGCCATGAACGGCTCAGTGGATGGACATAGCAGGGATCCGAGACGCCCAGCGGGCCGCCCTCACCATGAGCTTCGTTGGACAAGCGGTCGTTGTCCTCGGAGCGTTTGAAAAACGGCAAGACCTCCTTGTAGGACCAACCCTTGGCTCCTTGCTCCACCCAGCGTTCGTAGTCGTCCGGCGCGCCTCGAATGTAGAGCATGGCATTGACGGAGCTGCCTCCGCCAAGAACCCTGGGCTGGACCATTGTTTGAGCGTCGAGATGCTTGTCCGCCTCGCTGCGGACCTGCTCAAAGCGCTGCAGCAAATTGCCCTGTGCGGTCTTGTAGTAGGTGACCGGCATATGGATGTAGGGGCTGCTGTCTCGGGGGCCTTGTTCGATCAAGAGCACCGAAACATCGGGATTCTCGCTGAGCCTGGAAGCCACCACGCAACCAGCAGACCCTCCTCCAACCACGATGAAATCGACCATACTCCCTCCAAACTGTAGGAACGCCACGCGTGAGACAGGATTTCCTCTCCGAATTAGGCGTAGCGCCGGGCGCCGGTCCCATAGGGTAAATTCAAGCCGCCATAGCGGCGAAGACGGATATTGGCCTGTTCCGCGTGACCAACGAAGCCTTCGAGCATGCACAGACGCGAGCAATAGGCTCCGACTTCCGCGGAAGCAGCGTCAGTGTCGATGCGCTGGAATGTGCATGTCTTGAGGAACTTGCCCACCCACAGCCCACCGGTGTAGCGCGCCGCAAGCTTCGTAGGCAGCGTGTGGTTGGTGCCGATCACCTTGTCGCCATAGGCGACCGTTGTGCGCGGTCCGACAAACAGCGCGCCATAGTTGGTGAGATTCTCCTGGAAATAACGGTCATCCCTTGTCATCACCTGCACGTGCTCACTAGCGATCCTGTCGGCGACCTGGAGCATTTCCAATGCGTCCTCGCACAGAAGGATCTCCCCATGATTGGCCCACGCCTTGGCCGCGACCGCCGCCGTCGGCAGGATGGTCAGCAACCGATCGATCTCGTTGAGCGTGTCTCGAGCGAGTTTTTCGGAATCCGTGATCAAAATGGCCGGCGTATCGACACCATGTTCGGCCTGACCAAGCAGATCGGTCGCGCAAAGCTCGCCATCCACGGTTTCGTCGGCGATCAAAAGCGTCTCGGTCGGGCCTGCGAAGAGATCGATGCCGACCCTCCCGAAGAGTTGCCGCTTGGCCTCCGCGACAAAGGCATTGCCGGGGCCTACGATCATATCGACGGAGGCGATCGACTCGGTGCCGAGGGCCATCGCCGCAACGGCTTGCACGCCACCCAGACAATAAATGACGTCAGCGCCCGCCAGATGCTGTGCGGCCACGATCGCCGGCGCCGGCTTGCCTCGAAAGGGCGGCGCGCAACTGATCACCCGCGGACATCCCGCCACCTTTGCCGTGATGATCGACATATGTGCGGAAGCGAGCAATGGGTAACGGCCTCCCGGTACATAGCAGCCAACATTCTCGATCGGTATGTTCTTGTGACCGAGGAAAACACCCGGCAGCGTTTCGACCTCAAGGTCGAGCAGACACGTCCTTTGTTTCTGCGCAAAATTGCGCACCTGTGCTTGAGCAAAACGGATATCACTGAGCTCGCCCATCGAAAGTTGGGACAGGCAATCCTCGATCTCCTGCTCGCTGAGGCGGAAATGTTCACGATCCCAGCCGTCGAATTTCGCCGAGAGCGCGCGCACTGCCGCGTCGCCATGCTCTGCGACGTCGGTGATGATCGCCTCGACCGTCGCGCGCAGTTCGCTTTCGAACACAGCGGGGCGCAAGTTCTCGTCTGCTCGCTTCAAATGGCGTGCCATGGTCATCTCGTCTTTCCAGTTGGCAGGACGCGACGCCGCCGGTTTTCGCACCGGCGGCGTCCGAGGAGGGTCAGAGGGAATTCAACCCTTCGATAAGCTTGTCGACTGCCTGCTGTGAGGTCATGTCGGGCGTATTTGCGAACTGCGTGATGACGTCCATATACGGAGCACGAATGTCACGCGGCAGCGCATTGTTTTCGACGAACGAGGGAATCAGCGTTCCGTCTTTCATGCCTTCCTCACGGTCAACAAAGGCCTGTTTGGAGCAGTCATTAAATCTGTCGCGCGGTACATCGAGGCGTGCCGGAATAGAACCACCTTTGAGATTCAAGTTCTCCTGAACTTCGATCGACATCGCCGCGCTGGCGAGAATATCCTGCTTCCTCTGCGCTTCGGGATTCGGCTGCTTGAACATGCCAAAGAAGTCCGTGAGGAAGACGTAGGTGTGGTCGTGTCCGGGCGCAGCCGTGCAGAGATAGTCAACTCCAGGCTTCATGTTGACGGCGACGAACTCACCATTTGCCCAGTCACCCTGGAACTGCATTGCGGCTTCGCCCTTGATCACCTTCCCCGTCTCGATCGCCCAGTCGGTTCCGGCTCGGTTTGGGTCGGCATAGGCGAGCACCTTGCGGAAGGTGTCGAACACTTTGACCATAGTGTCACTCTTGATGGCTGCGCGGTCGGTCGCCATCACCGCCTTCTTGTAGAAGTCGACACCGGCCTGGCCGATCAGGACGTCTGTCCAGATTTCGCCCTCCTGCCAGTCGTCACCACCTAGTGCCAGCGGTATTATCCCACCCGCCTTGATCTTTTCGGCAAGCGTCAGGAACTCGTCCCAGCTTTCCGGTATCTTTCCGCCGAACTGGTCGAGAACCTTCTTGTTGATCCAAAGCATGTTCTCGCGCCGCTGGTTGAGCGGCACTGCGACGATCTTTCCATCGACCTTCATGTAGTCGAGGAGAGCGGGAGTGACGAGCTTTTCCCATCCTTTCTTCTCAGCGGTTGCCGATAGATCGCCGAGAGAACCGGCTTGCGCGTATTCCAATACGAACTGACCTGGCATCTGCGATGCGGCGGGCGGATTGCCGGCCGCGAAGCGCGCCTGCAGTGCCTGTGTCATGTTCTTGCCGCCGGCGCCGGCGATCGGCGAGTCCACCCACTTGAGACCCTGCGCGTCGACAGCGTCCTTCAACACCTTCATTGCCGCAGCTTCGCCAGCGGCGGTCCATTGATGGACGACCTCGATTTCGTTTTCGGCGGAGTAGGCCGGTATGCTGATTGCCATTGACGCGACGGCTGCTGCACTCAGCAGAACTGGCCCGAGGTATTTCCGCTTCCCCTTGATGCTCATTATGGTTGCTCCTTGTTCGGCAGACATTGGTGCACGAAGGCTCAGACGCGCCGAAACGTCTGCCGCCTTTTTCATTGTCGGTTGTGCGTGTTGCCTCGAAGGCCCTTGGGGTGATTTACCCGCTCGCGAACCGCGTCACGTCGATCGGTGGCATGCCCAAATCCTCTCCGGCCTGCTCGATGCGCATGCCTGTATTGACGTCGAATATCTGGATGCCGTCGATGTCGACCAGGAAGGTCTCGCGGCCCGCCCTCAGGGCCGATTTCGGATGGCACCGCGCAATGACTTTGTTGCCGCCCAGATTCAGCGTGACGAACGTGTCGGAGCCCGTTGGCTCGACAAGGTCGACCACCGCATCGACTTTCTGCGTGTGTTCATGATTTTTCTCGTGCGGTAGAAAGATCGCCTCGGGGCGGATCCCCGCTATGACCACCGTCCCCTCGGGAGCGACAGATGCATTGGCAGGACCCGAGATCGCAAGGTGGAGCGGTTTGTCGCTAGCGCCCTCAATTTCAAGCAGCACACGGCCATCTTTTCGACGCATGCGGGCCGGGATCAGGTTCATTGGCGGCGAGCCGATGAAGCCCGCGACATAGGTGTTGGCGGGGCGGCCGTAGATCTCGTCGGGTGAGCCGACCTGCTGTATCACCCCCGATTTCATCACCACGATCTTGGTCGCAAGCGTCATCGCTTCGATCTGATCGTGCGTCACGTAGACGATTGTCGCCGAGAGACGCTGGTAGAGTTTCTTGATTTCTGCGCGCATTTCGACGCGAAGCTTTGCGTCCAGATTCGATAGCGGCTCATCAAACAGGAAGACCTTGGGCGAGCGCACGAGCGCGCGGCCCATCGCGACACGCTGCCGCTGACCGCCCGACAGTTGACCCGGCTTTCGGTCAAGCAGAGCGCCGATCTGCAGCGTCTCCGCAACACGGGCGATCGCCTTGTCGCGCTCTGGCTTTGCCACGCCGCGCACTTTCATGCCGAAGGCGATATTATCGCGAACCGTCATCGTCGGATAAAGCGCATAGGATTGGAACACCATGGCGATGTCGCGATCCTTTGGCTCAAGTCTGGCGACCGAGCGCCCGTCAATCAGAATGTCGCCGCTGCTGATTGGTTCGAGACCTGCGATGGCGCCGAGCAGGGTCGACTTGCCGCAGCCCGACGGGCCGAGCAGTACGACGAATTCGCCATCCCTTGCCTCGATGTCGATGTTCTCGAGCACCGAGAGGTTGCCGTAGGACTTGTGAAGACTGCGGATGTTGAGTTGTGCCACGGCCCTACCCCTTTACAGATCCGGCCATCAGACCGCGGACGAAATACTTCCCGGCGAACACATAGACGAGGAGCGTCGGCAACGCGGCGAGCATGGCCGAAGCCATGTCGACGTTGTACGGACGCTCTCCGGTGCTGCTCGAGACGATGTTGTTGAGCGCCACCATAATCGGGACATTTCGTCCCGAGGTGAAAGCCACGCCAAACAGGAAGTCATTCCAGATGCTGGTGAACTGCCAGATGATCACCACCACCATGATCGGCAGCGACATCGGCAGCATCACGTGGCGAAATGTCTGAAAGAAACCCGCGCCGTCGATTCTGGCGGCCTTGGCGAGATCGCTTGGCACAGAGATGAAGAAGTTTCGGAAAAACATCGTCGTGAACGGCAGACCATAGACGACGTGTGCAAGGATCAGGCCATTGATCGTGCCGGCGAGACCGAGTTTGCCGAGTGTTTGAGCAAGCGGAATCAGAATTGCCTGGTAGGGTGCAAAGCAGCCAAACAAGATGATCGCATAGACGATGTTCTGTCCGCGAAAATTGACCTGCGTGAGGGCGTAGCCGTTGAGTGCGCCGATTGCCGTGGGAATGAGCGTTGCCGGAACGACCAGGTAGATGGTGTTGAGAAAGAATGGGCTGAGGCCGGTGCATTCGACTCCCACGCACGCGTTCGACCACGCATCGATCCAGGGCTGAATGGTTGGGTGGCGCGGGATGCCGACCAAAGTGCCGAGACGTATCTCCTCCATCGATTTCAACGACGTGGTGATCATCACGAACAATGGCCCGACAAAGAACAGAACGAAGATGAGAAGGGTGAAGTAGACCGCGGCCCATCCCAGGACTCGTGCGACATCGATACGCGCCGCCGAACGCGGCACCGGGCTAGCGAGCGTTGCGGCGTTCATCGCGTATTTCCGAATAGAGGTAAGGGACAATGATGGCGATCACCGTCATCGTGATCATCACCGCGCTTGCGGCGCCTTGAGCGAGCTGGCCACGTCCAAAAGTGTATTGGTACATGAAGGTCGTCGGCAGATCGCTGGAGAACCCCGGACCGCCATTCGTCAGAGACACGATGAGGTCGAACGAGCGTAGCGCCTGGTAGAGCAGGATGACGATGACGCTGAAGAAGACCGGGCGCAGCATCGGCAGAACGATCGACCAGTAGATTCTCGGCAGGCCAGCGCCGTCGATGCGAGCTGCCTTGAAGAGCTCCGCGTCGACACCTCTCAGGCCCGCCAGGAAAATCGCCATGACGAAACCACAGGACTGCCAGAAGGCGGCAAGCACTATGGTGTAGATGGCCATCTTCGGGTCGATCAGCCAGTCGAACTTGAAATCGACATAGCCCATATCGCGCACCAGTTTCTGGATGCCGAGGCCAGGGTTGAGTATCCATTTCCAGGCGATGCCGGTGACGATGAAGGAGATCGCCATCGGGTAGAGGTATATGCTGCGGATGACGTTCTCGAGCCGCACTTTCTGGTCAAGGAAGATCGCAAGCACCAGGCCGGCAACAACTGAAAGGCCGATGAAGAGCGATGCGAAGATCCAAAGATTGTCGACCGCGATCTGCCAGCGATCAGCCTTCCACAATTTTGCGTATTGCTCGATGCCGACGAAATCGTACTTGGGGAAGAAGCGCGACGAGGTCAGGGAAACGACGACCGTCCACAGGATGTAGCCGTAGACGACCAGCAACGTGACCAGCAAAGTCGGCAGCAACACCAGCCAGGATTTCGAGGGCCAGCCGGTCAAAATTTCTGTGATCGTTGCTCGGGGGCTATTCGTCGTCACGTGGCTCTTGCGCCTCTCAGGTTTGGTGGCGGTATTGTCGCTGCTGCCCTGACCATGCGGTCAAAGATGCTGCTCTTGCGCACGTTCTCGCCAATAGTCGTCCTGACCTTCGTCGTGATAGGCGGGGATCGGGAAGTCCCACCAGCCTGGGACGAAAGCGCCTGCCGCATCGCGCGCCGTCGGCACTTCGACGAGCGCTGGGCCGCAGCAGGAAAATGCAGCTTCGAGGGCCGGCTTCAGCTTGTCGGCGCTCTCGACGCGCCAGGAGTGGATGCCGAAGCTCTTGGCAATTTCAGCGAATTGCGGCGAGTAGGCGCCGCCATTGCCCATATTGAATTCGCTGGCGACATGGCGGCCGAGGATCTTGCGCTGTCCGCCGCGGATCGACATGTAGCCGGAATTGTTTTGTACGACGATGACGATCGGGATGTTGTGCATCGCTGCCACCGCCATCTCTTGCATCGACATCATGAAGTCGCCGTCACCGAGGATGACGCAGACCTTTTGGTCCGGGCAGGCGAGCTTGGCGCCGAGGGCAGCAGGCAGCGCCCAACCCATCGAGGAGTAGCTGCCGGAGGTGATGTGCGTGCGTGGCTCGTAAACCGGATAGGTCTGTTTGACGACGCCTTGCGTGTTGCCTGAGCCGACCAGAAGAATGTCCTCGCGACCCATGATTTCGCGAAGTTCCTTCAGCGGACGCTGCGTCGTGAAAGGGAACTGGTTGCTGTCGCGACGTACGGCGAGCTGCGTTTCCCAATCGGCCTTCTCACGAGCGACCGCATTGTGGAATGCTTCCCGCCGGGCAAGCGTCTTCTTTGACTGCTCGGACGAAATGGCATCGATGATATCGGCAAGCGCCATCTTGGCGTCGGCGACAAGCCCGACCGCAGTCGGGTAATTCTTGCCGATCTCCTGATGGTCGATGTCGATGTGGACAAGCTTCGCCGGCGGGATCGAGAAACTGACGCCTTTGCGCCAGCTGGACGCGGACCAATCGGTGAAGCGGCAGCCGACGGAAACAACGAGGTCCGCCCCGGCAGCGATATTGTTGCCGGCCGAAGTTCCCGTCTGGCCTACCGCTCCTGCGAAAAGCACATGATCTTCCGGGAAGGCACTCTTGCCGTTCCAGGTCGTGACAACCACGGCGCCGGTCTTTTCGGCCAACTTCCTCACTTCCGGTGCTGCTTCCGCCGTGATGGCACCGCCGCCAACCACGATCACCGGACGCTCTGCCGCAAGCAACGCCGCAGCGGCAGCCTCGACTGCCCGCTGGTCAGGTCGGGCGCGGCCCATCGCCATCCTGAGATCTAGGTCGTGGATGTCCACCTCGGCTGCCTGCGACTGGATATCCATCGGCACTTCGACATGCACCGGACCCGGACGACCGCTGAGCATGGCGTTGAAGGCGCGATGCATGATGAAGGGCAATTCATCGACGCGACCAGCTTCGAAAGATCGTTTGACGGCGCCGCTGGCGATCTGCGGGAAGAAATTGGTGCGGTGGCGATCGAGCTCCTGCATGACCCCGTGGCCGCGCATATGCGTCGCCGGCCCGCCGGTGAAGAGCGGCACCGCCGTCGAGTCGGCGTAGGCTGTCGCCAGGCCGATGATGGTGTTAGCGGCACCGGGTCCAATCGAAGTCATCGCCGCCATCGGCTTGCCCGAGGCGCGCCAGTATCCATCGGCCATGTGGACGGCGCATTGCTCATGCATCACCTGGATGACCGGGATTTCGCTGCCCTTCTGCAGGAAGGCATCGAGCATCGCCCAGCATCCATGCCCCGGGATGGCTGCCACGTATTTGATGCCGTACTTCTTCAATGCGGTCGCGATGACCTGGCCGCCAGTAAGCTTCATGTCTGCAGAACTCCCCTCGTCAGCGGTCGGCCGTCGCACGTCTTCGTGCGCCGGCATGCATTTGCCCCGCTCTTTTCTGGCTTGCCTCCGGTATGCACGACCACTCCTCTGGGAGGTCGGTCCGGATCGGCTGATTGTCCTGCGATATGACTTCGCCGACAGCCAACTCGCAATTTCTCAATGATGTCTAATGTGACGCAAGCTGAAGCTGCCAGTGCGTAAAATGCTGTCAGCTTATGCTGCCGCCCGTTCTGCGATGGCGCCGGGCTTGCGAAGCGAAACCAAATCGGCCGTTGAAATTTCGGCGCCAGACCCTCTGCCCGCTGTTGGATCGACGGCTCGACCATTGCCGCTGACAAGGCAATGCCAGCCAGTGACGCAGGCATTGCGTCAGATCGCGCTGATCGAAGGGCGTCTGCGAAATTGCTGAAGCCCGCCCTTTCTGTCCTTTTGATCGTCAGTCGATGTGACATGGCGACAGCGGTCGCAGGACGGCATCGCCCTACGGTCGCGATGGGTGGAGGAACGATATGAGTGTTCATCGGGGCACCGGCCTGCTGCAGCATCGATCTCTGAATTTCGCGGACGATTTCGTCGCCGCCGATTTCTTCGAAAATGGCGCCGGCCTGCACGTCGAAAGCAGCATCGTCGTCAACCTGTCGAGCGACCGGCTGATCATCGACGATGCGATCAAGACTTCAATTGCGCCGTGGCGCTCGGCTATGCTGTCGAAAGCGACGATCGAACAGAGCGGCCGGATCGCTGTCCTGAAAGTTTGCAAGACAGTCGACCTGGGCGGCGTCATGTTCCGCGGCTGGGAATGGCTCGGCAACCGCATCCGGTCTTTCCCGCTCCAGACCCCGCTCTTCATCTCGCCGCAGGACACGATCGGCGAAGTCGAGCTCGACCCGCTGTTCTTTACAGGCGAGGTCGCCGTGGAACGGCAAATGCAGCGCTTCGTGCTCAAACTGAACCCCTGGTGGTCACCTGCTGAAACCGACTGCTTCATTCACGACAAACCATCCCTTCCTGGAGATCCACACGCAGATATTCGGAACCGGCCGCATGCAGAAATTCCGGGAGAACGACCAGGCGACGCTTTATCAAGATGTCCTCATGGCGCCGGGCTTTACCCATGAGGCGTTTTGCCGGGTCAGCGGAACGAACCAGTGGAAATATCCATGGCATCGCTATTTCGCCGACACCGATGCGGTTTGGTTGGCCATAGAACTGCACCCGATCGGCTGAGTTGATCGTTGCGTGGTGAGCGACTGTGGGCGGTTTTTGCCGTAAGCTCGAACCGTCCAGTCAATGGTAGAAAATGTCCAACCGCGTCAGATCGTTCACTGACTCGGCAATGGCCCGCAGGATCGCCCCGCGCCTCCCCGACGCTCTGGCGGCGGCCCCTTTTGTAAGATCCGACGCACGGCCCGCCCCATGTTTGTCAACAAGGCGACGAGCAAAGTCGTGAACCCTGGCCAGATATCGCCACCTTTGAGATACGCATTCGGCGAGTGCGCCGAAGTCAAAATGCTGCAATGTCAAGCTGTGCAGTGCTCTTATTTGCATTTTCGATCTCCATCGATGGAATTTTCAGAATTGACCTGAAGTCTTCTTGCGCTTGCGGAAACATTCCTGCCTTTGTCATTTTTATCTGGCGGCTTTTATTGTTTTGGAGTAGGCGCCCGCGAGCGGGCTCGATCTAGGAGCGTTTCTGCCGATTCCGGTAGACATCAATGGTCACGGCCGTGACGATGATCAGGCCCTTGACGATTTCCTGGTAGTAGGCGTCGACCCGCAGAAACGTGAAGCCTGACGACATCACGCCCAGGATCACCACGCCGATTACGGTGCCCCCTATCCGGCCCACCCCGCCGGCAAGCGACGTTCCGCCGATCACGGCTGCGGCAATCGCATCGAGCTCATACATGTATCCCATGCCGGACTGAGCCGTCTGCGCGCGCGCCGCGGTGACGATGCCGGCGAGACCGGCAAGCATTCCGGCGATCGCGTAGACCTTAACCAGATGCCTTTCGACATCTATGCCGGAGACCCGCGCTGCCTGGACGTTCGCGCCGATGGCATAGGTGTACTTGCCGTAGCGGGTGTAGCGAAGCGCAACATGGAAGATTATGGCGACGACTATGAAGACGAACACCGGCCATGCAGCCGAGCCAATGGCGGTGAATTGATCGGTCAGCCCCGAAATGGGCTGGCCTTTTGTATACCATTTCGAAATGCCCCGAGCTGAAACCATCATGCCGAGCGTTGCGATGAACGGCGGGATCCGGGCATAGGCGACAAAAACACCGTTGGTTATCCCTGCAATCAAACCGACCAGGACACCAACCCCGATCGGGACGATGGCCGGCAGATCGGTCAACGAAGGATAAAGCGCTTTCGACCATTCCGCGGATTGGGCAAACCCAGCCGCCAGCATCGCACTTGCCGCCACGACGGACCCCGAAGAAAGGTCGATGCCGCCGGTGATGATGACCTGCGTCACACCGATTGCGATAATCCCGACCACGGACACCTGGAGGATGGTGATCGTGAGGCGCTGCGGATTCCAGACGAAACTCTGCCCGATCAACAGCCAGCCGCACACCTCGCAGAGGACAACGATCCCCACCAGGACCAGGAAGATATTGAGCTCCTGAGGTTTTCGCCAACCGCCAAGGCCGCCACGGTACTCAGGCATGGCGGCGGCTGTTGTGTCTTTTCCCATCGTACAGTTCCTCTTTCCTCGCCTACTTCGAAGCGAGTTCCATTATTTTGACCTGCGTCGCCTCATCGCGGTCCAGAACGCCGGTGATCTTGCCTTCATGCATCACCATGATGCGGTCACTCATTCCGAGGATCTCCGGCATCTCCGAGGAAATCAGAATGACGCCGGCGCCCGCGCTGGCGAGCGCTGAGACCAGGGCGTGGATCTCGGCCTTGGCGGCAACGTCGATGCCGCGTGTCGGCTCGTCGAGGATGAGGATGCCCGGTCTGGTCAAAAGCCAGCGTCCGATCAGCACCTTCTGCTGGTTGCCGCCGGAGAGATTTTCGACCGTGGTGTGGATACCTGAGCTTTTGACGCGCAACGTCCTGCTCATCTCGCGGCATGCCGCGGCAATTGCCTTGCCGTGCACGAAACCGGCATTGACGAATTGGCTTTGAAGAGCGGCAATCTGCATGTTCTCGAGAATGTCCAGGACGAGAAAACAGCCGCTTTGTTTTCTGTCTTCTGTCAGGAAGGCCATTCCGTTGGCGATCGCATCGCGTGGCGATCTCAGATCGACGCGTTGCCCCCTTATCCGTATCTCGCCGCTGGTGGCGGGTGTCACCCCGAAGATGGTTTCGGCAACATTGGACCGCCCCGACCCAATCAGACCGGCGAGGCCCAATATCTCGCCCGCCCGCAGATCGAAAGAGACGCCCGAGAAGACGCCGCGCAAAGTCAGGTCCCGAACCGAAAGCAAGACATCATCGGTCGGCACGTTCTCTTTCGGAAACAGCGTCGAGATGTCTCTGCCGACCATCATGTGGATGATCTCGTCCCGGCTGGTGGCTGCTGCCGCATGGGTGCCGATATATTTGCCGTCACGAAAAACGGAGATCTCGTCCGATATTTCGAAGATCTCGTGCATCTTGTGCGAGATGTAGACGATGCCGATGCCCTGCTTTCTCAAATCCCCGATTATCTCGAAGAGATGGGCCGACTCGCGCTCTGTCAGTGCCGAGGTGGGCTCATCCATGATCAGGACACGCGAGCGATAGGAAACCGCCTTGGCGATTTCCACCATCTGCCTGCTGGCAATCGACAGATGGCGAACTTCCGCCTCCGGATCCAGGCTGATCTTCAGCTCCGCGAGAAGATCGCGCGATAGGCGATTCATGCGCCGATGATCGACGATCCCAAATCGATTGCGTGGCTCTCGGCCGATCCAGATGTTCTCCGCGACCGTCATCGAGGGCATCAGGTTCAATTCCTGATGGATCATCCCGACACCCTGTGTCAGCGCGTCGAGCGGGGTCTTGAACTGGGCGGAAATGCCGTCGAGGAAGATTTCTCCTGCATCGGGTTGGTATATCCCCGCCAGGATTTTCATCAGCGTGGATTTGCCGGCGCCGTTCTCGCCCATCAGCGCATGGACGGTACCCCGCCTGAGTTGAAAGCTCACGTCGTCGAGAGCCACCACGCCCGGAAACGACTTGCTGATTCCGGTCACGCTCAGCAGGCAGGGCTGACGCTTGTCCTCAAGACCAGGTGGGATTGGCGTAGCGGCGACTGTGGTCTGCATCGAAGTCGTCCCAAATCCAGATCGAACGGAACAGTCCGCGCGCCGATCAATGACCGGCGCGCGATGCTGGCGGTCAGTTCCTTTTCAGGTACTTGTCCATATTGTCCTTGGTGACGAGTTCGAGCGTGGTGAAGACCTTCTTGTCGGTCTTCTCGCCTCGGGCCAGCTTCAGAACCGTGTCGAGCGCGCCTTTTCCCTGGCTGATCGCGTCCTGGAAAACGGTCACCTTGAGGTCGCCTGACTTCATGGCTGTCAAGGCGTCCTGCGTTGCATCGATGCCGGCAACGACGTAGTCGCCGGTTGATTCGCCACTTGCCTTGATGGCCTGAAGCGCACCCAGCGCCATCTCGTCGTTGTTTGCGATGACGGCATTGAAGTTGAGACCCGCCGACAGCCAGTTTGTGGTCAGGTCGAGCGCCTGCGTGCGTGACCAGGTGGCCGTCTGCTCTTCGACGATCTCGATGCCCTTGCAGTCATCGGACTTGAAGACCTCGTGCACCGCCTCGGTGCGGCCACGCGCAACCAGGGTTCCGAGTTCGCCCATCAGAATGACGGCTTTGCCCTTGCCGCCCAGCAGGCGACACACCTCTTTCGCCTCCAGGCTGCCTGCCTGGATCTGGTCAGAGCCGACGAAAGCCTGCTTCTCCGGCAGCTGATCGACGTTGGAAGGCTGATTGTTGGCGAAGACCAGGGGAATTCCGGCCTTGTCGGCGGTCTTGGACATTGCGACGCCGGCATCGGCCTCTACCGGGATCACGATCATGCCGTCGACCTTGGCGGCAATGAAGTTTTCGATCTGGCTTTGCTGCCGGGCGATATCGCCCTGCGCATCCTCGATCAGCAACGTCACGTTCCCAAGGTCTTTGGCGTGCGCCTCCAGGCCACTGCGAAGAATCGCGAGAAAATTGTCGTCGAACCGCTGCATGCTGAAGCCGATTGTTTCGGCCTGAGCAGGGACGCCGAGCAACGTTAGACATGCGGCGGCCAGCAAAAACTTTTTCATGTTCCGTCTCCGTCGGTTTTTTGGTGATGGAAAGCTTTGTATTGCCGACTTCGCCCCGGTACCCGTCGGACTAGCGGCAGCATCACAAGAAAACGATCGTGCAAGTTTCAGGCGTGGCGTTGCCCCAAGCGAGACGTGTTCAGCGCCGTTAAGCCTGCTGCGAAGCTCTTCGGCTTGCTACAGCTGGTAAAACGATACACCTGCTTTTTTTCACCTGTCAACTCCCCTTTTGACGTGTTTGCCTTCATCAGAGTCGAGCTGTCTCGCCAAAACCCGGGATGTCGACGACATGATAGGCGACATCGCCAGATCGGCGATCGATTGACAGGGAGAATTTTTAGTGTACCGTTTTACCAACTTGCTCGACCGCACAACGGCGGAGTTGGACTCGCGACCATCGAAATTTTGTTCTCCTGCGGGAGTTGTAGAATGAGGGTCTCTGGGACCTTGGGAGATTTGAACGACATGCCGCCGAAAAGTGGATCGCCCACAGATGCCGCGGACCGCGCCACCATTCAGGACGTCGCGAAAGCGGCGAGCGTATCCGTGAGCAGCGTCTCGAACTACATGAACAATCGATTCCACCGGCTCGGGACGGAGACCAGGACGCGCATTGCGACGGCAATTGCTGAGCTTGATTTCCGACCGAACCAGGCAGCGCGCCAATTAAAGACCGGTAAGGCCCGTGTAATCGCCCTTGTCGTGCCGAGCATCGTTAATCCCTTCAACGGGCAGATGGTGTTCTCGATCGAGCAGGCCGCAGTGAAGGCGGGTTACCGGGTTCACCTGTGCAACACCATGCGCGATCCGAAGCTCGAGAAGGAGTTTCTCGACAATCTGGCCGCCGTAGGCGTTGCGGACCTCATCACGATCGCGCCCCTGAACACCAGGCGGGGTTATTACTCGGCCTGGAGCGACCTCTCGATCGTGGCCGTGGACGCCAACAGGCTCGATTTGAAGCTTGCTCGGCTCGATACGGTCAATCTCGATCACGAGGCTGCAATCGGGATTGCCGTGGAACATCTGTTTGCTCTCGGTCATCGGCGGATTGCGTATGTCACGGATCCCCTCATCACCCACAGCCGGGTGATGAGGTTGTCCGGCTTCAAGAAAGCGATGAGAGATCACGAGCTCGATGACAGCCAGGCAGTGGTGCTCGAGCGTCACCAGAGCGCACTTGATGTCGCAGACGCCCAGATGGTCGAGGTCGGTCGCGATGCCGCTTCCGATGTGGCGGCGCTGTCGCCCAGGCCCACAGCCATTATCGCGTTCAATGACATGATCGCGCTTGGGTTGCTTGCGACTTTCCGTTCCGCCGGCATTGCCGTCCCAAAGGACATGTCGATTATTGGCGTGGACGATGCCTGGATCAGCCAGCTCTCATTTCCCGCACTGACGACCATACGTCAGCCTATCGAGGCGATGGCCAGCGCAGCCGTCGAGCGTGTTCTCAAACCGAATGCGGCGCCGGCCAACGCCGGCTCCGACACGGTCTTCCTGCCCGAACTCGTCATTCGAGACACATGTGCGCCGCCACAGGAAGATGCTGCCACGCGTGTCGGCAAACGACACTTGGAATAGCAGTCCCAAACAGCGCCCTTCTTCCAACAACCCCAGAATATCCGGCCGGATGCATCCGCGCCGGCACGAAAGAGGCTTGCCTTATGGATACCCACGCCACCGAGATCAAACCCAGCGCAAATCATATCAGGATGGCGTGCGACACCGGTGGTACTTTCACCGACCTCGTCGTTGAAGATGGCAACGAGATCAGGCTGTTCAAAGCGTCGACGACACCTGACGACCCGGTGCGCGGCGTGCTCGATGCCTTGGATCTCGCAGCTAGGCACTATCGACTAGGCCTCGGGGATTTCCTCAGCCGCGGCGCCATGTTCGTGCACGGCACCACCCGGGCCATCAATGCGATCATCACTGGCAAGACGGCGAAAACAGCCTTCATCACGACCAAAGGTCATCGCGATATCCTGGTCGTGCGCGAGGGCGGGCGTATTGAACCGTTCAACTTCACGGTCGCCTACCCTGAGCCCTATGTGCCTCGGCGATATACGTTCGAAGTCAATGAGCGCGTCGATGCGCGCGGCAACATCGTCGAGGATTTGAACGAAGCCGACTTCATCACGACAATCAAAAAACTGGAGGCTCTGAAAATTGAAGCGGTTGGCGTTTGCCTTCTGTGGTCTGTCGTCAACTCGGCTCACGAGCGACGTATCGGAGACCTGCTGAAGGAGCATCTGCCTGACGTTCCATACACGCTCTCGCATCAGCTCAATCCAACCCTGCGCGAATATCGCCGAGCTTCCGCGACCGTCATCGATGCATCGCTGAAGCCGCTGATGTTCAAGTATCTCGATGGCTTGACCAACCGGCTGCAGGACGCCGGTTTCAACGGCCGGACACTGATGGTTACCTCAAGTGGCGGCATCATGGATGCCTCGGCAGTTGCACGCGCTCCAATCCACTCGATCAATTCTGGACCGGCGATGGCGCCCGTCGCCGGCCGCTACTACGCAGAGCGCGATTTTGGCAACGCCATCGCGATTGTCGCGGACACGGGTGGAACCACCTTTGACGTCAGCCTGGTGCGTGACGGGCGCATCCCCTGGAGCCGCGAAACATGGATTGGCCAGCGCACGCGCGGCCATATGACCGGCTTTCCATCTGTCGATATCAAGAGCATCGGCGCCGGAGGTGGCTCGATCGCATGGGTCGACAATGGCGGAATTCTGCAGGTCGGTCCGCAGAGCGCGGGCTCGACGCCGGGGCCGGTCGCTTACGGCCGCAGAGGAACCGAGCCCACCGTCACGGACTGCGCCTTGATCCTGGGCTATATCGACCCGGACTTCTTCCTGGGCGGCGCCATGGTCCTCGACCGGGAGGGCGCGACCCGGCAATTGCGTCTGAAAGTCGCCGAACCGCTCGGCATCAAGGTTGAGGAAGCCGCTGCCGCTGTGTTGAGGCTTTCAACCGAAAAGATGGTCGGAGCGATCGAGGAGATCACGGTCAATCAGGGTATCGATCCCACCTCGGCCGTCATGATCGGCGGCGGCGGTGCCGCCGGACTTAATGCGGTCGCAGTTGCCAGGCGCCTTCAATGCGCTGGTGTCCTCATCCCCGAAGCAGGTGCGGTCATGAGCGCGGCCGGGGCCTTGATGTCGGAGCTTTCGTCGGACTATGCGCAACTGCAATTTACGACCAGCGACAGATTTGCGGGCGACAAGATCAACGAGGTTCTGGCAGAGCTGAGGAAGCGATGCCTTGAGTTCGCGGAAGGGCCCGGCGCCGGGGCTCTCGACTACCACATCGAGTATTCCGTAGAGGCGCGGTATCCGCATCAGATCTGGGAAATCGACGTTCCTCTCCCGCTTGATCAGGTGAAGAGCGACGGCGATTTGAAGCAGGTCTCGGATGCCTTCCATGACACCCACCAGCGTATTTTCGAGATCAGCGATCGCAATTCCAATGTCGAATTCGTGACATGGCGCGCCAAGGTCAGATGCAGACTGACCGATCGGGCCGCCGGCACGATCCCCCCCGAAGGCGATTTTGCCGGTGGTCGCGCAAGGCGACCGGTCTACTTCTCCGAACTCGGCTGGAGCGACGTCTCGGTTCATCGCTACGAAGCCATGCAGCCGGGCGAACCAGTTGCCGGCCCCGCCATCATCGAATCATCGTTCACGACCGTCGTGGTCGATCCGGGCACAGTCGCAGAACGCACGGCCAGCGGTGGCCTGCGTGTGACATTCTAAGGAGGCGCTTTCCCATGTCTGAGCAAATTTTGAAGAAGGCGCCGGACGGCGTTCAGATGGCGATGATTTCCAGCCGCATGGAAACCATCGCCCGCAAGATGCAGAACACTCTTTTCCGAACCGCCCGCTCCGGGATCCTCAACACGGCCCATGATTTCTCGTGTGTCGTTCTGACCGCCGACTGCAAGCTGCTGGCGGCGGCGGAGAGCTTGCCGAACCACACGCTCATCGGCCCTGATTTGATGTGCCAGGCGGTGCTCAAGCACCATCCGGTGCTCAAGCGCGGCGACTGCTTCCTCCACAACAGCCCGTATGAGGGAAACTCGCACGCGGCCGACCACTGCATGATCGTCCCGGTCATCGACGATGAGGGCATCCTGCGCTTCTTCGTCCTGGCCAAGGCACATCAGGCGGACTGCGGCAATTCCCGTCCGTCCAGCTATCTCGCTGACGTCAAGGATTTGTACGAAGAGGGCGCGCTGATCTTTTCGGCGACGAAGATTCAGGAAGACTACGAGACCAACCACGACATCGTGCGCATGTGCCAGGCCCGTATCCGGGTCCCGGACCAATGGTGGGGTGATTTCCTTGCGAGCCTTGGATCCGTCCGCATCGGCGAGCGCGAACTGCTCAACCTTGGCCGCGAGATCGGCTGGCACATGCTTGAGGGCTACGCAGCCCGCTGGTTCGACTATTCCGAACAAAAGATGATCGAGGCAATCAGGAGGTTGTCTTCGGGACGTGTCGTCCTGGAGTCCGCTCACGACCCCTTCCCCGGCATCCCGCACGGCATTCCCGTCAAGGTGGACGTTGAAGTCGATACGGCCCAGGCCAGCATCATCGTCGATCTGCGCGACAATCCCGATTGCCAGCCCTGCGGCCTCAATCTCACGGAGGCAACCGCCAAGAGCGCGGCGATGATCGGGATTTTCAACGGCATACTCGATCATCATGTTACCGCCAATGCGGGCAGCTTTCGACGCATTGAGATTCGGGTTCGCGAAAATTGTTGTGTCGGCATACCGAGGCATCCGGCCTCGTGCTCGGTGGCGACCACCAATCTCGCCGACCACGTCACCAATCCGGTGCAGCGGGCGATCGCCGAGCTTTCGGCTGGCTTCGGGCAAGCCGCGACCGGCCCGATCCAACCGCCAGGAATGGGCGTCATCTCCGGGCGCGATCCCTACAACAATGACGAGCCCTTCATCAATCAGGTCCATATCGGCATCAGTGGTGGCGCCGGCACGCCGGTCACCGACGGCTTCCTCACCATGATCCATGCCGGCAATGCGGGGATGTGCCATATCGACAGCGTTGAAGTCGACGAGCTCCATCATCCAATCATCATCCAGGATCGCCATATCCTCGGCGACACCGAGGGGGCAGGCACGTTTCGCGGCGCGCCGTCGGTCTATAGCGAGTACGGCCCGTGGGGCGGAAACTCCCTGACCGTCCTCTACACCGCCGATGGTACCATCACGCCTGCCGCAGGCGCCCGCGGCGGTGGCGCCGGCGGTGTGTCCAGGGCGGCAATGCGCAAGGCTGATGGTTCGGTCGTCGATCTTCCCCCCTGCTACGGGGTCACTCTGCAGCCGGGTGAGCACATGGTCTCTCACTCCGCAGGCGGCGGTGGATATGGCTCGCCCCGGGAACGCGATGCGGCGCGGGTGCTACACGATCTCGCCGAAGGGTGGATCAGCGTGCAGCGCGCACGAGACATCTACGGAGTAGCCGTCAAGGGGTCTCCCGAAGACGACAATCTTGAATTGGACATCGTCCAAACACGCATCCTGCGCGCCGGCCGGAGCGAACTGGCGGTGGCCGTTTAGCCCGGATTTTTTTGTCAGGCTGCCCGACAGCGGGCACGATTCAGATCAAGGAGAACTACGATGACAGACGTCGATTGGTCCGCTGGCGCGGCCTACATTGATGGTGAATTCATGCCTCTCAAGGATGCCAAGCTCGGCATCACCGAGTGGGGTTACCGCCGGTCCGACGTTACCTATGATGTCGCGGGCGTCTACTACGGCGCATTCTTCCGGCTTGACGACCATGTCAAACGCTTTCGCACCTCGATGACGAAGTTGCGGATGAACCCGAAGGAAAGCGACGAAGAGATCAAGAATATTCTCGCCGAACTGGTGCGGCGCACCGGCTTGCGCGAGGCCTATGTGGCGATGGACTGTGTCCGCTCCCGCCCGCCGCGCGGCGTGCCGCTTCATCCCATAAACGGCCGCAGCTATTTGATTTGCCATGTCATGCCTTGGGTGTGGGTGTTCACCCCAGAGCAGCAGGAACGCGGCGTGCACGCAATGATCGCGTCGCCCCAACGGATTGCGCCGGAATCAGTCGACCCGACGATCAAGAATTTCCACTGGGGCGACCTGACACGCGGGAATTTCGAGGCGCACGATCAAGGCGCCGAGACCTGCATTTTACTGGATCGCGATGGAAACGTGACGGAAGGACCGGGCTTCAATGTCTTCGCCGTCATCGATGGCAAGGTCATCACGCCGAAACACGGTGCGCTCGAAGGCATCACTCGAAGAACAGTCCTGGAACTCTGCGACGAATTTGGAATTCGCTGTGAGGTCCGGGATATCTCGCGTGGCGAATTCGAAGCTGCCGACGAAATCTTTTTCTCGACAACCGCCGGCGGCATCATGCCGGTGAGCCGCCTGGGAAAAAGGATCCTGGGGAACGACCGGCCGGGTCCGATTTCCGCGCGGCTGAGAACAGCCTTTTGGGACAAGCGGCAGGACGGCTGGCATGCGACGCCAGTGTCTTACGCTTCTTGATCGAAGGCGAAATGCAGATGCGACGGCTTTTCGACCTCGATGGTAAGATTGCCCTGGTTACGGGCTCGGGTCAGGGCATTGGCCTGGCGCTTGCCCGTGGCCTGGCGGAGTGCGGTGCCCGTGTTGTCCTGAACGGCCGCCGTGAACAGCTGTTGAAGGACGCCGCCACGGATCTGCTCAAGGACGGTCTGTCGGTGGAGGTGGAGGCCTTCGACGTCACGGATGCCCTGTCTGCGCGTCAGGGGGTCGAGCGGATTGAGACCTCGATCGGCTCGATCGACATTCTCATCAACAATGCCGGCATCCAGCACCGATCAGCATTGGAGAATTTCCCGGAAGACAAATGGGACGATCTCCTTCGAACCAATCTCTCCAGCATTTTCTATGTGAGCAAAGCCGTGGCCAAAGGCATGATAGGCCGCGGGCGCGGAAAGATCATCAACATCGGCTCTGTTCAGAGCGAATTGGCCCGTCCGGGCATCGCGCCCTACACGGCGACAAAAGGGGCTGTCAGAAACCTGACCAGAGGCATGTGTGCGGATTGGGCAAAGCATGGTTTGCAAGTCAATGCCATCGCGCCAGGCTATTTCAAGACGCCGCTCAACGAGGCTCTCGTTCGAGACCCCGAATTCTCCACGTGGCTCGAGCGGCGCACACCGGCCGGTCGGTGGGGCAATGTTGAAGAACTCATCGGGGCTGCAGTGTTTTTCGCCAGCGACGCGTCTTCATTCGTCAACGGCCACACGCTCTACGTGGACGGTGGTATCACAGTGACGGTGTGAACGCCTGGCGCTGCCCTCGCTTCTCCATCATCCAGAAAGTGGACGCGGATTTTCATGCAGCAAAAACACTCTCGACGGAACTCAGCCTGTTACCCTTCGCTTAAGGGCAAGGTCATCTTTATCACCGGAGGCTGCTCTGGCATCGGCGCAGCGATGATCCAAGGATTTTCCTGGCAAGGTGCAAGGGTGGCCTTCGTCGATATCGAGAAATCCTTGTCTGAGGCGCTTGTGACGTCGCTGAGCGAGCACGTATATCCACCGGTGTTCATCGAATGTGACATCCGCAATATCGCCGCTCTCCAGATGACGATAGAGCGTGTCGGGCGAGATCTCGGTGACGTTTCAGTTCTGATCAACTATGTCGCCAACGACACACGGGACAACAGGATGGCGATCAACCTGCGGCCAATGTTCTTCGCTACACAGGCCGTCATCCCGCAGATGAAGCGTCTCGGAGGCGGGTCGATCATCAACTTTGGATCGTTGAGCGCGCGTACAGCGTCGATCATCCCCACATACATGACGGCCAAGGCTGGCGCGCACGGTCTGACAACGGGGCTAGCTCGAGAACTCGGTCCTTTCAATATCCGGGTCAACACACTTCTTCCGGGTTGGGTGATGAGCGGACATTGCTGCGCTACAGGCTTCACTTTTCCAACCAGACGGTACGGACGGACCGTAGACGCGGGTACTCGCCGTCATCAGAAAGGCGGAAGGGCCTTTAGGAGACTTGCCTCGGCCCGCGCTTATATCGTCGAGGTGAGTCTTCAAGAATCTACTCGAGAGGGACTGAATTATGAGCTTCACGCCTGCTGAGGATGCTCACGCGGTTATTCTTCCTGCCTTCGATGGAATGATGCTCAGTGATCCGGCAAAGCGCTTTCTCGATCGGGGAGGAATCTCCATTCTGCTGGGAGAAAGCCGGGAAGAATATCTAGCCCGCGAAATGAGTGATACCAGACGTGGGTCAGAAACGGCGGAGTCCTTCCTGAGGATAACCGACGACGCCCGGGGCAGGTCGGGCATGCTACTTGCGGCAGTGGATCAGGAGATGGGGGGGATTTGCCGACTGCATGATTTGGTTCCGCAGTTTCCTGCACCAAGCGAGCTGCCCTTTGCGTCGGAAGAACAGATTTCCGAACTTTCAATGTTTATCGCGACTCAGGCCGCCGGCATGGGGATCAATGTTTTCCTGTCTCCTATCCTTGACGTATTGACCGGTTCCAACAAATGGCTGGAAAGGCGCACATGGTCGAAGGACCCTCTACTGATCGCGCGCCTTTCTGCAGCCTACATCCGCGGCGTTCAAAGCGGGCGTGTCGCAGCGACGGGCAAGCACTTTCCAGGCTACAGCACGACAACTGGCGATCCGGCAGTCGATGCTACTGCAATCAATCCCCTTGCCCTCTCCGACGTCGAGGCGGGTCTGGCACCCTTTCGTGCTGCCATCGCTGCCGAGGTGGAACTGATTATGGTCGGACCTGCCATCGTGACGGCCTACGATCAAGCAAAGGCTGCACTCCGATCCAAGGCGGTGGTCCGGATGCTGAAGGAGACCCTCGGCTTCGATGGTGTCGTGATGGCCGATGACTTAGATTCCATGGCCACCATGCGTGGCGATAGCGTTGCCGCGGTCGCAATTGATGCGCTTAACGCTGGTTGCGATTTCCTACTTCTCGCCGACATCGGCACGCAACTGGACGAGATCGCCGATGCAATCGAAACAGCAACTCGGTCCGGAACGATTTCGGCCGAGGCGTTGGCAAAATCTGCTAACAAGGTTCGGCACCTATCACGCAAGTATGAAATGAGAAAGGTGTGAAACCCCTCACATTCCAGTCTGCCATTTATGCGACTTTCGAAGTACAAAGGGCGAACGTCGATGCCGCTTCTGACGCAACAAATAGCTAGCTCAACTATCAGGCTTGAGCCCAGATGCCTGCAGGTAGAGTGTCGCTTAGGGCGGAGGCGGCTTTCAGCCTACCTGTCAGTTGACAGGCGGCGTTTAAGCCGTTGCGCTGCAGTCAACTCGGCTTCTTCATCTTCTTCATCGTCCCGGCCGGCTTCGGCGTCCCTCGACAACATGACGAGCGCAAAGCCATCCCGCTGCAGCAGCACCTGTTCATAGAGCGGGGCTGGCTTGCGGCCTCTTTCAACATGCGTCCAAACGCCGGCGTCGGTTTCGTCGATGTCGCTCGCTACGCCCAATTCGTGCTTGCGGCGCCGCAGCAGTGAATGATCCGGAACAAGGGTCCCTCGTGGTGCGGTGAGGTTGGGAAATTTCAGCGGATCCCGATAATCGCGCAGGATTTTGCCGTTCTGCGTTACCACCAAGGCGACAGGTTCCTCGCGGAAGCGCACATAGGCCCTTCCAGCGGCCTCCTTGCTGACGTCGTACTTCGTCGCAATGCTGGAGAGCTGCCGGATGTCCGGGTCCTTGCCGATGGCGACGTCAACGCGCAACCGAGCTGGTGGCATCAGGAGCTGTGACGCAAAGCGATTGGCCTCCACCTCCATCCGCAAGCGTCGGTCAGCCTCTCCGCCCTTGAGGGCCATCATGTCCTTGAGTCTGCAAAGGAAGCGCCCATCCGCTGATGGCAGATGGGACGGCATCAAGAAGTGCCCAAGTTCGTGCGCGATAGTGAAGCGGCGCCTCTGGCGCGGGCTCGCCGCGTTGTAGAGGATCGTGCCATTGAATTTGTCGGCCGTCGTGAGAAGGCCACCCTCATAGCCGGCCGTCGTCAGCGGCACGATCTCCAGGATGTCGAGCCTGACGCAGAGTTCCTCGATCGGCACCGGAATCGCCAGCTCCGGCTCATGCTTGAAGATTTCGATGACGAGGCGTTCAGGACTGGCCGCATCGGCCAGGTCGATGCGGCTTATGTTCATGTCTTGGGCCTGCTCGCCTTCAGACGTTCCGCAAGCAGGGCTATTGTTTCGAGGTCGTCGGGATCAAGTTCACCGAGATTGCGATAGAGCGCCACCAGTTTCTGCTCTTCCTCGTCCGCCGATGGGTTCTCGCCGACCAACTCGGCAATGCCGGTCTTGTAGTAGTCGGCAAGGCTTTTGAGCAGCGCTAGTGACGGGTTCTTGCTCGCACCGCGCTCAAGGTCCCAGATATGGGCCTTCGAGGCACCGACCGCGTCGGCGACATCCTGCAAGGATTTTCCGCTGCGAACGCGCAGTTGTTTCAGTTTTACCGCCAGTTCCACCATCCAGTCTTTCTCCAGAGTCAGCAGCGGCGCGCTCGCTTTCGCGGCACACCGTCTGATCAGGTGTTACACCATCATAACACCAGGCTTGACGCAAGCCTCGTCGTAAGATATAGTTGTACGCATCTGTATCAAACGAACCTTAACGGAGACTTTCATGGGCAAAAATCAGCATGTCGTACCTCGCGACGGTCAGTGGGCGGTGCTCGGCGCCCGGCAACAACCGCGCCACCTCGCTTCATCCGACCCAGGCCGATGCGATCGCCTCGGCAAGGGACATCGCCATCAACCAGCACAGCGAGGTGGTGATCCATCGCCCCAACGGGCAGATCCGCGACACGAAGTCCTACGGCAACGATCCCTTCCCGCCGCGCGGTTAGCGGCTTCAACAAAAAGGATACCCTAAAAGTGCAGACCCAGGAAAACGAAGAGGGCAAGGACAAAACCGTTACCATCATTGTTGACGGCAGCCCCTACGAAGTCCCGAAGAAGGACACCATCACCTACGCCGAAGTGGTGACGCTGGCCTATCCCGATTATCCGCAGCACCCCGAGATCACCTACTCGGTGACTTACACCCGCGGCGACGGCCACAAGCCGGAAGGCATCCTGGCTCCGGGTGGCAGCGTGAAGGTCAAGGAAGGAATGGTCTTCAGTGTTAATCGAACTGGCCAGTCATAACGACGATATCCGCCGCCTGCTTGAAAAGGGCTATGCCCTGAGGGTGGACACTTTGCACCTCGTGGTTCGGGACGTTCCGTACATCGACCACGAGGGCGCGCTTCAGACCGGGTCCATCGTCGCCAAACTCGTCCCTGTCGACGAGCATCACTACGTGCAGGATGACCACCAGGTCTATTTCGCCGGAGCGGCCCCATACGGCCTCGAAGGTCAGCCCGTCGCCAACCTTGCCGGCGGTGCAACGATTATTCCATTGTCGCGTGACGATGTCGTAGTCCAGAGGTCGTTTTCCAACAAGCCGGCGACCGGGTTTGCGAATTTCTTCGACAAGATCGAACACTATGTCGCTCTGATTTCCGGGCCGGCGATAGAGCGGTTCCCCCAAGCCAGCCCCCTCACCTTTCGCGTCGATCCCGAGATCGTGCCGGACTCCGTGTTCAAGGTGCATGACTCCCTGACCAGCCGCGCCGAGATCGCTGATCTCGCCAGCATCTTCGAGGACGAGGTCATCGCCATCATCGGGCTTGGTGGCACAGGTTCCTATGTTCTGGATTTCATGGTCAAGACCAGGGTCAGAGAGATACGAGGCTTCGACGGTGACCTGTTTTACCCGCACAACGCGTTCCGCTCGCCTGGTGCCCTGGATCTCGACGACTGGCAGAAGTCCAAAGCCTCTGTCGCCGAAAAGCGCTACACGAACTTTCGGCACGGACTGTCCATGCGGCAGGTCTATATCGATGCCTCTTCCACAGCCGAGCTTGAGGGAGTGACGTTTGCCTTCGTTTGCGTGGACAAGGGCTCCGCCCGCGCCGCTATCTTCGACCTTTTGAGAGGAATGGGAATACCCTTCATCGACGTCGGCATGGGTCTCAATCGCAAACAGGGCCCGTTGGCAGGCACACTACGCTCAACCTATTTCAGCGTCGAAGATGCCGAAAAGATTCGGTCCATGAACCTAGCCGAAACGGTGGATGACCCCGACAACGCTTACCGGCAGAACGTCCAGATCGCGGAGCTGAACGCCATCAATGCCGCCCTTGCCGTTATGATGTACAAGCAGCGGCGCGGCTTTTACGTCGACGATAGTTCGGCGTACCATTTGCTCATGGACACGACCACGCTCAGGATCATGTCGGAGCGCGACACGTGAAGGATCTGACGCTCCAGCATGTCCAGTATGTGCCGAAACAGCTCGAGCCGGGCATTCTCTACGTGTCGAAGGAGTTCGCGGTAGCCGTTCATCTCTGCGCGTGCGGCTGCGGCAGCAAAGTCTCGGTCCCGCTTGGCCCCGCCGAGTGGACGTTGTCCGAGCGCGGCGGCCGCGCAACAATGCGCCCCTCAATCGGCAACTGGCAGCTGCCTTGCCAGTCTCACTACCTCATCACCGACGGTCAGATCGACTGGGCGCCGCGCTGGAGCGACGAGCAGATCGCTGCCGGCCGCCGGTCGGAAGAGAGGCGGCGGGAAGCTTACTTCAAGACACGTGAGCCGAAGCGCGGCTTTGTTGGGCGCCTGTGGGACTCGTTGCTCAAACTGCTCAGATGGCGCGGATGACGACGACATCGCCCGAAGTTGTGCTGTCGCCCTGGAAAGACGGGCTGGTCCCGATGGTTCATTGTCCTGGATGTCACGGCCTCTACAGAGACGTGCATCGCCCGTGTCCGGTTTGCCAGCGTCAGATGCAGCCGGACGCGTTTCCCGAGTTGAACGGCCGCGTCGATGTCCCACGGTACACTTTGCCGGGGGCGGCTCCCTACACAGTCTTCGTGCTGCTCGACTTGATGCGGAACGAATGGGAGCGGCCGCTAACCGCCACGAACGGGATGTCTGGGCGCGTTTCCCAGCGCCTCGTTATCGTGATCCTGTTCTGGACGGCCTTTGAGGTGTTGATGGAGCGGTTTTTCGAAGCCGCCTTCGCTGATGATCCCGACGACAAAGTGCTCCGCCGGACGCCCAATATCGGGCAAAGGCTGGATCGGGTCTACCGCGACCGCTGGGGCAAGACGTTCTGGGACGATCTGGCCGACATTGGCTATCCGGAAGTGGCCCAGCACCTCCAGACCGTTCAGCATCGGCGCAACGCATTCATTCATGGCGACGCCGAAGCGATCGACGACGCTCTGGTCATCTCGACCGTCGCAGGCCTGCTGGACGTCCAACTGGCCTGGATCGCTTTGTTCAACAAGCGCTGTACCGGCAAGCAGAACAAGATTCCGGTGTGGGCGTTCAAGCCGAAGGCTTGATCACGGTGGGTGGAGGTTTGGCCGCGACCCTCAAATTTTCAAACCGCTCCAGGTTTGCCGAGATGTTTCAAAACGGCCTTGCGGACCGCCCCGGCAAACAGCGCGCGGCGCTCGGCATTTGCGACGAGCGCGTCCCGCAGCGTTTTTGGCAACTCAAGCTGCACGCCTGCCCGGCCGAGTCCGCGGTTGCAGATGTTGTTTTTGTGCTCGCCAGGCAGGCGATGGCCTGAGGTGATGGCCTTGAAGCCCGCTGCCTCCAGGGCCACCGCGATAGCGTCGCGCAACTCCTTGCCCAGGCCGCCGAGCCAGATCGTTTCGGGATCGTCGCCGTCCGCGCGACCGTGCATGCCGATGGCGAGCTGGGCCTTGGTGACCAGCTGGACGCACTTTTTTTCGTCAAAATATTCGGACCCGATGTGCAACTCCCGATGCGGCCGTTTCGGCTTGAGTCCTTCAAACAGGTAGAGCGAGAAGTCATCTCCCGCAACGGCGGTGGCCAGCTGAGACGTGCCGTACTCAATCCAGCCGCCATGCGGTGCGACGATCGCTACGGCGGAGCCCCGATCCAAAGCCGAGAAATCGTAGTCGGCACCCCGCTCTTCGTTTGCTGCCAGTTCGGCAAATGACGTGTACTGGTCGTCCTTCTTCTGGCCAACGCCTCGAGCTCGTTTCATCACCACCTCCCTGTTGAGTCTTCATGGGCTCGCCATAAGCACGGCATTTTGAGTATGCCCTTACGGCCATTGGCGCTCTGATCGCAACGGGAGACGACGCACACCTATCTGCATGGACGGCCTTGGCGGGCCTCATCCGCCTGGCCTGCCGGCGCGACCACCTATGCAGGGGATAACTGGTATGTTCCTTTTTTGTTCTTTTCGAGCTGGCCGCGTTCCTGTATACATTGCAACATCTTTTGTTCCCCAGGGAGTGTCCAATGACTGTGCAGCCCAGGACCCTCAACGAGCCGACAATCAGCTGCCCGAGCTGCAAGACGGACATCAAGCTCAACGAGTCGCTCGCGGCGCCGCTGATTGCGGCCACGCGCGAGGAATACGAACGGCGTCTTGCGCAGAGCAATGCCGTCATGGCGGTGAGGGAAGAAGAGCTTCAGCGCAAACAGGACGCGATCGACGCCGCCCGGGAGGACATCGACAGCCAGGTCTCTGAAAAACTCAAGCTTGAGCGTGTCGGGATAGCCGCTGAAGAGGCCCGCAAGGCGAAGCTGCTGGTCTCGACCGACCTTGAGGACAAGGACAGGAAGCTTGGCGAGATGGAGGCGACGCTGAGGGTGCGCGACGAGAAGCTCGCCGCAGCTCAGCTGCAGCAAGCCGAATTCCTGAAGCAGCAACGGGCGCTCGACGACGAAAAGCGGGAAATGGCGCTGACCATTGAAAAGAAGATTCAGGAAGGGCTGGACGCCGTTCGCGTCAAGGCCAGGACCGAAGCCGAAGACGGCCTCAAGTTGAAGGTGGCAGAGAAGGAGGAGCAGATCGCCGGCATGCAGCGTCAGATCGAAGAGCTGAAGCGCCGCGCTGAGCAAGGGTCCCAGCAGCTTCAGGGTGAGGTCCTCGAACTCGAGTTGGAGTCGCTGATCGGCAGCCGCTTCCCGATGGATATCATCGAACCCGTGGCCAAGGGTGAGTTTGGTGGTGACGTGCTGCAGCGCGTGGTGGGGCCGGCTGGCCAGCCTTGCGGCGCGATTCTGTGGGAATCGAAACGCACCAGGAACTGGAGCCAAGGGTGGCTAGGCAAGCTCCGGACGGACCAGCGCGCCGCCAAGGCTGACATTGCGTTGATGATCTCCGAGGCGCTGCCCGCAGGCGTCGAAACGTTCGATCTGGTGGACGGCGTTTACCTCGCCCATCCCAAATGCGCGATTCCGATCGCAATCATGCTCCGGCAGTCGCTCATCGAACTCGCCAACTCCCGCCTCGCGCAGGACGGCCAGGCAACCAAGATGGAGCAGGTCTACGGCTATCTGACTGGCCCGCGGTTTCGTCACCGGGTCGAGGCGATCGTTGAGAAGTTCTCCGATATGCAGGACGATCTCGCACGGGAACGCAAAGCCACGATGCGCCTGTGGGCGAAACGGGAGGCTCAGATACAGGGTGTGATCGAGTCGACGGTTGGCATGTACGGCGACCTACAGGGCATCGCAGGAAAGGTCATGCAGGAGATTGACGGCCTCGACGTTCTCGCCATCGATGCGGCGGCGACGGCTGGCGCCGAGACACCGTAGGCCATCAGACGAGCGGCCGCGTGAGCTGGACGTTTACATTACAACCAATCGCCTTGAGCGACAGGGAAGGTGGCAAGATTCCCCGCGTATGAACGCATTTGAAACCGACGATCCTGGTATTTTCCGCGGTAACCGAACAATGCCAAAACCTGCATTTCAAGAAGCCACTGCGAGGCATTCCACGCGTCGAAGATGTCCAAGTCATAGGTGAAGGGTGTCGGATGGGTGACCCCGTTGCGAAATTAGCAAAGAAAACCCGTCGCGGGTCGGTTGCCCTTTCTTTGCTTTCGGGCGCCGTCCGGATCAAAGGCATGAGCGGCGGTGGCTGAGATGTCTTCTAAGCTAGCAGGAGAATGTTTGTGGATGGACAGGAACTGATCGACATCTCAGATCGCCTCGATCGGCTGGCAGCTGCGCTGGAGGCAAACGAGATAACGGCGAGTCTGAAGCGCGTCGGGGGAGCATGCGAAGAGATCGGTCGTGCTTGGAGCGGATCGAATCTCGGCTATCATTCCACCGTCTACTATGCTGGATTTGCGCGTCCGCCGGCAGGTGCGCACTTCAGTATGGAGGCAGGGCTTGGCGAAGAATGGCCACTCGATGGCTCGACAGGAGATTGGCGCGAGTATCGTTTCGAGGATGTGATCGCTGAGATCGAACGACGCAGCGGTGATCCTGATCTGCAGGAAACCCAAAAGCAGTCGCGTGCGGTCGAACAGGCGGTCCAGGATGCGAAACAGACGATCGCTTCCATGCTGGCGATATTTCTACGCGACAACCCGGACGCGTATCTTGAGGATATAAAGCGCAAGGTCGGTGACGAGCGCATTCTTACTGAACAGGAAGGTGCTCGGATCATGATTCCGAGCGGGCAGATCATGACGCGCGACCGGCGTGCGCTTCAGCAGGGCATGCGACTGGCTCCGCATCAGGGGATAACCCTCAAGACCGCCTTGATCGGAGCCCCGGCCATCGTCGCACATAAAATAGCTGACCTGGCACGGCAGGCGGGATCGCATCTGTCCCGTCTAGAATACCGAAAGCGGAAAACGTCATTGGTGGGAACCAACGTCTTTATCGGTCATGGGCGCAGCCTACTGTGGAGGTCGCTTAAGGACTTCATCCACGGAAGACTTCACCTGCCTGTCGATGAATTTAATCGAGTACCCGCTGCCGGCGTCACCAACATCGCACGCCTTTCGGAAATGCTGGAATCGGCCGCCATCGCTTTTGTCATCCTCACCGCCGAGGATGAAATGAGGGACGGAAAGCATCAAGCGCGGATGAACGTAATCCACGAGGTCGGCCTGTTCCAGGGACGGCTCGGCTTCACTAAAGCCGTTGTCATGCTTGAAGACGGGTGTGAGGAGTTCTCCAACATCCAGGGACTGGGCCAGATACGGTTTCCGACTGGCAACATCGACGCTGCCTTCGAAGAGGTCCGCCGGGTACTGGAGCGCGAGGGATTGGTGGAACCTTACTGAATCCCGGAACAGGTCGCGGCCGTATGGAAGGGCGGCATTGGCCAGATCGTCGTGAATGAAGTCCTTGTCTTCGATCTCGAGCAGCGCGCGAATTCTTGGCTATGCCTCATCGGCCATGATCGACTCTTTTCGGGGCGGGAAGGCCTGGTTAGCTTATGGGCGTCGTCACGTAGTCCCTGATCCGGGTCTGGGTAACGAGATTTTCGATCGACGCGAGAGTGAACACTTTTCCCTCGGTCGCTACGAGCAGGCGACGCATATCATTGCGACGAACTTTGAAACCACGACCGGCGATGCAGGCCACGACGTCGTAGGTCAATCCCTTTTCATCTCGAAGTGTACGCAGCCGTTGAACGCGAGCCACTTTATCGCGCGCCGTACCATCATCTTCCGTCAGCTTTGCCTCGATGATGACCGCGGGATTGAATTCATCCGGTATGATGAAGTCCGGGGCCTGATCGAAGCCGGTGATACGCTCCGCCCTCTTCGTCTTGCGGTAGCTGACGCTCACCTTACTCAAGACATCTTCCACGGCGCTTTCGACGACGTCTCCCACAAGCTCGCTGACGGAATCCCGATGCCCGGCAAACGGGCGTCCCAAAAATCGCTCATAGAGAAGCACTGGATACGGCACCCCCAGATCGGCGATCGGCTTTAATGCTTGCCATTCCCCCCGCGGTATCGACCTTGTCGAGCCTGTGCAGAATGAGCGCGCGGTCCACATTGCCGGCCCCGGCCTCGAGCATCTGTATTGCGGCCTCGATCATCGCCTTCAGCCGTTGATCAGTCACGGATCCCTTGTCTTTCAAGGGGACCATCGGGGCGACCCTGATCCTCCGATCCAGCGTGCGAGCGGCGCCTTGATCCACGGCGACCCCTGTCCGTTCGGTGGTCACGTCGGCCCATTCCGAGGGCGTGAAACCGAGGATCGTCCGCAGGACCGTGAAGACGATCGGCGTCGCATAGATCGCATTGGTAACTGCGACCGCGTCGACGGCGGTGAAGTTGGTGGTGGCTTTCTTGAGGACCTGGTATCCGGCCTCGAATATCGGATATTCGATGAAGCCCTGGCCCTTTGGCAGTTCAAGGAACCCCGATTTCAGTTCCGCGAACACCTCATCGATGAACGCATCGACATTCAAACCGGGATCGGAGAAATCTGCATCAAAACGCGACGGCATCGCGCTCTTCCTTATGGAACAGAGGTAGCGATTGCACAGAAGTCGGGGTGCGCGCTTCGACAGGGGAGGACAAACGATCAACGACTGGCTGCCAGGAGCCAAAGGCGTTCAGGGCCGCGGCGAAGCGAGTAAGCTTCTCAGCCGTCGACCAGCTCGCCTGCCATGTTGGCCGCAAGGCCCATATCGCCATGCGGGTGAGATGACCGAACGCGATGCAGCGAATATCCCCGGCTGTTGGCCTTCACGCCGGCCAGCCGCAGCTGGCCGAGCTCATCACGGACGATCCCGGTAAGCTCGTCCATGGTCGAAAAAAGATGCTGACGCTTCGCTTCGCCATTCACACGGCAGACAAAGACCGTGTCGATGATCGACGAGCCCGTGCCATGGATATGGATGGAACCACCCATTTCGGCGGGACATGGCAGGCTCGCCGAACAGGTCAATCCTGCATCGAGGATCGCGACCCCGATCGAATGATAGGCCTCCAGTTTGTTGTGGTGGTAGGTGAAGGCCAATGGCCCGCCCGGCTTCAAAGCATGGGCCATGCGCGAAAAGACCTGTGATAGACCTTCCGTGAAATGGGCGAGATCGCGGCCTTCCGTCAGATTGACGGTCAGTTCGTTCGCCGCGCGGGTGGATTGCTGATCGAACCCCTCGCCTTCATCGCCGACCAGGCCGCGCAACCAGACAAAGCAAAAATCCATCAGCTCCGCGTATTGGACGTTGCCGAAGTAAGGCGGGTCCGTGAACACCGCATCGAGGCTGCCCGGCTCCAGGGCGTAATCCGTCGCACTGGCGCAGTGGATTTCAACGTTACGCGATCGCGCGCCCGGTCTCGTCTCCCCGATCCATTCCCCTTCGACAGGCACTTGTATTTTCCGCCCGGCACGATGTTGAACCTCGAACGGGGCATCGCAATAGCGTTTGGCCTTGGCGTATTTATCGATGATATTGGTCCACCCACCGGAGCCGACGGCACCTCCGGTCCCGTTGACGCTGCCTAGCAGGTTGGACTCGCATTCGACTAGGCCGACGGGAAATCCGTGCACCGAGAACACGTCGAGCGATTTGAGCGCCATGGTGTCGTAGCGGCACAGCGTGTTCTGGTAGCGCAGCAAATCGGAAAGATTCGTCGCCAGCGCATGCCTGATGCGGGTGTCGTTCACTTCCTTGATAAGCCGGCAGCTCAACTCCAACCCAAGCAGTTGACGGTCATTGAACAGCTCGCGGTAGTAGCGAAAGCCCCACCGGTGGAGCCGGTCGGTCTCGTCGCCGGCGGGGATCTCTTGCAGCGGAATGAAGCGGGGCTCGATCGCTTTAGCGCGCGCTGACGCGGTTTGCGCACGGCGCAGGTCCTTGGCATCGGGCTTCTTGAAAAATCGTCCTTTGTGCTGACCCTTGCGGCCTGGATTGGCATACTCAATGGCAAAGAGCCGACGTCCAAGCGGGCCATCCTTCGGCCGGGGGTATCTCACCTCGCCGTTGCAGGCGGAGCACTTGCAACGATTGCGCTTTGCGGGGCCACTCACCGAAAGCGGGGCCAGGCAATGCACGCACGAGCCCGGATGCTTGAGGTCATCTACCTCGTTCAAATCGCCGCAGTGTTCGCATACCAGAACATTGCGCGGATGGCGAGTATCGTCAGCAAGCAAGTATCCGGGGAAGAGGTCGACCTCGGTTCCACATGCTTCGCATGGAATCGTCTTCACCACATGAAATATTTGACCGGCACATCAATGTCGCCGAAGACCGGACAATCGGTACGGTAGAGTTCCCCGACGTCCTCATCGAGCGATTTCACCAACCGATCCGCAGTGGTGCGATAGACGTCATGGTCCAGGTGCTCGATCTCTTCGCGCACGATCCACGCCGCCATGGGGTTGATATCCAACCCGAGGACGTCGCACCCGATGCGGTTCGCCTCGATCAGAGGCGTACCGCCACCCATAAATGGGTCGGCCACCTTCTTGCCGGCAAAATCGTGACCTTCGAAGTACGTCGCGTCGAGACGCTCATCCAGGAATTCGGAGAGAAGCAACGCGCGGAACAGGGTTCCGGGGCGTCGCGCAAACCATTTATGCACCGCAATGATCGGCCGGTAGTTTTGCTGGATCTGCTTTTCCCGAAGAGCCAGAGACGCAACCAGCGGAATGTCAAAACGATGTTCAATGCTCATAGTGCCATCTAGGGTTTTTGGCTTCCGCAACGCTACCGGAATTGGAGGAACAAATAAAGAACTTCCCCCGGTAAATCACCAAGCCGAGCGTTCCCGCCCTACGAGCGGTCCGGGCTACCGTGAACCAAGCCCGCTAAAGCCTTCTCGGCCAGCCGGCTTCCATCGTATTCGACAGCTCGCGCAACAGACGGAAATTTATTCCGTGTCGCCTCGTACCATCCACAACCTAGACGATACCCCCACCTGGACGGGCACCCCTTCCCCCGTCCCAGGCACTTCGAAGTCGGCCAACTCAATCGGCTGTCCTTCAAATCGCGCCGAGACGCCAACAGAGTTTTCCGCTACGTGGACAGATGTAATGTTCCGGTACCGGGACGCTTTCAGGGCAGCCCTGGAACGCGCGATCTTCGGCCGCAGGATCAGTCTCGTCGAAAGCTGGCTTCAAGGTTTCCAGCATCGTTGCTCTTCTCTCGCCTCTGCTGGTAACGCACTCGCGCGGCTGGCAGCGCTTGCAGTGTCACCCCAAAAATACCCGAATCAGCGCCAATGTTCTTGCTTTGTTCCCTCTTTGAGATATGATCACGGTAGGCCGGCGTCATCGAGCAACTTGATCCTTTCGCTTCGCTGAGACTGCCAATAGCGCTCAGACCACAGCCAGAGGCGTCCATTGCGCATTACGATCCTCAAAGCAGCGGCTTCGCCAACTTCGAGGTGCGAAAGCAGCGTCGAAGGAATGACCGCTCGACCTGTGCCGTCGATGTTCAATCGCAGGTACCGATCCATGGCGGCAATTGCCATTTCTCCGCGCTCTGGCTCGCTCGCTTCGACAAGCGCCTGGTGGAGACGCTGCATCGAGGCCGAGCCGGCCGGCTCCCATGCGCATAGTTCCACCGTCGGGTCGGACCCCAGGGTCGCGAGGATTCCTGCTGGCGACTCTAGCCACGGCAGGCTGCTGCGAATGACCACGGGAAAGACCATCCGCTCCTTGGACGCAAGCGCGACAACGTCAGTCCATGCGCTTGGCGCGACTGCCGAGACAGGATTCCAGGAAGCGGGTCTTCCAGTTTTCATGGGACAAAATGGGAAAAAGTCGACATCTCTTTTGCACAGGTTATCCCGTCGTTGTAAACAGCTAATCACTGGTGATTTGCTCAGATCTGAGCACAGGCAAATTTGATTGTGGCCAGCTATCTGGCGTACTGAGGTTCTGGTGGGGAAAAGTGAGCAGCTCAATGATCGCTGATCGTCGCGATATCGCAGAGGGGGTTACCGATGCCTGCGTTGGGGCTGAGTACATCTGCTGGTCGCGTATGCAGGCCGAGGCTGGTCAGCAACTGGGCGTGATCATCGAACGCAAGGAGACTGAGCGGAGGCTCGGCGGCGGACTGTTCTGCTGGGGCGTGGGCAACGCCCCAGCGTCCGCGATCAGTTCTCTGGCTCGAATGGGTACGCCGGTTGCTGCGATTTTCTCCATCATGAAGAGCAAGGCAAAGAGTGTAGACGCGAAGCCTGGTCGCGTCGTTGCCTGGCGGAAATACTTTGATGCGGAGGGCGCGCTTCGCGCCTTACCTAGCCATGTGCTCGTAACAAGTCGCGGCGACAGCGCCTCGGGGCCGAAGCAAAAGCACTTCGCTCTCATGTGCTGGAGCGAGCGACCGCTCTCACTCGATAGAGGCACACCGTTCGACCCGTCCGCTTACAGGAATGTTGGTGGCCGAGGCGCACCGGTTGGAGCCTCGCAGGTTACTGCTCTCTTGAGGCAGACAGACGAGCCGTCGCCAAACACCGCCTATGAGGTGAACCTCAGCGCGCAGCTTTTTGGCGGCTATTGGGTGCGACTTGCGGATCCGATCGAGATCAGCGGTGAGGATCAGGTCAGCGTTGCGAGCCGCGACCTCGATGACGACGCTTGGTTGGACCTCGTAGATCGTATACGTCGCCCATCAAAGAAGATATCCCGAGAAGCGGAAGACATCCGCTATCTCATCTAGTTGCGTTCTCAAGGCAAGGACAGGACGCCTGCATAGTGGAGGAGAGCACCAAGCGACTGGTGAAGGGCCTGAAGGCCGCCGGCCTTAGCGATCAGGCAATCGATGCTGCTTGGCCCGGATGGTGGAGCGAGGACGCGGAGGCGAGTGAATCTGCGCGGGCCGAACTTCGCTTCGTCCTCGCACGCAAGCTTGGCCTTGCACCCGAGCCTCTCCTCGGTGAGAGAGTTGAATTCGTCTGGAAAGACGATGCTCGCTTCAAGAACCTTTCGACGGAGGACGCTGCTGAACAGGCAGCGCTTGCTTCGTTCGGCGTCGCCATCGGGCGCATCCTCATTCGCGCGACTGATGTTGGCGGCAAGATCAACGGAATTTCAGCACTCGATCTCCGCGCAGCGATCCTGCAAAATCGCCCTGTCGTCGATCTCGTCTCTCTAATTGGCTTTTGCTGGGCACTTGGAGTGCCTGTGATCCATCTCAGGGTGTTCCCGCTCGCCGCGAAATCGATGCGCGCGATGGTGGTCGAGGTCTCAGGCAGGTACGCGATCCTTCTGGGTCGCGACGCTTCGTATCCGGCACCAATCGCTTTCACGCTGGCGCATGAAATTGGCCATGCCGCTCTCGGACATATTGGCGGTGGGAAGGCGATTGTCGATCTGGGCGACGCCGACCTGGTCGACGAAGACCCGCAGGAGGTGGAGGCGAACGAATACGCGCTATCGGTGTTGACGGGTACGATCCGACCGGAGTTCGCCATCAACACCACGAACTACAGTGCGAGAAGTCTTGCCGAGGCTGTCATTGTTGCCGGGAGGCAGCACAATATCGATGCTGGCACACTCGCTCTCTGCGTCGGGCACCTGCATGAGAATTGGGCCGTCGCCAACGCTGCGTTGCGGCATATCTACCCCGCGAAAACGGAGATGTGGAGAGGCATCAACCAGATCGCGGAGCGTCAGATCAAATGGGCCGCTCTCAATGATGAGACATCCGACTACCTACGCGTGTTGATGTCGGGGTTCGATGGATAGCCGTTGCCTCCTCGACAATGACCTTGTGATAAAGATCAGCGCTTACGAGCTGGCTTGCGAGTTCATGTCGCTCCTGACCTCGAAGGAATTGATGCCGACCGCTCTCAAGGTGGCAACTTTCGTTATACGTGATCGGATCAGGCGGTCTCGCCAGATGAACGATCGCGACCGGGCGATGCGATCCTTCGATCACCTAAGCTTCGGCATTTTGGTCGTCGAGCCGACGGCGGAGGAGATCGAACTAGCCGCGGCGTATGAGGCCCAAGCCCAGGAACTCGACCTGCAGCTGGATTCAGGAGAGAGCCAGCTTCTTGCAATACTCGTGTCCCGCGGCTGCAAACTGTTCCTGACAGGCGACAAGCGGGCGATCGTGGCGATCGAGGAGATTGTCGGGCACGAGTTTGCCCATCCGCCGCTTGCCTGCCTGGAGCAGGTGGTGGCAGCGATTATGGCTGCAACCAATGTCGCCTATATGCGCTCCCGCGTTTGTGCAGAACCAAATGCCGATCGCGCGATGAGCATTTGTTTCTCCTGCGCGGCGACCGCTGTGTCGATAGAGGCGGCGGTCGAGGGGCTGAACAGCCACATCAATGCCTTGCGATCTCGCGCCGCAAGAACATTGCTGGCGTCGAACGATCTTTCAGGGCTTGTTGCGTAGAAACACCGCGTATGGCGCCTCTAGTTCTGCGACGAGGCTGATATCGACCTCCTTCGCGTCGTCTTCGTTCGAGATTTCGCGATGGTCGAGAACTTCTAGGCAGGCTTTATCTACCTGGCCGCGCAGATAACGTGTTCCAACCCGACCGGCACTCGGTCCGACGGGTACTCGTGTTTGGTCAAGATGCAGCTGAAACTTGTCTTTTTGCAAGGTCTTGAGCACCAGGGCGTATTTCGAACCCAGCACATGGATCCCAGAAGGGATGTCGACCCAATTAACGTGGTCAATCGAATATTGGTCAGCCCTGACTGGATCCTTGGAATGCCGCGAGTCCATCTCCTGCATTATGAGGTGGATCGGTTGACCTTTCTTCTGAAACATCTCTGCGAAGGGCTGTACCATCGAGAGCGGGTGACAGGTGGTGCCCCCATAGCCCCAAAAGGCCATTCCCTCGTCCTCGATCTCCTTTGTCTTGCGCTTGATGATGTCGGCGAGGCTTTCTTGGGCGTGTGTGCCGACTTTCATGTACAGGACGCCGGCGCCTGGCTTGATCAGTTCGCTCATTGTGAATCCTCCAGTGGGATCAGCTCATATTCGTCCTCGTGAGCCTTGCCGTAGTCGAGGCGTTTCCGTTCTTTCACATAGCGGACTCGCGGCTCCTTGGACTTGCCGTAAAAGTTGGCCAATTTCTCCCCTGATGCCGGCTCACTGGGGCGGCAACGCCCGCCGTTGTCCGGAAGCGATGAGATATAGAGATTGCAGGATCTCAACTCAGGGGCGTCATCCAGGTGATAGCTGTGGAGCTTCCGCTGCATCCTCGACACGTAGAAGCCGGCATCTCGCGAATACGACTGGACATTGGCCAAAACCTGCTTTGGCCAGGGCAGATCGTCATCGTCCGCGATCACGATCATTCCCTCGCCTTCGTATCTGACGACCTCGATCCCGCGCTGAACAAACAGATTGACGCTCTCGCCCATATTCGACGCACCCCATGGCGGGTTCGTATAAAAGCAGTCGTACTTATCGCAGTCCGGCATCGCCTCGATGCAGTTGTACAGCTGGGCATCGAGGTGCTCGATCCCTTCATGCCGAGCGAACCGCTTGACGGCTTCAACCGTGCGTTCGTCAAAGTCGAAGACCATTATCTTCGTCGGCCCGAAATCAAGCACTTCCCGCTTCTTGAGATAGGCGACACAGACGCTGATCGCATCGCCATCGCCAATGAATGCGAGATTCTTTCCGTCTGCCCAATCGGCGACCATTTCGCTCTGAAGCACCATGTCGCCCGTCTTCATGTGGATCTGGTCGAACTCTCGAAGTGGCCGTGGTCGATTTTGAACGACGTCGGAAACTGCATTGATGGCCTTCCGAAGATCGATACGCGTGCGCTCTCTGGGACTATTGGTCACTCGATCCTCGTCTTGAGCTTCGCTGCGAGGATTTGCTGGTCGGTCTCGGTGTCAAACAAGTAAACCGGTTTGCCGACCATGATCCCATAGGTGGCGGCAACCCCGGCCTGCAGTGATGTATGCATACGAGCTTCTTCCTCCGAAGGGAGCGGCCTGCCGCCCGACTCTTTTTCTATTCGACGTCGGGTTTCCGCCGGACCGGCATAGAACACCCAAATCTCGTCGGGAGCGAGGGACTGCACGTCTTTCTGAGAGAATGCGGTAATTCGGAAGCCGTATTCTTCTTTGGTTACGGGGTGACTGTCGATAAGAACCGGAACCTTGCTGCGATTGGACACTACAAATTCGAGTAGTAGCCTGTCGAGCTGCTCGACATCGTCCGGGGTCACGACCAGTGCTGATTTCGACCGAAGGTCGTTTTGATCCGATACTCCTTCGGATCGATCCTTGACATATTCAGTCAAGCGTTCGCCATACTCCCAAACCTGAATATTCGGTAGGAGTGCTCGCAGCGCTTTGAGGGTCGAGCTTTTCCCCGCTGCAGGAGCGCCTGTGACGTAGATAACCTTGGGCATCGTCCTCCCGAATGCTCAATGTATTTTCAGGTAGATAACGGTTGCGATGCGACGTCAACACGTCGTTTCCGATATTCACTGAACCTAGCAATTCGGCTCGTTTGTGGCGTGGCACCAGTCCATCTGATTGCAACGACCGATCTACGTGTAGAGTCTGCCGATGTCGGTGTTCACCTCGTCAATTTAGCCGCCATCAAAGGTCGTCGTGTGGATGCTCACGGCCCCATCTCGGTTATTCAACGGTCCGCGTAGCTGGCGCGGTGCAGTCGGCCGAAGGCGGCAGTGTTGGGCCTGCGCCTCGTCGTGGTCAGCGTGTGTTGGAGGCGGCCTCGATCGCATCCGACATGATCTCCAGCCCCCGATCGATCTCGGCATTCCGAGACCGTCAAGGGAGGCGCGATGCGGAACACGCCGCCCATGCCGGGAAGCTTGACGATGTTCATGCTGAGGCGCCGGCCTCCTCCATGACCCGGGCACCGAGCTCAAAGCCGGGAGCCTTCGTCTGCCGGTCGGCGACGATCTCGAGCCCGAGGAGGAGGCCGCGACCACGCACGTCTCCGACACATTCGAAGCGTTGCACAAGACCGTCGCGCTCGACCACGTCGAGGACCGTGACGCCGACCGCAGCCGGCAGAGGATCGGAGACATGGGTGGTGTAGAACCAGGAACCCTCTCTCGAAGGCCTTCTGTTCGATCTCCTCGGTGGTCATGACGGCGGCAAGCGGCAGGTCCGCGCCAAGGGTCTTCGGCGAGGCCATGATGCCGGGAGTGACCCCGTCGCGCTGGAACGCGAACAAATGTCCGGTTCGACCGACACCGGTCTGGGCTTCGTCGAGGATCAGCAGCATGCTGCGCTCCTCGCACTTGCGCTTGAGCGCGGCAAGGTAGCCGATCGGGAGTTCGAGAACTCCCCGCTCGACAGGATCGGCTAGCCTTTGCCAGCAACAGCCTCGCCGGCCTTATCGCGATCGCCCGCACCGGTCACGCGATCAGCGTTCTGACACGTTCGGCCGCTCCGCCGGACCTTCATGTCGTCTCGGCCGGATTGCCGCCGCTTCCGACGTTCGGCATGGCATTGGTGTTCGCCGAACTGCGACCATTCTCGGCCGCAAAGGCATTGGGAGAGCATATCCGCAGCGTGCTACCCACCCTGCGCGGCTCCTTGCCCGATCTTCAACCAGACCACGTCGCCATCGGGTCGGGATGGCCGCCGGATGTGACCGGCCAATGGTAGGCGGATATCAGCGAACGACAACTTCAAAGATTCGTATCTGCAAGGTGTCGGTCTGCAACTGCGTCCTCATACCAATCCCACTCTAAAACCTTCCAGCGCCTCAGCCAGCCCGGGCGCACCGCGAAGAGTCACAACGCGCTTCGGCTGAAGCTTTCCGACTGCTCTATCGTAGACGGCGAGATTGGTCGCGCCGTTGAGACGCGATGGATAGATGATCCCGTCAGGCTGGGACGGATGCTCGTAAAACGCCAGCGACCATCGGCGCGCCACGTTCTGGCGCTGTGCCCGCACGACATCGGTCGGCACACCCATCCGAACGGCATTGTCGCCTCTGAGATCGACCAGGCGCAGGTTCGTCGTGGTCGCGATCTCCGCATAGCGCCGTCGGGTCAGCTCCACCTCCTCTATTGGAAGATCGTCAAGGATTCCTTCGCGGCGGTCGCGCAGCACGGTCTCTAGGAAGCACACCTTCAGGGAGTCACCGAGGTAAAGAACGCCAAACCGGTTGGCGTCAAGACGGCGTCGAGGATCGCTGAACCGGCTCGGCGACTTCCCGTACCCCAATGGATCAGGATAGGTGCTCCAGTAGATCCGGCCGAACGTCCGACCCCGCGGTATGGTCTCGATTTCGAGCTTTGCGCGCCCGAAATCGGGTGGAGGTGGAACGCCAGGCATTCAGTCGAAGTCGCCTCTGGCCATGCCTTCGGCCGCAGACAACACCGAAGCGTCATCGCCTTGTTGAAGGGCACGAAGACCCGTCCGCCCATCGAGCGCGCCATGAGGTGACACCAAAAACCGGTAGACAGCCCAGGCATTGTTGCCCAACGTCGCGTGGAGCGCCGGCAATGCACCGAACGGCCGGCCATCCCTGTCGAGCTGCCAGACGGGAAAGCGGAAGCCGCGCTTGGCACCATCGATCCCGAGCACCTGCCCGCTCTGCCGCCTGGCGTTGACCGTCACCCGGGACGTGCCGAGCAGCTTGGCAAAGGCATCTGCGCTCAGCATGTCCTCGCTGGCGACAATTTCGGCGACCCGCTTGCGGCCGCGCGCGCGCGCTTCGGCAAGCGCCGCCTCGAGTTCGGCATCCGGCTTGCCCGTGTCCTGGACGGGAAAGGTATCGTCTGAAGCGATCGGTTGCTCCTCGACCGGCGTGATCGTCTGCGCATCGGCCGCCGGATCGACCTCTACCCGGAACGATACGCGATGGCCAATCTTGCGGCTGCGTGCGATCGCTTCCTGGTATCGCTCGAGCAACACCTTCTTGAAATTGGTCTGTGCTGGTAGGTTCGTGGTGAACGCCATTGTGGTGACTCCCGCATCGGACGGGGTCCCGCTATGATTGCTGCGCTTTGGAACGGCCATGACGGCAACCTCCTGTTTGCATCAATGTGGCCCCAGAATGTAAGTTCGTCAAGTTTGTTAAGCTCGTAAAGTGTGCGATGACTTACCGGACGGAAGTTCGATCACACGATCCCCCACGCCCGAAACCTTCCCCTGCCCGTCATCTCGCGCAGGCCGAGCTCGCCGACCAGATTGAGCGCCCCCTGTTTTGTCACCTTTAGCCGCTCCTGGATCATGCCGGTGGAGACGAGCGGCCGGGACAGCACCAGCTCGACCAGGTCGGGCAGTTTCGAGCTGGCGCGCCGTTGTTTGACTCGCCGCTCCATCTGGCTTTTTGCCAGCACCAGCCGATCGTGTTCCTTCAGGCCAGCCACTGCTGCGTCGTGAATGGCATCGAGCAAGGCGAGCAGCCGATCGCCGCGATTGCGCGCCCGCCTCCGCTCGCGCGGAATGTTTTTCGCGCCGAGATGAATGCAAGCGAGATGGTGGGCGGCGAGCCCTTCCTGCCGCAGCAGCGCGGCGACGAACAGTGGCCCGAGCCACGTGGCATGCTGCAGCACCTCGATGTCCGACCAGGCTTCGAGCAGGACCGCAGCGCGCAGGACGACTGATTGCTCCCGCGTTTCCGCGAGCACAGCGCGCCATTCGGCCAGCCGTTCTTCCTCATTCCAGTCGAGATCGTAAATCAGGTCCGGCCGGTCGTCCGGGCGCGCCGCTTTCGCCGGCACGTCGGCGCCGCTGAGAAGCTTTGATGAACGTGCCAGGACGGCATCGATCTCGGCAAATTCTTCGGCCAGCCGGTCGGCCTCAGCGTCGTCGCGATCGTCGGCTTCCACAAAGGCAGTTCCAGCCCCCTCCCCGTCCCGGCTTTTTTGGCCCGCCGCCGGCATGGCGCCGCCGCGACCGGTCAGCGCCAAAAAACCGTCGCGGCTGAGCGCCCAGTCCGGCTTTTGCGCAAAAATCCGCCGGCGGGTTCGCAGCACCGCGTGCGCCCGGGTGAGTTCGTGGGTCGGGGTGCGGATGTCCATGTGGGCATCGTGCAGCACGAGGTCCTCGATGTGGACGAGTTCGCCCTCGAGCCAGAGCGCGGAAGCCGCGTCGGCAAAATGCTGGCGCTCGACAAAGCCGTCGCAGACCGGCGAACGGGCGACCCGCTCGTCGAGGCGGACCAAAACCGCGGTCGCGCGGGCAACTGGCCCGATCAGGGTTTCCAGGGGCAGTTTGTCGAGCGTGTAAGCCATTGTTTTCATGATGGCTGATTCTGGTTGGTCAAGCTAGTGAGGGTATCACTGGACTTACGTCGTGTTTCTTCGGGACAAAAAATCACTATCGATAATGACCTCATATCTAGACTGTACAGCAGCACGCCCTGGGACGCTCAGGAGGCCGAAAACCGTTGATTTACCGGCTCATCGAAGCGGTAGGAGCGGTGTAAAGGGCAACTAGAGACGTTTACAAACGATCGTTTGTTGATATCTTCGGCGTTTGTACAAACGCCTTTCCGATGCTGAGAGACGCTGTAAATGGCCCGTGAAGCGCAAGATCGACGCTCCGGACGGCCAAAGGGCCGGCAAATCGGCTACGCGCGCGTGTCGACGGACGAACAAGCGACGGAAGCGCAGGAGATTGAGCTGCAATCGGCCGGCTGCGACGTCGTCGTTCAGGAACATGGATCCGGTGCATCGAGAGCTCGCCCTGCCCTATTGCGGTTGATCAGCGAGATCGGCGCCGGCGATGTCCTGGTCGTTGTGCGTCTTGATCGCCTTGCGCGCTCTGTCAGCCATCTTCTTCAGCTGATCGAGGATCTGACTGAGAAGGGCGCGCATTTCCGATCTCTCCGAGATCCAATCGACACGTCGACGCCACAGGGCATGTTTTCGCTACAGGTACTCGGCGCCGTTGCCCAGCTCGAGCGTGCGCTGATTTCGGAGCGGACCAAGGCCGGCATCATCGCTGCACGATCGAGGGGGCGGCTGCCAGGCAATCCTGGTATCCGGGAGCGCAGGCCCGAAGCCCTGGCGAAGATGACAGCGGTGCAAAAGTCGGCTTATGGCCGACGGCTTCAATCAACGATGAACCAGTGGCTTCCGACGGTCCGCCGGATGCGACCAGACCACAACTGGAACGATATCGCTCGGGTCCTGAAGCAGCGCGGCCTCGAGTGGACGCCTGAACGACTGCGGCGGGCAGTGAGGTGGCTCGTCACCGAGCACCTGGCCGAATCCACACTGCTAAAGCGGGCGTCTCCTCTGCCTCCCGAAGATCGCCTGATGACTCTTGTGGCAGGGATTTCGCAGTCTAACCCAAACCTGTCGCTCCGCGACATCGCTGGCCAGCTCGAGCGCCTGCATGAGCGAACCCCACGAGGAAGCGCAAAATGGTCTGCCTCCTCAGTCAAGAACCTGCTCGATCGAGCCCGCCGGCTTGGTCTCGTCGCCGAACTACCCGCGAGCTGACCGTCATCCCGCTGCAGAACAGTCCTCAGTTTACGGTCCGTGACTGACGCTCAACATTTCCGAGCCGCTTGTACGCGGCCCAGGCATCAGCTGGAACCGAGCTGTCGGCCCGCGCCAGCCAAACCGCACGATCGGATTCGTCAAGTGAGTTCCACCACACCATTCCGGCGGTTTCATCGGGCGTCGGTTCCCGGTCGTGTTCGTTTTTCATGCCCTGGATGCTCTCATAAGATGCTCTTCCCGACAAGCACCGCAGCCACCGTCCATGTTCCATAGTTCGGATCGAAACCTGCCCGGCTGATCATGATCCGCGCCCCGGCTTGTCGAGGCTGCGGCGCAACGCGTCGCTGATTTCCAGCCGGGATTCGGTGCGCACAACCTTGCCCGCCGTCTCCAAATCGACGGCAGCGGCTTCAGTTCCGGACCCGGTTCCGGTCGTCTTCGATTCGTCAAGCTTAGCCCGCAACAAAGCCATCACCATCGGCCAGACCGAGAACTTTCCGGCCTTTGATCGGTCCGTCAGGCTGCGCAAATAGCCGCCGGCGCTGTTGATCTGGTCCTGTCGCTGGTAGATGGCGGCAATGGTAATCGCCGCCTGCTGCTCACCCATTGCCGTTCGCGCTTCCTCCCAGGCGCTGGGGCTGATGCCCATGGCTGGCCGGGCAACCTCGGCCGCGGCCAGAAATTCACGCCAGTTGCGGATTCCGCCGCCGCCCTTCACCAGCCAAAGCATGTTCGGGCAGGCATCCAGCACGATTCCTAGCGGCAGTTCGCGTTTCGGTAGGCTCCGTACGTTGTCGGTGTCCGCAACGTTGCCGCCCGCTTCATCTTTATTTCCTGAGCCGCTTTCAGATTCAAATTTAGAGTCTGGTTTTGAATTCTGTATGTGGCGCCCATTTCGGGACTCATTGGCGTCCACTTTCCGTGTTTTTAGAAATGATTCCAATGCCTCACGCACTTCAGCCCAAAGGCCTTCAAGCTCCTCGGCAATCGCCTCGAGGGTTTGTCTGGTTGCGGTGCGTGGTATCTGGCCGACAATCGCCTGGTAGGCCTGCTGGACCCTGCCCCAGTTCGCCGGCACGCCTTCCTCAATCCCGGCGTCGATCATCTTGACGATGTCACGGCGGCATATGGTTAGCCGCTCCTTAACGAGACGAAAGGCCTTCTTCTCAGATCTGACCGCTTCCGCAAGATTCTTGAACTCCTCAGCGCGCGCCACGATCGGCGAGATGTCAAAGCCATAGGCCTGCTCGATCTCGCCCCCCTGACCCTTCCGGGCGAAGCGCTTGCCGTTTGGGCTGTCCCGACGGATGATCAAGCCGCACTCGACCAGAACGGCCAGGTGCCGCCGTAACGTCGTTGGGGGCATTCCGTTGGCGCGGCGGATCAGCTGCTCGTTGGATGGCCATACAACCAGTTCGCTGTCGCCATAAAGCGCCGTGTCCGGATGGAACGACAACAGCGCGTCGAGAATAGCCAGAGCGCGATCGGTGGCGCCCAGAGCGATCCTGGCGTCCTTGATATCTTGGAAGACATGCCATTTGTGGACGGTCGCGTCCTTCGGCACCGCCCTTGCGGTGACTTGGCTTGAAATCATGCCAAGCGTCATCGGTCGCCGCCCAAAGGGCGTCGTTGCAATATTCGTCTCCATTTTCTTTCACCCTCGATTAGGCAAAAGAAACCTGCTCGCCAAAACGACGCCAATGACTCTTGACAGTGATTCGTGGAGATGCGATTCTCAGAGTGCTTAGTTCAGAGAGAGGCTTCCACGGCTTGCCGTTCGGGGGCCTTTTTCTTTTGCGGTTTTAGACTCCTTGTTTCGTGATGGACTTCCGAAAGGCCTCAAACAGGTCGTCCAGTTGTCCGGCGATAAACGCTGCGAAACGCGATCCTTCAGCCTCTCCCACGGCAATCATGGTAGTTTTTCCGTTGTCTTTGAGGCTGACGCTGACTGTTTTGTCTGGAGCAGCCCAGGATTTCATAGCAATCTTGGGCTTTGATGGCTTGGCCGGACCCGCAGGTTCTTTGATCGCATTATGATCCGATGGAAGCGCCTCAAGCAGAATAATGAATCTGTCGTCGGACGTTGCCTCGCGGAATTTGTTTTTGCGAATAAGATCGAAAGCTTTTGCGAGTGAGCCGTCTATGGAATAGCGGTTCGAGAATTCCTGCCATCGTCCTCGACCAATCCCGGGAGCTTTACCAATCGATTGCAGTATCTCCTTGTCGACCGATGAGGCGATTTTGATCATCTCGGAGACATGCGATTTTCCTGTCGACAGCGAAGCGCAGATGGTGTCCCGTTTGTATCCCGCTTCCTGCTGCGCTAGCGCAAAAGCGCACTTTTCAATGTATGAAAGATCCTCTCGAGCGGTGTTTTCTTCGCCTTGGAAAATGACTGCTTGTTCATCAGTTAACTCGCGGACGGCCGCTTTGAATCCGATCCCAAGCTGCTTAGCTGCCGCTAATCTTCTGCGACCATAGACGATTTGAAACTCGCCATCCTTGCCTTGCACTGGCCGAACCAATCCAGGCACAATCTGACCGCGCTCCCGCATGGATTCAGTGATCTCAGCAATGGCGGAAATCTCGTAGGCGTCATCATATCGATCGGTGATAGACGACGGCCGTATTTTGTCGGGATCGAGTTCAATGATCTGTTCGCCTGACTTCAGTAACTTGTCGGCGATATCGCTACGCTCTTGCATTTGGCGAACACCAGCCGCCACCTTCATCAGGTGCGGCGATGACGTGCGGCGGCTGACGCCCTCCTCCGAATTGTCCTCCCCGAGTTGCCCCAAAACAGCAGCAAACATGCCCTTAGAATCTTTACGGCTCACTGTTCACGCCTCCATGCCATTGTGATGAGGCTTTCTATTTCCGCGTTGGCGGCATTGATCGATTCGATTGCACGATCATAAGTTTTAGGTGCCGAAAACCTCGATCGTTGCACTTCATAGAGGCTCTGCTTCCAAGTGAGAGCGTCCGCAACCGCAGTGGATTTGGAGACTGAATTCAGAAGTAAATCCTCGCCAAACACTTGGCGCATTAGGGCCTGCATGTTGGCTTGCGGGTGGTCGTTGGCCTCAAACTTTGTGATGAGGAATTTGGCGAAATCCCAACGTGCGCCTGCACCAGCCTCATCCAGAATTTGCATATAAGATGCGGCCAACTCCAAAAACTTCCCTGTGGAGTCGACATCGAGCATGTGCGCTGGAACTGGGATTAGGACTCCGGTAGCGGCAGTGAGCGACGAAAGTGTCAGGAAATTGAGTGACGGCGCACAGTCGAGAAGAACGATGTCGTAGTTGTCGACGATCTGTTCGAGGGCCTGTGACACTCGAAGCAGAAAACTGGTTCCACCGCTCTTGCGCATCTCAAGGGTGACGGCCGTCTCGAATTCTGTCAGCTCAAGACCGGCGCAGATGACGTCGAATCCGATGATATGCGTCTGATGAATAATCTTTTCCGTTGGCACCGGATCATCAAACCGAATCGCTGAGTAAAGGGTGTCACCTTCTCGGTAGTCAAATCCGGGTAACGCTCCTTGCAGACTTGTTAACGACGCCTGGGGATCCATGTCGACTGCTAGAACGCGATATCCACGTAGTGCCAACCAATGACCCAAGTGAATAGTGGTCGCTGTCTTGGACGATCCACCTTTGAAGTTCGTGATCGCGATGATCTGGCAATCCTCGCCTTTAACACGACGAGGATTGATCCATTTCTTCCGTGCCTTTTCCGCCAGGTGCATCCGAAGGTCCAGCACCTGCTCCACAGAATATAGGCGCTTTCCGGTGGTCGTTGTCTCTGGCTCAGGTCCCTGCCCTTTCAAGGAGACCTGCCTTATGTAAGCTTCGGTCACTCCTAGCAATGCTGCCACTTCCGTCGAAGTGAATTTGCGCATCGTACGAATCGCATCAGGAGGATACTGAGCCAGCGAAAGATTGTTGAGTGCCTTCTCGAGTTTCGTCGAAAAGGTATTCATGAACTGAAGGCTACTTAGATGCCGCGTCACCCAGATTCTCCTCTTGCACCCAGCGCCTATTGATAGCGACTGTGGTTAACAAGCTGTTAACGCCACGCCAACTACGCCAACTTTTCGAATTACGCGGTTTTTCCGTTACTGGAGGTATGCCCGATTCGGAGCATTCGAGCAAATGGACACAGGGCAGTTCCCAGCTGGGAACTGTTCGTTATCGCTGGCTTCCCTGTGCCGCCAAAGTCGCGCATCAAGCATTGAAAACGACAGCTATGAAGTTGGTCACGCAGCATGGGGGCACGGGCGAGCCCCGTTGCCCGTTTTGTTCTCGTAGATAGTCGACGTTTGGTGTACCGGTTGCCCTCTGGCTTCCGCGTACGGCGGCGAGCGACCTTACAAAAGCGCAGGCAAGTTTCGGCGCATGGAGATCCCCCCCAAATTGGCGCGGCGGCGAAATTCCGGTTGTGAAGGAGACACTGAGCTCGCGCAGTCCAGGGGGGGTCACCATCCTTTGCGTCGGAGACGATGGGTTGTGTTTGTGATGCAGCCATGCCGCGCCGCTTCAGATGTCACTTCGGTGATCGCCCCCCAGGCCGACAAGTTAGACGCCCCACGGCCCCTACCCTGCAACGAGGCATTCCTTCCGGGCCGAGCGACTCTCGCGAATGGCAACTCAGCGGCTAGGATCTATCGCCAGGCGTCCCACGCGATTTGACAGCAATCAGCACCGTTTGGCACGTGGGCGTCCTGTCCACGCGCACTTTCCTCCAGCGTCGAGCAAGAGGCTCCTGCAGCCGCCAGGCAACTTCCCTCGGGGGCTAGTCCAAGTGTCGGCGAAGGATCCTGGAGAACTCATCGAGAAGCAAACTTCTCGCACAACCCGTACTTTGAGTTCCCAGCTGGGAACAGCTCTTCAAGCTGGAGGCTTGCGCCGCTCCAATAAACCTTAGAAACCCATCAACTTGAGGGTTGGATCTGTGGCGCCGGGGTGGATCGGCGCATCCAGAGTCACCCGCGGCTGGGGGGCGTACCGCACTCTACAATCCTGACGCCTTAGTTAGATTGACGCGGAAGCGATCGCGCCGGCGCTGGTATTTGCGTGTCATCTCTGCCGAGGCGTGACCAAGCTGCCTCTGCACGTAGCGCTCGTCAACCTCGGCAGAGGACGCGAGGCCGGCACGCAGCGAGTGGCCGGAAAACTTTTGGCCCCGCTCGCCCTCGGAAAGATCACCGCGCACGCCGGCGGCCAAGGCCGCGCATTTGACCAGCCGCGCCACCTCCTGATCCTTGAGCCGCTCGGCCCCCACAGCTTTGCCCTGCCCCGTGACGCGGCGGAAGAGGAGGCCGTGCGCGATGCGGGCCAGCTTCAGCCAGATCTGCAGGGCGACGACCGGGCAGGTGGCATCGGACGAGCCGCGGCCAATCTCGACCTCGCGCCAGCCGGTCTTGCCTCGCAGCGTAACCAGCACGCCCTTGTCCGGGAAAAATTCAATCCAGCCGCAGCCGTCGTCGGTTTGATCGCGCGCAACATCGAGGCCCACGATTTCGGAGCGGCGCAAGCGGCCGGCGAAGCCCAAAAGCAACATGGCGCGGCCGCGCAGACCGCGCAGCGTGCCACGAGCGTTTCCAGCATGGCGACAAGATCGTCGCGCAGGATGGCTTCCTTTTGACGGGGAGGGGAGGCGTGTTTATTGCGGATACCGGCGAGCACGGTGGCGATATGCCGGTTCTTCCGGTCGAGCGGTTGACCGCGTTGCGTATAGTTCTAGGTCAGCGACGACAGGCGGCGCTCAATGGTCGACACAGACTTTTTGTCCCGTTCCGATCCTGAGGCCTGGGCCGTGATGTAGAGGCCGACGACTTGTGGATCTGGCGGCAGCGGATCAAACGCCTGGCGCCGGCACCAGGCGCAAAAATGCTTCCAGTCGGCGGCATAAGCGCGACGGGTGTTTGCCGAACTCGCCGCCTCGACGTAATCGCGCGCGCGGTCGGCCAGCTTTTCGAGATGCGCAGGCAGTGATGCTTGTCGCGAGTCGAGGACCTGCGTGGGAGGGAGGGAGCCTCATCCGGGTGCCCCATTTCCATGACGACGTCAGGCAGGTCGCTGGTGTCGACCGCGTCGATGGGCGTCATGAAATTACGGGGACTGCCCATCGAAACTCTCGATCATTTGAATGTCACAGTGGTGCGATTCTGAGAGCCCCAACGTGCGACCAAAGCGCCCATTTGTCCACCGCGAGGTGCTTGACCAATAGCTCCCGAGATGTGCGTCCGGTCGCGTACGGGCAACCGGCTGGTTCCGGTTATCGCATCATTGGGTGACGTGCCATGTCCGATCCAGTGATGACCCTCTTAGGGCTTAGGGCCTTCTTTCTCAGTGCCGATCCTTGCTTTCATGTTCAACATCCTTTATGTTTCGTTCAACAGTGGAGAATCCAGGATGAGCATACGTGGCGCAACGGCAGCCGAAAGCGAGGAGCGAATCGCCCACACCCGGAACCGTCTGGTGCTTGAGCAGGCGAGGGCGGTCGGCCTTCTCGGCGCGGCCAAGAACACACGCCTGTCGGGCAGGGTACCATCGGAATTGATCGAGGCGGCAAAGAAGCGCGCTCATGTGAGTTCCGACACCGAACTGCTGGAGCTCGCCTTGTCGCGGCTAGCCCTCGAGGACGATTTTGGCGCCCGGCTCGTCCGCCGCAAGGGCAGCATCTCCGCGGACATTGATCTTGGCGTTTGATCTCGGGAGCGCACTGCGTTCCCTCAAACCACAGCGGCGTGCTGGGGGGCTGGAACGGCGGCCGGATTCCGCTCTGTCCTGGGCAGCGGACCAGCCGCCTGTCGGCGGTGCACTGCTTCTCGACACTAGTGTCTATCTGAATGTCCTGCAGGGGCGCACGCCCGAAGTGGTCGATGACCTTCTGACCTATCGGCTCTGTCAGCACTCGGCCGTCTGCCTTGCCGAGCTCAGCCACCTGTTCGGCCGGCTCGACCCAGCGCACCCCACGACGAAGTCGGTCCTGAAAGTGGTTGCAGGCACGATTGAAGACATTCCAGTGCACCGGCTGCATGCACCCGACGCCACCGCCTGGGGACGCGCCGGCATGCTTGCCGGCCTGCTGTTCCGGCTGAGCCGTCTGCCGAAAGGGGAGGGGCATGAACGCCGCTTCCTCAACGATGCGCTGATCTTTCACCAGGCCGGTCTGCTGGGCGCGACGGTCCTGACCGGCAATGTTCGGGATTTCGATTACCTCAACCAGCTTGTTCCGTCGGTGCGTGTGATCTTCTACCGGCCGCTGACAGACTTGCGCCCGCAGGGTTGAAAGCGTCTGTGGCAGATATGCCCGTGCACCGTGATCGTCCACCCGCCTTTAATGACCACCAGTCTTCAAAAAGGTCGCTGACACTCTCCTGCGACCGTTGAAACGCGGGCGACAACGGCCATTTCTAACGTAAGGACAAAACGAACGATAATGCAATTATCGTTCGTTTTGGTAGCGCGACAGGTGCGGCGGTTATTGCGCAAATCAATTGCCAAAAGCGCCGCCGTGATTCATCTTGCCACGGCACCCTTCCCGGCGCCACGGCGGCCGCGCCGGGCCATCCCGGATGCGCAAAGCCTTGCGGGAAAAGATGTTGAGGAGGGAGAGGAGATAGGAGAACTGGATGTCGAGCATAAGGGAGATATTCCGATCCGGGTTTGATTCGAAATTAATCTGTTTTTGGCTCTGAGCACCACAATATGAGGACGATCGCGGAAGATAATTTGCAGTCCCTTCGGCAGACGATAGCGGGATCAAGCGCCGCCCGTGCGTGCGAGCACGATTTCGTCGCCGACCACCCAGTCTCCGGCGCGGATCGCAAGGAAATTGAACCGCCTTGCATGTCCTCGGGGTGCCGATGCCGCCAGAAGGACTGCGCGCCCCAACGGCTTTCGGATCATCACCCGCCGGAGAGGGGAACAGTTGCGTTCATCGTTCTCGATGTGTGAAGCACCCATGTGGTATCGGCCAGTGCGCTGCATTGTCCGGCTCAGACCAATGCATTCTATCTTGGCATAAGGCCGCGATAAAAAAATTCGAAATACTCCGACGCGAATGCGGTTGCCCGTCGCGCGCCACGGGGGTCGAACCAACGGGACATCCAGTTCAGCATAGACAGGATCGCTCTGGCTGGAATCGCCACGTCACAGTCAATGAACGCGCCAGAAATTGTTCCCTCTGACAAAAGCCCGCGCAGGAACCGCTCATAGCGATCCCGTACCTCGACCTGCCGCGACGACTGCGCCGTACCGATGCCGCTGACGCCATGCAAAAGCGTAATGAACTCGCTGTGGTGCCGTTCGAAAAATTCCGCGTGGGCAACCATAAAAGCTTTTAGTCGCGAACGATCGTCGGTGTAGCGCCCGACCTGCTCGACGACATGATTGTGAAGGTTCTCCAGTAGATCCGCGACGATAGCATCGTAGATAACCTGCTTTGTGGGAAAGTAGTGGTAGACCGCCGCCTTGGAGAGCCCTACCGAGGCGGCCACGTCCCGCAGTGCTGTCCGTTCGTACCCATTCTCGGCAAATAGCCGTGACGCATGGGTGAGAATGGTTTCGCGCGGCATCTGCATCGTCGCGGGTCTGCCAGGCGCAGCCTTTTTCGACTCCATCGCATCTTCCTCATGATTGACATTCGACCCAGCCATCGGTACTTACCGGCCAGCCGGTCGATAATTAATGCTGATCTGGGGGGTTGATTTTCGCATGATTGCCGAGACGTCTGTCTTCTTGGTGTCAACCCTCAATGGGCAGCCCTCCGGAGGCGAGTTCTCGACACTCCACAGGAACGTTCATGACGGGTGATGCCCACATGCGGTCGGGGCGCCGTTGATACCTCTCCTTGTTCAGTTTCCTGGACCAAAAGGCGTCACTTGGCCTGGCTTTGTCAATTGCGGAGCAATGGCGTGCTGCCCAGCCTACGCCGGAATCAGCCCGCTAGCATTTAGGACCCAACATGGACCTTACTTTCTCGCAGGAAGAAATCAATTTTCGCGATGATTTGCGAAGTTTCTTCGTGCGCGAGATACCGGCACAAATCCGCGAGAAGGTGAGCGCGGGACAACTGCTTGCCAAAGAGGAGATCCAGGACTCGCATCGTGTCTTGAATGCGCATGGCCTAGCTGTGCCGCATTGGCCTGTAGTGTGGGGAGGGCGATCTTGGTCGCCCGTGCAGCGCTACATCTTCGTTGACGAGTTGCAGCGGGCTGCCGTGCCGCTGCCGCTTCAATTCAATTGCTATATGCTTGGCCCGGTCATTGCCGCGTTCGGTTCCGAGGCTCAAAAAAAGCGCTTTCTTGCACGCGCGGCTAACCTTGACGATTGGTGGTGCCAAGGCTTTTCCGAACCCGATGCGGGATCCGATCTTGCATCGCTCAGGCTCAGGGCTGAGCGCTCAGGCGGGAGCTATGTCCTGAACGGTCAGAAGACCTGGACGACATATGCCCAATATGCTGACTGGATATTTTGCCTGGCACGAACAGACCCACAGGCCAAGAAACAGACCGGTATTTCATTCATCCTTGTCGACATGCGTTCCCCGGGCGTGACGGTGCGGCCGATCATAACCATTGACGGTCGGCACGAGGTGAACGAAGTCTTTTTCGACAACGTCGAGGTTCCCGCGGACAACTTGGTCGGCGAGGAAAACAAAGGTTGGCAATATGCCAAATTCCTTCTCGCCAATGAGCGCTCGGGCATTGCTCGCATAGGCCTTACGAAAGAACGAATTGCCCGCGTGCGGCGCCTCGCAAACCAAGCGCCGACTGGAAAAGGTTCAGTGTGGGAAAGTGAAGCATTTCGTACGCGGGTCCTCCTCCTCGAAGCCGACCTGAAAGCCTTGGAAATAACGCAAATGCAGGTCCTGGCCCGCCAATCACGCGGCGACGCAAATGGCGCTCCGGATCCGGCTTCGTCGATTCTGAAGATAAGAGGATCGCAGCTGCAGCAGGCGGCCACCGAACTGCTCATGGACCTAGCGGGACCGGACGCGATCCGCGAACAGACGGAGACGGGCGTCGGTCAGGAAAGCGGGGGCGCGATGGCGGCTTACTTCAATTTTCGTAAGGTCTCGATATACGGCGGATCGAACGAAATTCAGCGCAACATTATAGCCAAAACCATTCTTGGACTCTGACAGATGAACTTCGATCTCTCGCAAGAGCAGCAGATGCTTGAAGAAACTGTCTCCAAGCTGCTTGGAGCTCATGCCGACAGGAGACCAGACTCGTCGTCAGTTTGGCAGGATTATGCAAGCGTCGGACTTCTAGGCATGTCCTTCGATGACGCCTTTGGCGGCTTGGGAACCGGCCCGGTCGAGACCATGATCGTCATGCGGGCGATCGGCAAACAGTTGTGCACCAGCCCCTACCTTGGCAGCGCCGTCTATGGGACCAGGCTCCTGCAGACGGGCGGCTCGCAGGAACAACAGACGGCCCTGATCCCAGGTCTAATAGACGGTTCCATTCAGCTTGCCGTTGCACATTCCGAGCCGGGATCGCGCTACTCCGGCGGCGATTTCGCAATGACGGCAATCTCCGATGGCGGAGGCTTCATCCTTTCCGGGAGAAAGGTGCGCGTTCTGGGTGGCGCAACCGCGACCCACTTCCTCGTCAGCGCCCGCCTATCAGACGAAATATTCGGCAAAGGCACGACCGGCCTATTCCTCGTTGCACGCGATTGTCCGGGCGTGACGATTGAGCAGTACCTGACGATTGACGGGCGTGAAACTGCAGACGTCGCCTTTGAGGCCGTAAGCATATCATCAGGCGGACTCATGGTTGCAGCGGAAAAGTCTGAAAACGCCCTTGAAGACGCGATGGACCACGCCCTGGTCGCCGCGATCAACGAAGCCGTTGGTATAATGGAAGAGCTCCTTTCGATCACCATCGAATATCTGAAAACACGTAGGCAATTCGGCGTGCCAATCGGGTCGTTCCAGGCCCTACAGCACAAGGCCGTTGATATATTCATGGAGGTGGAACAGGCCAAGTCGATGGCGCTTTATGCAACCATGCGACTTGGCCGTCCTGCATCAGAGCGACGCGATTCGCTCACGTCGGCAAAACTCTTCCTCAATAGGGCGGCCCGTGCCGTTGGCGAAGCTTCGGTTCAATTGCATGGAGCGATTGGCTTGACCCTGGAAAGCAAGGCCGGAAGGTTGTTCCGTCGGCTAACCGCCTTCCAGGTCACCTTCGGCGACTATGATTCTTGCCTCGCGTCGCTGCTGAAAAGCACTCCAGACATCTTGGCTTGATCGATGAGCATCAAACGCGGCCTCATGACGTCTCTGCCATTCGCCTGGCTTTTCTCGATCGGCGGTGCTGCCGCCCGCGTGGCGCCGCGCATCATGGGCATCGGCCCGGCGCCGGCCACCAAGAAACTCCGTGCCCGCCTGGGCATGACGATCCGACAGTTCGATCTCATTAAGCTCGACGAAACCTTTGCCTCCCAAGGCATTGCCGTGCTCCGCCAACTCGGCATTGCCGCGGAGGCGGAGCACGTCAACCCGAATGGCGGAGCCATCGCGCTTGGCCACCCGCTCGGCATGTCTCGCGTCCGCAGAGCAGCGGTCGCTACGCACTCGCCACAATGTGGATCGGCGTAGGGTAGGGGATCGCGATCGCGCTCGAACGAGCTTGAGTCACCGGAAACGCCGCACCGATAGGAAGTCCATGAGCAACGAAAGCGTGCAATCTGAAACTCATTCCAAGACAGCGAGGCTGGTGGAAATAAGCAATCAAAATTGTATCGCGATCGTCATGATCGACAATCCGCCAGTGAACGCGCTCAGCGCGCAGCTCCGCGCCGAACTCTTCGAGGCGTTGACAACCCTGGCCGATGACGAAGATGTCTTGGGAATTGTCATCGCCTGCTCGGGCCGCACCTTTGTGGCCGGCGGGGATATCGGTGAATTTGGGACACCCAAACAGCTGGAGCCCCCGCTCCTCCCGGATCTCTGCACGCTGGTCGAGGCAATTCGTAAGCCGATTGTAGCGGCAATTCATGGGACGGCACTTGGCGGCGGATTGGAACTCGCACTGGCTGCCTCCTTTCGTATTGTCCACACGGACGCCAAGCTCGGACTGCCAGAGGTGAAGCTAGGTTTCATCCCGGGGTCCGGCGGCACGGTCAGGCTTCCACGGCTCGTCGGCCCGGAGAAAGCCCTCGAAATGATACTATCGGGCAGCCCGATCAGCGCCGAAGATGCCCTAGCAAGCGGGTTGGCCGAACTCGTCTCGGAAACGAACCTCTTGGCCGACAGTGTGACCTTCCTGCGGACATTTCTCGACACGAAGGCCGGCGACCTTGTGCCCCTTCGCGAACGGGACGACAGGTTTGCCGCCACCCGGGCAGATCCATCCCGCTTTGAGGCGCTGGCAAAAGGTCTCATCGCCAAGGTGCGCGGCCTGAGCGCGCCAATCGCCTGCGTCGAAGCGGTCCGCAATGCTTTTGTGCTGTCCTTCGACGAGGCATTGCGTGAGGAGCGCAAGATATTTCTTCAACTGGTGTCCGGTCCGGAGTCTCGCTCGTTGCGGCATCTCTTCTTCGCTGAGCGTCAGTCAAACAGGACTCGCAAGGATATTCGGGCTCGCACGGTTAAACGGATCGGCGTCATCGGAGCGGGCACGATGGGTGGCGGCATCGCCATGTCCTTTGCCAACGCCGGCTTCTCGGTGACCATTCTCGAAATGAGCGACGAGGCATTGTCACGCGGTCTCGGGATTATCGAGCGCAACTACGCGATTTCGGTCTCGCGGGGATCCCTCAGTGCGGAGGCTCGTGCCGAACGCCTGGCGCGCCTTTCACCAACCACGGACTATGGCGCGCTTGCTGAGTGCGATCTGATCATCGAGGCTGCGTTCGAGGCAATGGATGTGAAGCGGCAGATATTTTCGCAGCTTGGCGCGTCCACAAAGCCTGGTACGATCCTGGCTACCAACACCTCCTATTTGGACGTCAATGAAATTGCAGAGGCGTCTGGGCGTCCCCAAGACGTCGTTGGGCTACATTTCTTCTCTCCGGCCAACATCATGAAGCTCCTGGAGGTTGTCCGCGGAAACAAAACCTCGCCCGACGTTATCGCGACTGCATTGGACGTCGCGCGCAGGATCGGAAAGGTGCCCGTCGTCGTTGGCGTCTGTCACGGCTTTGTGGGGAACCGCATGCTTACGGCCCGCGCCATGGAAAACGAAGCTCTGCTGCTTGAGGGAGCTTCCCCCGGGCAGGTCGACAAGGCGTTCACTGATTTCGGCTGGCCTATGGGACCTTTTCAGATGGGCGACCTCGCCGGCCTCGATATCGGCTGGCGCAACCGCAAGGCCCAAGGCAAAACCGCTCTAATCGCGGACGCGCTCTGCGAAGCTGGGCGTTTCGGCCAGAAGACTGGGAGAGGCTGGTACCTCTACAAAGATGGGTCCCGTGATCCGCAGCCTGATCCCGAAGTCGACGCCCTGGTCGAAGGTGCTGCCCGACGACAAGGTATCACGCGACGGGCCATACCTTCGGATGAGATTGTGGAACGCACGCTGTTTCCGATGATCAATGAGGGGGCAAGGATTCTCGCAGAGGGGATTGCCGGCCGTGCCTCGGACATAGATCTCGTTTGGGTTTATGGCTACGGATTTCCGGCTGGCAAAGGTGGCCCGATGTTTTGGGCAGCGCAGCAAAAGGTGATCGATATTCCGACGCGGCTGGACCATTGGTTCAAAAATACCGGGCGTGAGATTTTCAGGCCGACGCGTGAGCTGGAGACCCTCCTTCGTTGAAATGTTCACACAGGAACCGGCCAGACTGGGCAACTTTACAGCCGAACTTCTCCACTGCCTGTCGATCCGTATAATTGGCGATACGGATCGACGGTGTCGCGGCGGGTGAAAGACGGTTGCATACATGAACCGTTTTACGCGTCGACCGGACAATGAAATCATGATCGAGGGTGCCGTCGGCATGAGCTGATTGGCCACCTTGCCGGGACGTTCGCCTCAGGCGCGTTGGGGAAACTGGCCGCGGGCTCAAAGTCTTGCGGGAACATGCGTTCCATGACCATGCCGTATAGCGCGCTGCTGCCGCCTGTCCCGATCCCGATCATCGGCTGAATCGGAACCTTGCGCCCATTGGTCGCGTCGAATATCTGCCCAGAAAAGCGTCCCGCCCGCTCCTTGTCGCGATCGCTGATATTTGAATGCGGATTGGGAACCAGCGCGTCCAGAAAGTCCCCCGCAAGCGCTTCCTGATTCCCGAAATAGGACCTCCCGCGCTCACAAAACAGGACCGACTTTCCTCCTTGCGCAAGGGCGTGCCCGATCGTGCCGCCGCCCATACCGGTGCCGATTACGATGAAATCCCACGTCTTTTCGATTATCTGCTTATCTCTCGAGTCTGCCATTATAAGACCTTCTCGCTCGCCGAGCTCGGAAGCGGACATGGTTTGTCCGAAGCGACAAGGCGGGCAGCGTTGGAGGATGGTGCTGATGGCCGCCCAAACTGCCGTCGCCGATGAGCTTTCGGCCCGACCCGGCGACTCATTCTCATTTGTTCTACGCTGATTGGCGACTTGGCCTCGTCAGACACGCGAATGTTCGAAAAATGGGTTCAGGAAAACTCTCAAGCCACGACACATGGGAGCCCACGGGGTCGATTTCGTGGAACTTCCTGCGGCCAAGCCACTCCATCACCGCCGTTTGAGCGGGGGCGCTGCCGCTATGACCGTTGCAGAGCAGGATTCGGCGAAACTCCGTTGAACAGAGACTTTCAAGCATATCCTCGGCGACGGCGGCGTAAGTGGTCATCCGCAAGCATGTTGCTCGATGGATCCAGGGGTGGCACACATCGGTCATAGTCCTGAAAGCAGGACCGATCTGCCTCCGGTTCATTTCTGCGATTCATCAAGGCTCCCCTCAGGCTTGTGGCGTCAGCGCAATGCGGAATCGCGCCCCGACCTTCGACTTTTTATATATCAAAAGGGGAAATTAATGTCGAGCGACAAGGTCGATTCGACAATGACATATGAAACTGTAGCTGAGTGCATGTCGCAAAGCTGCCTTCATTCAGCACGCGCAAGGGCGGTGAACCTTGGTAAGGATTTGACAATAAACCGTTTTTTTTGAAAAACTTTATACTCCTATGTAGAGCCTCATGCGACGGATCAATCAAACACGCATAGCTCTATCGCCTTGCATTCGCTATAGCATATAGGGTAGACTCTCATGCGGCTGGTCGTGAACTTGGCTGCTAGTCCTGCGTCATCGTCGAGGTGCGAATGCCCACTGGATGGATGCCTCCTGAACTCGGCTCGCACGCGATCGCCCCGAGGCGCGTACGCAAGGGCTTCGCCGATGAGTCGGTTTTCTCTGATTTCCGTTTCCAGGCCCCGCGGGAGGATCGGGATTTTCCTGAGGTCTTCGTCTGCACCGAAAGGATGTCCTACGATCCCGGCGAGACCGTGGAATTTCTTGCCTCGACGACTGCGGATCGCTGGTCGATGACCATCTACAGGGACGGTCATGCGCCGGAACTAGTCGAGCAGGCCGAAGGCCTTTCCGGCGCCTTCGCCGCGACGTCGCCCACCGCCTATATGGATGGATGCGACTGGCCCGTCCTACATACTTGGCGCATTCCGCACGACATGCGCTCTGGTTTCTACCGTGTCGTGTCGACTTGCGAGCGCGCACACGGCGAGCGGTTCATCCAGCATCATTTTGTGGTCGTTCGCCCCACTCCGCAGACGCAGAAGGGGCGCATTCTGTTCGTCCTGGCCACCGCCACCTGGACTGCCTACAACGACTGGGGCGGCGCCAACCACTATTTCGGCACCTGGGGTGCAAACCGCAACGAGGGCTCGCCGATACTGAGCCTGCGGCGGCCTTGGTCGCGCGGCTTCGTCTGGCTCCCCGACGGCGCACCGCGGATCACGCTGGACCGCGCTCCACGCATGAACGAGATGCCTCGTTACCCGTCCAAGGAGTGGGGCTACCCGGGCGGATGGGCGCAGAATTATGCCTGCGCGGGATGGGCCCAGTTCGATCGCCATTTCGCGGTATGGGCAGAATCGCAAGGTTACGATTTCGACGTGATCACTCAGACCGATTTGCACGCTCGGCCCGAAACTCTCGACCGCTATAGTTGCGTCGTGACGGTTGGGCACGACGAGTATTGGTCTTGGGATATGCGCCAGGCCATCGAGTCCTTCGTCGAGCGTGGCGGCAATTTAAGCCGCTTCGGCGGCAACTTCCTCTGGCAGATCAGATTTGAAGAGGATGGCGGCAAGCAGATTTGTTGGAAATCCAAGGCGCCAAAACAGGATCCATTGCGCGATGACCCCCAGCGCAAGCATCTGGTCACATGCGCTTGGGAAAGCCCGGCCGTCGGCTGGCCTGGCGCCTCGACAGTCGGCGTCAACGGCTACCACGGCATGTATGCGAATTGGGGCAGCTTTACACCTCGGGGGTCGCGAGGGTTCACCGTCTTCCGCCCTCATCACTGGGCCTTCGCCGGGACGAATTTGAGTTATGCGGACGTTTTCGGTTCGGAGGCTGGCGTGTTTGGATACGAGGTTGACGGGCTCGATTATACATTCAGCGAGGGGCTCCCACACGCCGTCCCCGCCTCCGGCGTGCCCGACAACATCGAAATCCTAGCCATGAGCCCTGCGGTTCTGTTCGAGCATGAGCAGGTCGGGTCCGGCTTCCGCAACTACATAGGAGACGACGATCTCGAGACCATAGTTTCAATGGCGGGCGACGCGCCGGACGTTGCTCGCCGCAAGCTCCGCTATGGCTCGGGTATGATGGTCTCAATGCCGCGCGGCAAGGGTCATGTGGTCACCGCCGGATCGTGCGAGTGGATCGTTGGACTCACGCGCAGCGAACCATTCACCGAGAAGATAACCAGAAACATATTGGATCGATTTTCGGCTGAATAGCCCCGAAATTGCTATTCGGCGTCAACAACAGGGCACTTGTGCCGAAGATGTCTGTCACTTAACCAAAAAATGGGAACGGAGCTCGATGAAAATCGCCAGACGTACGCTGCTTAAAGCTACAGCGGCAACCGCCACCCTGCTGTTCGCGCCATCAATAGTCAGAGCGCAAAGTCAGTCTGTCATTAAGTTCATTCCCCAGGCCGACCTATCGGGGATCGATCCCGTTCAGACCAACAGCCTCGTCTCTCGTCATCATGGCATGATGGTGTTCGACACCTTGTATGGCCTGGACGCAAATTTCAACCTACGGCCGCAGATGGCGGCGGGGCACACCTCTTCGGATGACGGGCTTACCTGGACGATCACGCTGCGCGACGGGTTGCGCTTCCACGATAATGAACCGGTTCTGGCACGTGACATTATCGCCAGCATGCGGCGGTGGGGCAGCAAGGATCCGCTCGGCAAAAATCTGCTGGCAAACACCGACGAACTGAGCGCCAAGTCTGACAAGGTCATCGAGTTTCGCCTCAAGACACCTTTCCCGCAACTGCCCTTCGTGTTCGGAAAGGGCTCGTCTGTATGCTTCATGATGCCGGAACGGCTGGCGAAGACCGACGTTTCGACGCCAATGTCCGAGATAATCGGCAGCGGGCCATTCCGCTTTCTCGCCAGTGAGCGGATGGCTGGGCAGCTAAACGCCTACGAGAAATTCAAGGAATATGTGCCTCGCGACGAGCCTCCGAGCTTTATGTGCGGGGGCAAGGTGGTCAAGGTGGGCCGGGTCGAATGGCACACAATTCCGGACGCCTCGACAGCGGCGGCCTCGCTGCAATCGGGCGAGATGGATTGGTGGGAGCAGCCGACGCCGGACCTTCTTCCGTTGTTGCAACAAATCCCTGACATCACCGTGGAAGTCAAAGACAAGAGCGGTTTGATGGGCCACATCCGGCTCAATCACCTTCAGCCGCCGTTCAACAACCCCGCCATCCGCCGGGCGCTTCTCGCCGGCATCAACCAGGCGGATTACATGACCGCGGTCATGGGCAACGATCGCAGTCTTTGGCAGGACAATGTCGGATTCTTTACGCCCGGCTCTCCATTCATGAACGACGCCGGCATGCAGGCTCTGACCGCCCCGCGCGATCTAGAGAAGGTTAAAGGCGACCTGAAGGCCGCGGGCTACAATGGCGAGAAGGTCGTTCTGCTCGTCCCGACAGACCTCCCTGCGTTGAACGCAATGAGCGAAGTCGCCGCGGATGTGTTCCGTCGGGTCGGCATCAACCTCGACTATCAGGCGCAGGACTGGGGAACTGTGTATCCGCGTCTGAACTCGATGGAACCCGTCGAGAAAGGCGGCTGGAGCGCGTGGTGCAACTACCTCGCGGGCGTGGTGTGCATCAATCCGGTGGGCAACTCGTATCTTCGGGGAATCGGCAAGGAAGGCGCCGTCGGTTGGCCTGCCAGTGAACGGATCGAAACACTGCGCAAAGAGTTCATGGCGACGGACGACGCCGCCGAACAAATGCGCGTAGCGAAGGATCTGCAGACACAATACTTCGAGGATCTGCCCTACATACCGACCGGTTTCTATAAGCAGCCGACCGCTTACCTCAAGACCCTCAGCAACATCGTGGAGGGCTTCCCGCTGTTCTACGGGGTCGAGAAGTCCGCCTGACGTGTCGAGCGAGGCTGTGCGACGACGTGGTCTTGCACAGCCTCTTTGATTCGAACGTCCTCGCGCGAAGCTGCTTTCGGCTCTCGTTCCACATCGTTCGTGCAGCGAATGATTTCTTTTATCGCGCCGGCCCTGCCTGGGGCAGCGTCTCACCGGAACCTAGGAACGAACGCATGTTGTCTTACGTTGCAAGGCGAACGATGGCGACGATACCGGTGATGGTGTTCGTCGCATTTTTCGTTTTCAGTCTTCTCTATATCGCCCCGGGAGATCCGGCAGCCATTATCGCCGGCGACCAGGCGACGCAGGAAGACATCGCTCGCATCAGAGAAAGCTTGGGGCTCGACCAACCATTCCTGATACGCTTCGGCGTATGGTTCGTGGGCCTGCTTCACGCCGATTTGGGAACCTCTATCTTCGCCAACCTCCCTGTCAGCACGATGATCATGCAACGGACCGGGCCGACTCTGTCGCTGATGGTCATCACGCTTGTTTTCGCGGTGCTCGTCGCGGTGCCGCTGGGAGTCGTGGCAGCTTGGCGACAAGGCACGCTTGTCGATCGCATCGTTATGGGCGCTGCGGTGGTCGGCTTTTCGGTGCCCGTCTTCGTCGTCGGCTATGCACTCTGTTATGTCCTGGCGTTGCATTTTCAAATACTGCCCGTCCAAGGATACGCCCCTCTCGAGAGAGGATTGTGGCCTTGGTTCAGATCGCTGATTCTGCCTTCGCTGACCTTGTCCACGGGCTACATCGCGTTGATCGCACGCGTTACCCGCGCAGCGATGCTCGAAGTCCTGCAGCAAGACTACATACGCACGGCCAAGGCCAAGGGCGTCGGCCAGCGGATGATCCTTTTCGTTCATGCGCTGAAGAACGCGGCGATTCCGATCGTGACGGTGATTGGAATCGGGGTCGGGCTTTTGATCGGAGGAGCTGTCGTCACCGAGAGCGTGTTCGTCATCCCTGGCCTGGGCCGCCTTACGGTCGACGCCATCCTGCGACGCGACTATCCCGTTATCCAAGGCGTCGTCCTCCTCTTCAGTTTCTCTTATGTGATCGTCAACCTCCTGATCGACCTGCTTTACACCGTCTTCGATCCACGAGTGAAATACTAGGAATGAGCGATGAGCAGCAACATTGACGACGGCATACCCGCGGACTTTCTGCCGCCGGTAAAGGTGCGAACAGGTGTTCTCGGCTTCGCGCTCCGCAACCCAACCATCACGATCGGCGCAACGCTTTTGACGTCGATCGCGGCCATCGCCGTCGCCGCTCCGATCCTATGGACGGTAGACCCGACGGCGCTCGCCCCCTCGCTCAGAACGCTCGCGCCCTCCGCTGAGCATTGGTTCGGAACGGACATGCTTGGCCGTGACGTTTATTCGCGTGTCATTTATGGCACTCGTGTTTCACTTGTCGTCGGGCTGGCCGTCGCCGTCGTCGCATCCGCCTTGGGTTTATTGATCGGACTGGTCTCGGGCTTTTTGCGAAGCGTCGATTCCATAATCATGCGCGTGATGGACGGTCTCATGTCCATCCCGCCCATTCTCTTGGCGATAGCTCTCATCGCTCTCATGCGCGGCTCCATCGTAAATGTGATCTTTGCCATTAGCGTCGCGGAAATACCCCGGGTCGCTCGACTCGTGCGCGGAGTGGTTCTGTCATTGCGCGAACAGCCCTATGTCGACGCCGCAATCGTTTCGGGGACTCATAGGGCGAAAATCATATTCCGCCACATTATGCCAAACACGCTGGCTCCGCTTCTGGTGCACGCAACATATGTCTGCGCCTCGGCGATGATCACCGAGGCTGTCCTTTCGTTCATCGGCGCCGGGACGCCACCGACCACGCCGTCTTGGGGCAACATCATGGCGGAGGGGCGTGCGCTCTGGCAGGTGAAGCCGTACATCGTGATGTTCCCGGCGGCTTTTCTTTCGGTCACCGTGCTTGCCATCAACATGCTTGGCGACGGTATGCGCGACGCGCTTGATCCGCGAATTGCAGGGAAAGTCTAACATGCGTTTGTTGGAAGTGTCGCGGCTGCAGACGCACTTCAGGTCTCGGGACGGCATCACTCGCGCGGTCGACGGCGTCTCATTCGGCGTTGACGCCGGGGAGACGCTTGCGATCGTTGGAGAATCCGGGTCCGGAAAATCCGTCACCGCGATGTCCATTCTCGGCCTGATCGATGCGTCGTCCGGCGGGTCGCGCGGGTCGATCAAATTGATGGGCAGGGAATTGCTTGGACTGCCGGAGCGAGACATGCGCCGGATCCGTGGCAAGGACATGGCCATGATCTTTCAAGAGCCGATGACGAGCCTTAACCCGGTTCTCTCGATCGGCTACCAGCTCTCCGAGTCGGTGCGGCTTCACGAGGGCCTGGGAAAGAAGGAAGCCAAGCGCCGCGCTATCGAGATGCTCGATCTCGTCGGAATCCCGGAAGCGCGGCGTCGCATCAAGGAGTATCCGCATCAGCTGTCTGGCGGAATGCGCCAACGGGTAATGATTGCGATGGCCATCGCCTGCAGTCCGAAGCTCCTGATCGCCGATGAGCCTACGACCGCGCTTGACGTCACCATCCAGCTTCAGATCCTCAATCTGATGCGCGAGCTGAAACGCAAGGTCGGCGCCGCGGTCGTCATTATCACGCACGATCTGGGTGTGGTCGCTGAGATCGCGGACCGCGTAATGGTCATGTATGCGGGGCGTGTGGTCGAGGCGACGACAGCGACCGAACTTTTCGAGCGTCCCCTGCATCCGTACACGATCGGCTTGCTCGGATCGGTTCCGAAACTGGGTTCTTCCCTGGCGGGCGAATCAAGCCGTCTTGCCGACATTCCCGGCATGGTTCCAAGCCTGAAGCGCAGGATCGACCACTGCGCTTTCGCGTCGAGGTGCATTCGGGCGACGGAGATATGCCGCAATACCGTGCCGCCGCTAATCATGAAGGCGCCGGCGCATGAGGTCGCCTGCCATCATGCGATGGTCGACGCAATGGAGCAGCCGATATGACGGTGCCGATACTTCAGGTCCTTGGGTTGAAGAAATACTACCCATTGTCCTCGACACCTTTTTGGGGGACCAAGAGCTTCGTGCATGCAGTCGACGATGTGTCGTTTGACCTTCATCGGGGTGAAACCCTGTCGCTGGTTGGAGAGTCAGGCTGCGGAAAGTCCACGGTCGGACGCTCGATACTCGGTCTTTCCAGCCTGACTGCCGGACAAATCTTCCTGGACGGTACGCGTATCGACGCATTCAGCCAAAGCGCGTGGCGGCCGCTGCGCAGGCGCATGCAGTTCGTATTTCAGGACCCGTTCAGCTCATTGAACCCACGTATGCGCGTGCGGGACATTCTGGCCGAACCACTGCGCAATTTTTCACTTGCGACCAGCGGCAGCGAGATCGACGCCAAGGTCGGTAAGCTGCTCGAGACGGTGAGCCTCCCGAAAGACGCCGGTTCCCGATGGCCGCACGAGTTCTCCGGCGGTCAGAGGCAGCGGATCGGTATCGCGCGCGCGCTGGCGACCAATCCCGACGTCATCGTATGCGACGAGGCGGTCAGCGCCCTCGACGTCTCGGTCAAGGCGCAGATCATCAACCTTCTTCAGGATTTACAGGCTGAGCTGGGCGTCGCCCTGCTTTTCATCAGCCACGATCTCGCTGTGGTCGAGCACCTGACGCACCGCGTGGCTGTGATGTATCTTGGCAAGATCGTTGAACTCGGCTCCAAGCGTGACGTTTTCGCGGCCCCCAGGCATCCATACACGGAGGCGCTGATGTCGGCCGTTCCCGTGCCGAAAGTGGGCGACCAGAGGCGGCGAATCGTCCTGAACGGCGATATACCGAGCCCGATCAATCCCCCAACCGGGTGTTATTTCCACACTCGATGCCCGCGCGCCTTCGACAGGTGCGTTCGGACACAACCTGAGTTGAAAGAGGTGACGCCCGGACGCTTCGCCGCATGTCACCTGAATGATAAGCCACTTGTCGCGGCAGCCTCGCTGTAAAACGCCGCGACGCGAGCTCGGCGCTGTCCGATCACCTGCGCACATTCGTCCTAGAAGCAACCAGCTCCGGCTTAGGCGTAGCGAGCCAGTCATTTTTCATTTGTGCGCCGGTTTTAACATCCTACTGCCATGACGGCGGATGTTAACCGCAGATCTTCCGGGCATGAATGCCTTCTCGGCCGATCAAACTCTGCACAATGGCCGCGGGACACGCTAGGCTGCCACCTCACCAGCCGAATTGCGTTGCAGCGCGATCAACGACCGCGCGAGCAATCGGCATGGAGGACGTCGCTGCCGGGGAAGGCGCGTTGCAGACATGCACGATCCGGGCCGTGGAGCGTATGATGAAGTCATGCTCGATCGTCCCATCGCTCATCACGGCTTGAGCGCGGATACCCGGACGGTAAGGCTCCAGGTCGTCGATCTTTAGTTCGGGGCAGTACTGCCTGCAAAGCGCCAGATAGCGTCGTTTGCTCAAAGAATTAGCCATCTCCGACAGACCCAAACCAAGATTGTTCTTCGCAAACACGCGGAACCCACGGTACGAGAATATCTCGGCTACATCTTTGAAGCTGAAATCGCTGAACCTGTAGCCTTCGCGCGCGAACGCGAGCACGGCGTTCGGTCCCACGGTGACGTATCCGCCGATCATGCGCGTCAGGTGGACGCCGAGGAATGGCAGAGCAGGATCCGGTACGGGATATATCAGGTGGTTGACGATGTCGTTTTTGTGCGGGCCGAGCCTGTAATACTCGCCGCGAAATGGCACCAGTTGAAAATCCAGGGTCAGTCCACTGAGCTTGGCCAAGCGGTCCGCCATAATCCCAGCGCAGACGATCAGGTGACGTGCCTTGATTGTTCTCGGGCCCGCCTCGATCGTGACCCCGTTCGGGTCCTCCTTGATGGTCTCGACCTTCAGGCCCGTGAGGATTTCACCACCGTGGCGCACCACTTCCGCACCCATTTTTCGGGCGACTACGGCATAGTCAACGATGCCAGTGGTCGGCACGAATAGCGCCCCGAGGCCTGTTATCCTCGGCTCGCGCCGCGCAAGCTCCTCTGCATCGAGAACTTCGACATTCAACCCGTTCTCCTTGCTGCGTTCGTGCAGAGCGGTCATGCGCGGGAGATCGTCCGGCTTTGTCGCCACGATCATCTTTCCGCATTGATCGAATGGTATGGAGTGCTGGCGGCAGAAAGCTATGGTTGCCTCGACCCCCTCCTTGCAGAACAAGGCTTTCAAGCTGCCTGGCTTGTAGTAGACGCCGGCATGAATGACGCCGCTGTTTCGCCCAGTTTGATGCTGGGCGAGGTCCGCCTCCTTTTCGATGATCGCAACTGAAAAACCAGGATAGCGGTCACTTATCCGCATTGCGGCCGCAATGCCAACGATGCCGCCGCCGATGATCACGACGTCGTATGTGCTCATGGATTGGTTCCGTCTGTTTTGGGAAGTCAGTCGATTTGCAAATGGGAGACGAATTTGGAGTTCAGATAACTTTCCAATGCGTCAGCGCCCCCCTCGGTCCCGTAGCCCGAGTCATTGATGCCACCGAACGGCACTTCTGGGAGCGCCAACCCAGGATGATTGATCGACATCATGCCCGAAGCGATGTCATCGCCGATCCTGGCGGCGCTGGCTGCCGACCGGGTGAATCCGTATGCCGCCAGACCGAAATTCAGCCTGTTTGCTTCGACCATGATTTCGTCAATCGACCGCATCGGAACCATGAGCGCCAGGGGGCCAAATGGTTCGTCGTTCATGACGCGCGCCGATGTGGGCACATTGGAGAGTACCGTCGGCTGAAAGAAGAAGCCGGTATTGCCTATCCTTTCGCCTCCAGTCACCACTTCGGCTCCGTGCTGCACCGCGTCTTGAACGAACATTTCTGTCGCTTCTACACGCCGCGTGTTGGCCAGCGGACCCATGCCTGTCTCCGCGTCGAGCCCGTTGCCAACCCTGATCTTCCTGGCAGCGTCGCTGAATTTCGCCACGAACTCGTCATAGACAGGCTCCTCAACGAGGAAGCGTGTCGGTGCCACGCAGACCTGCCCCGCATTGCGGAACTTGGAGGCGACCATCGTCGACGCGGCGCGTGACAGATCAGCGTCCTTGAGAACGATCACCGGTGCGTGGCCACCGAGTTCCATAGTCACACGCTTCATGTGCTGGCCGGCCAGAGACGCCAACTGCTTGCCGACGGGAGTCGATCCAGTGAACGATATCTTCCTGATCACCGGATGGGAAATAAGGTGCTGCGAGATTTCAGCCGGTGTTCCGTACAGGAGACCAATGACGCCGTCCGGCAAGCCGGCGTCGATGAACACACGTACCAGTTCGGCTGGCGCCGCAGGCGTTTCTTCGGCCGCTTTGATGATGATTGAACAGCCTGTGGCCAAGGCGGCGGCAAGCTTCCTCGCAAGCTGGCTGACGGGGAAATTCCAGGGTGTGAATGCAGCAACCGGCCCAACCGGTTCCTTAATCACGAGTTGGCGAACGGCGCGAGAGCGGGCCGGAATAACACGCCCATAGGTGCGCCGCGCCTCCTCGGCGAACCAATCGATGATGTCGGCGGCACTCAGCGTCTCTGCCTTGGCTTCGGCGAACGGCTTTCCCTGTTCGAGCGTCAGGAGCCGCGCAACATCCCCGGACCGGGCTCTCAGCAGTTCGGCGGCTTGCCGCATCAACTTGGAACGATCGAAGGGCGAGGTCGCACGCCAAGTTTTAAAACCCTTGCTCGTGGCTTCTATCGCGGCTCCGATATCAGCCTCTCCAGCATGGGCGAACACGCCCAGCACCTCGCCGGTGGCCGGGTTGACGACGGGAGAGGTACGGCCGTTGCTTGCCTGACGCCAATTCCCATCGATACGCAAAAGCACGTCGGGATAGGCGATTTCGGTCGAAATTGAAGGCTTGGTCACGTGTATGTCCTCTTGGCTAATGGCGCCGCGGCCCTTGAGTGGTTGGCATAGTACCCCGATATTTCAGTATTCAGCACGAGACGAGACCCCAATCGTTTTACCAGTAGCGAGGCCGCCATCGGTTTGACAGGGCGCGCAGGCGCGGCGATGCGTCGGTTGGAAGAGGCCGCATGCCCATGCCGCTCCGGCGTGGCGAGGTCGACCAAGAAAGGTCTTTGATACGCGGCGGGCCGGGTCTCGTCGACTATCAGGTGAGCTCTCCATCACCCGAACTTCCCGATTGGCGCGCCAGGTACGTCCGTGCGGCAAGAGATCAGAGTTCCCAGGTCCGGCTTGCCGTTGCGGGCTGTCGAGAGCGACGTTATGAACAAGGTTCGAAGATCGCGCCCCCCGAAGCACGGCATCGTTGGCGCATCGGTGGGAACCGGCATCGAGGCCAAGATGCCGCCGGCCGGTGAAATCTTGTTAATGCAGCCTGCCGTTACTCCGGCGCTCCAATAGAAGCCATCGACATCGACCGCGGCGCCATCGGCCAGACCCTCTTCCTCACTGGGCGTGACCAGCACCCGCATTCGGGACATCTGGCCGTTGGCGGGATCGAAATCATATGCAGAGACCGAACCTCTCGAGTCCGCGTGGTACATCGTTGTGCCATCAGGGCTCCAGGCCAAACCATTCGACACGTTGACCCCGCCTAACATCCGAGTACACCGGCCGTCCGGCGTGATCCTGTAAAGCGACGCGGTGGGCAAGCGGGGAACGGAATCGTGCATGCTGCCCACCCAAAAGCAGCCGTCCGGACCGACTTTACCGTCGTTGAGCCGATTGATCGAGACATTCGGCTCAGGGTGAACGAGGAACTCGAGCGATCGCGACGCCGGGTCATAAAGGTGCACGCCGCTCCGAAGCGCGACGATCAAGCGTCCACCCTGCGCCAGGCCGACGCTTCCGACCGCCGCGGGCATCGGATGAGTGGCCAATTGTCCCGAAGCTGGATCGAGTTGATAGAGCGCCGGCGCCAAGATGTCGACGAACCAAAGTATCTGGCGATCGTCGTCCCAAACAGGACTTTCCCCGAGGACGAGTTCGAAGGAAACATGTCGCGTGAACGACTGGGTCGAATCTAAGTGCAAACGATACTCTCCTTCAGCCCCTGCCGGCGGCGAGCAGGAAGTGCAAAAAAACAGCGCACTCAGAATTTTATATCAGTCAAAGCAGATTTGATATAGCAAATTTCGAACTTGTCGAGCCGATTTTGTCCTGCGACAGGACGAAATATGAGACGCAAACACCAAATTGCTACGGCCATCCGCCCTTCCCGTGAGGATGTCGGTACTGCCGAAAACGCGTTGCACACTCTAAACGGACGTTGCAAAGGGTTCAAAATGAACGCTGCGGCTCCGGGATTCCGAGTAGCTACAATGTTTTTTCTCTGCGCTGTGACTGCGAGGCTCACAAAGGCTTTGAGCCAATTCTCAAATATTACCTTTGACCGATATGAAATATCGTATATGGTCGATCAATTGCGGAAACAGCATGAGGGACGCGGCTGCCGTGAGCGATTTGTTGCACCTGAAGGACATCAGTATGCATTTCGGCGCTGTCATGGCGCTGGATCGAGTGGATATTTCGGTCGGTCGAGGCGAGGTGCTGGCCCTGCTGGGTGATAACGGCGCAGGCAAGTCGACCTTGATCAAAGTAATCTCCGGCGGACTGAAGCCGTCAGGCGGCAAGATCTTCTTCGAAGGCGAGGAGCGCGTCTTCGAGTCTCCTCATGACGCCAAGCAGATGGGCATCGAGACCGTCTACCAAGACCTTTCCGTTTGCCTGAATGCCGACGTTGTCGCGAATTTCTTCATGGGACGCGAACTCACTCGGCGTTTTTTTGGCATCCCGATTCTTCGGGAGGGCGAGATGAAGGCAATCACTGAGAAGGTGCTGAGTGCAGGAGGCACGCGCATCCGCTCTGTACGAGTTAACGCAGAGCATCTCTCGGGCGGCCAACGTCAAGCGATCGAACTTAACCGCTTTGTCCACTGGGGTGGAAAGCTCGTCGTGCTAGACGAGCCATTTGCCGCGCTGGGCGTGGAGCAAGTGCGACGAGGCTTGGAAACAATCGCGCACGTGCGCGATCAGGGTATCACGGTGATCATCGTCACCCACAATATGACCCATGCCTTCGAGATCGCGGATCGCATCATAGTCATGCATCAGGGGCGGGTCGCAGGAAACGTGCCGACTGCCCAGACAACTCACGAGGATGTCATTCGTATGATTACCGGAGATGCGGCTCGCCGATCCGCATCCTGATCGTTTGTCCTCGGCAATAAGAAAACAGGGAGCGCAGCAATGAATTTTTCGAGAAGACAGATAGGCGGGCTTGCCTTGGGAGCCATGGCCGGGCTGGCGTCCAGCCGCGTGTCGGCTGCCAGTAAAGGAAAGGTGTACTTCCTAATTCCTGATTCGGGCGGCCCGTTCTATCCGGCGTCCGCAAAGGTTGAGGCCGCCTTTCTTCAGCAGATCGGCTACGAGATGATCACCTTGGATGGCGGCAATAAGTCCGATCTGCAGCTGAACCAGATAGACAACATTATCAATCTAAATCCAACGGCGATCGTCCTCGCCGCCGTTGACTACGACGCAGCCGTGCCTGGCGTCGAGAAGGCTAGGGCCGCCGGAATTCCGGTGATCGCATTTGATCGCGAGATCAAGAGCACCAAGCTCGATTTTACCTCTGTGGCCGGCACGATTGAGATCGGCCGCATTGCAGGTGATGAGGCGATCCGGCTCCTCAAGGAGCGGAAGGGTTCGCTCAAAGGCAAAGTGCTGCAAATCATGGGAGACCCCGGCGACTCGTACGTCGTGGGCCTGGCAAAGGGTTTCGGCGAGAAGTTGGCGGGCCTTTCCGACGTGACGCTTATCACCAAGCCGACGCCGCAGTGGGAACCAACCAACGCCGGCAGCACGGCGCAGAACCAGTTGCAGGCTAACCCTGACATCGATGTTATTTTCTATCACTCGGGGTATCTGGCGTCCGCAGTTCAAGGAGCGCTCGAAGCGGCCGGAAAGAAGCCAGGCGAGGTCATGTGCCTGGATGGAGACGGCGACCCCGGTGGATTGGCTCAGATTCGTGCCGGCTGGCAGCAAGCGTCGGTTGCGCAGCCCATGTATGCGCAAGCGTTGGCCGTGGCTGAGGTGATGGACAAGCTTGTCAATAAACAGCCTCTCAACGTCGGCACTTATCAGGTTCTTGGCCTCGACGCTGCGCTGACGATCGAGCCATGGGGTCCCTATTTCAAGATCCCCGGAAAGGTCGTGACAAAGGAAAACGTTGACGATCCGGCCGTTTGGGGAAATGGCAAGATCCCGGACGTCAAGGTCACTCCAATCGGTTGACGTTTTGATTTGACCCCCTGGGGACCGAGCACGCCCGCTCGGCCTCAGGCTTGCTTTCGAGGCAACCATGACAAGTTTAAGTGACCAGGAAACCGTTCGCCCTCGGCAGATAGGGCTGGGAATGAAGCGGACGCTTATCGAAGCCGCACTCGAGAATATCGTATGGTTGATCCTGCTGACCATTCTTGCGGTGTTTTGTGTCGCAATTCCTGGTTATGCCCAATTCGGCATCTTCTTCAATATCATCGAGCAGGCCACGTTTGTCGGCATCCTCGCGGTCGGCCTATCGATCACGATCATCGCTGGCCAAATGGATCTGTCGATCGAGTCGACCATGGCTCTTGCCGCCATGGTTACCGCGACCTTGGTTAGCACCGGCCCGCTCGGATGGGGATGGGGGCAAGGCCCAGGTTGGCTGATCATTCCGGGGACGCTGGCGGTTGCTCTTGGCTTGGGCGTTGCCATCGGTCTCGCCAACGCCCTCCTGGTTATTAAGCTGAAGATCAATGCGTTCATTGCGACGCTCGCGACATATATCTTCCTTCGCGGGGCCGTCGTAGCGTTCAATGGCGGTTCGGCTGTGTTTGGATTGCCCGCTTCGCTGAGATCCATCGCCCTAGTCAAGTTGGCGGGAATACCGCTCTTTGCCTGGCTGACAGTCACCATTTTCTTGGTATTTTCATTTGTCTTGAAGAAGACGCCGTTTGGCCGTTACCTCTACCTTGTGGGCGGCAATCCCATCCCGCCATTCCGGGCCGGAATCGCTGTAGAAAAGATCGCTGCGTGGAGCTTCGTGCTATCGGCTGCACTCGCGGCTTTTGCCGGATGGTTGCTCGCAGCTCGGACATCCGGGGCGACCCCGAACCTTGGTATTGGGATGCTGTTCGAAGCGTTTGCAGCGGTGGTCATCGGTGGAGTGAGCCTAAAGGGTGGCATCGGCAGATTGTCCGGAGTCTTTGCCGGCGTGCTTCTACTGAGTGCAATCAGAACTGCGATCAACCTCCTTTCGATGCCGCCACACTACACTCAGATGATTCAAGGCGCTCTGGTTCTCGCGGCGATGTTGCTGGATGCCCTGAAGACGACAATCCGGAAGCGGTACCTATAAGCAGAATTGGCTGCGTGTCGGTTCGTTGAGACGAGGAGCGCACTGTCTGTCATCCACAGCGCTGGAGCGTGTCATTGGCCCTGTCTACGCTCTTCACAGCAAAGAGGCCCCGGGGGGTCCATCGGCCAGACTGGCGAGGCATCTACCATCGCACGCTGCTGAGTTTAGTTGTTTCCTTGGGGAGGATGCAGCAGATCCGCTCTGACCCCTGCCGCGCGGCGAAAATCAGTGGCGCACCTGTGCCAGGGACAGGGGGGTGAGCCAGCATCGGACGTGCGGTGTATCGCAGCACGGTCCGCCGCCAGCTCTGAGCGACCCGAATAGCGTTGGTCCCGTAGCCAGCGTCGAAGGCAACGAAATGTCAGACAAGCTTTGACTGCGATTTCCAAACGGAGTGCGACGATGAAGTTGCTGGACTTTAATGAAGCCGCGGACTTCGAGCTTGATGGGAGCGTACGAGGCGTTCCGCCCGGGGTCGTGATATCGAACGGAAAGCTCAGCGCGATGAATTGGTCGCCGCACGACGGCAGCATGACACTGCCCGTGCTGACGTTGGACGAGGAAGCTCTGTTGTCCAATGCCACCAATTTCCTGCAATTCGCCGAGAACGAGAAAGTGCTCCTGGCGCCTCACGCCAAGACGCCCATGATGCCAGGCTTAGCGGCCTCGCTCGTCACCGCCGGCGCTTGGGGAGCGACCGTGGCGAATGTTCAGCAGCTGTCTGCACTCATGGCTGCAGGCGTGAAGCGCATCATTTACGGAAGCCCCCCCGGTGGAATGACCGGCTGTACTCACCTGGCCGCAGCCCTGGCGCTCTTTCCGGACGTCGACGCGTATGTCTTCCTGGATTCGGTCGAAACCGTAAGGGCTCTGCACCAAGCCCTTCGCAAGAGAGGCGGGGCCAGAGCCTTCGGGTTGATCGAGGTCGGGTTTGGACGGACCGGCGCCAGAGACATCGGTACCGCCATGGCGATCCGCGACGCAATCATCGCCACGAATGGCGCGATCAGACTGGCAGGCGTTGCCACCTACGAAGCCGGCGCTGCGGCCGGAAGCGGCGTCGACTATCAGATCATATTTCGCCAGCTTTTTCGACTGGTTGCTGACGCGCATCGTTCGGCCAGAGAAGCCGTACCTTTGGGCGAGCACTTGATTATTACCGCAGGCGGCTCAAGCTATTTCGACGATGTGATCGACGCTCTGCGGCCAGTGGCTGAAACTCAAGGCCCAACCTCACTGGTGCTGCGCTCCGGAGCTATTTTCTTCTCTGACGACGGAATGCAGCAGCGGGCTCTCGCGGCAATAGCAGCAAGAAGTCGCTATGGATCGATAGGAAATGCAATCAGGCCGGTGTTGTCGCTTTGGGCGGAAGTCGTATCTCGGCCGGAAGATGGTCTTGCCATAGCAGGGTTCGGAAGGCGCGACGCGCCAACCGACCAAGGGGTCCCTGTCGTGCGGCGAATCTACCGTGATGGCGTCAAGGTTACCTCAGTAGATGACCAACTGCCGGTCGTCGCGAAGGTGAACGACCAACACGCCTTCATTTCCGGACCAGGCGTCGAAGGCCTCTTGGTGGGAGACATCCTTCAACTTGGCATCTCACATCCCTGTACGGCGCTCCAGTGTTGGAACGTCGTCTACGGCACCGACGATCAATACCGGGTCCAATCCGCGTTTAAAACCCATTTTGGCTAAGGAAAAGGCCGTGAATGATCAGAGCTGGCGGCGGAGGGCATGGGAGCGATCCTCGACTAGGAAAATCGGCCATCTGCATCGTTCAACGATAGGCCGACGATGCTGAATTGATGCATTCCTTGACGCCCACCTTCGGTGGCTTGCCGTTCGTCAACTTCGACGCCGCACCCGCCGATGGCTGGCGCGTCAACGCTCAGTGGACGCTCATTGGATCGGCAGACCTGCACAGGGCACCTGATCCGTCATCGGGACTGCTCTAAAACATGTTGCGGCTGACTGCTGCATGTGGATGATCACAGACTCCGACAGTGAATCCTGCCGCTACAGGTTTTGAGAGGCACGAGATTGGGATTCTGGTATTGTGGTGCCCGGCTACGGGCAGGGAGAAATGATGCTTGCGACAAAGACGGATGTTGAACGCTCGGATGAGGAAACGGACGACCGCATAGGGTTGAATCGCGACAGCCTGGCTGATCAGATTTATGCCAAGCTGCGCAGTGCGCTGATGACCGCTCGGTATGAGCCCGGTAGCCGTTTAAGCATCCGAAAGCTGGCCGCGACTTTTAACACCTCGCCGACACCCGTGCGTGAAGCAGTTATGCAGCTCGTAAGAGAGGGAGCCCTGGAACTGCGGTCGGGTTACCAGCCTATCGTGCCGGTTCTCTCGATTGCACAATACATCAAGATCCGCGACACTCGCATACCTCTTGAGCGGCTGGCCGCTGAACTTAGCACAGTCAATATTACAGAAGAGGGTATCCGACATGTTCGAGAGATCAATAACAAGTGGATGCAATTCGAAGCTGAGGGGGATTGGCAATCGGCCATTGCTGCTAATCATGAGTTTCATTTTACGGTGTATAGGGCATCCATGAACGATATTCTGGTTCGCATCATCGAGAACCTCTGGATGTTGTCTTACCCAGTTGTCTATTATCAATATCGGAACATACGCCTGAGCAGGTCTGGAGTGCACCCACATCTGCTGCTGATCGACGCGTTGGAAAGGCGGTCTCCGGCCGAAGCAGGCGAAATGGCGGTGCGCGATTTGCGCGAGGGTTCTTCCAGGATTATCGAACTGCTCAATTCGAAGAAAGAGAATCCGAAACAGAAGGTGATATAAGGCCAAGGGGAGCGAATTACCCAGCCGCCGGTCCGGCGGCTACTCGCCGCGCCTAAGGCCGGGTGAAGTTCGGCTGCGCGCGTTCTGAGGCTTTCGATGGCGAGATCATCCTGATCGAAAACTCTTATGCCACATTCCCCAGGCATGCGGTCACAGGAAAGACGGGCGCCAACGTGGTTGCATGGAACGTTCCGTAGGCGATGCCACCAAAACCACGCACTTGTCGACGCCGAAGCTCGCCGATTTGCCCTCGTACCGACGCGGGCAGGGCTGTTGAAGTACGACTCGGCGAGATTTCGTGCCTCTACCTCTGCGGAGAGGGCACGAATAGCGTCCCTGATCGTGGGCGGGATATGAGGCTTGAGCAAGTCCAGCACTGCGCGGCGAGTTTGACGTCATGTGCAGTTTAGAGGCATCGCTGCGGCGAGACCACAAAACTTCCTCGCCGACCAAGCAGCGATTTGGCGGTTTGAAGCCGACTGGCTGCGTCCATCTGCCATGGTTGTGCGCCGGAACGTATAGGGCGGTCCCGCTTGTCAAATCGGCTACAACCGTGGTCGTAGCAATCGCTGCCTTCTTTGTCGCGGCGCCAGCCTAAGCAGCTTAGCAACTCCAGAGACATTTGATATATCGTGGACCACAATTGAAATTACGCCAAGCTGCTTGCGAGGGGACAGCCATTGTATGGGAGGACTGCTTCCACTCGCGGACGTTCTCGATCATCCGGGCGTGGTCAAGCTCATCGGAATTGTATCGCAATTCCGGAGCCTGCTGTCTCGGGGTTCCATCGTTTACGAGGGGGTTTACCGCGCCACACACCATGAGGCGGTTGTGCACTGCCATTCGCGGGACGCGACAGCAGTTGCGCTCCTGATTGAAGGCATGGCGCGCTTCCGGGCGTAGTCCCGTCATCGGGGTAGAAATTGCAAGCGCGTCGCCCGGGGCCAGAATCCGATCACTTCAAGTTAGTTGTTGATATATCAAACGAGCGCTGTGCGGTATCGCCAAAACGTCATTGCCAAAAGCGGCAATTATGATATACCAAAATGACAGACCGTTGGGAGGACGGACAGAAATGCCGCCACACTCGCAGTTGGCTAGGACGGGGCCGTCGCACCGGCACGCACGTTCAGTCCCGCGTTAGCAGAATCTGCCAGTCACCGCTCGTCCGGCTTCTCCGAAGCATCCATGAAGCCATCGCCGGATGTCCACGACCAGCATCCGGTCCGAATGCCGATACGGCCAAGTCAATGTTGCGCGGCCGACTGGCGAATGAAAAGCGCACAAACAAAAAAGGGGAAGACCATGAATATTTCCTTGAAATCTCGCCCTTACCCGAACGGGTTGAGGGTCGCCGCAATTGCCGCATCGTTGATCGCTCCGGTCGCGGCTCCCACCTTCGCCTGGGGACAGGACAGGCCGCTCGTGATTGCCCGGAATCTGGACCTGAACTCACTCGATCCGTCGCGGGCCGGTTGCGACACGTGCATGATTTACCTGACGGCTACGTACGAAACGCTTGTTCATCTCGGCAAAGACGGGAGGTCCGTGGAGCCGGGACTGGCAGAGTCATGGGAGGCCAACGAGGACAACTCGGCTTTCGTGTTCAAGCTCAATCCCAAGGCCGTCTTTGCAGACGGTACTCCGGTGGAGGCAAAAGATGTCATCTGGTCCTGGAACAGGCTCATCAACGGCCAAGGCGGTAACGCCTGGACGCTGGGCACGATCAAGTCAATGGAGGCGCCCGACAGCCACACCGTCAAAGTCCAGCTGACCCAGCCGGATGGCGAGTTCCTTGGCAAGGTCATGGTGAGCAGCTCTGCGATCATCAACAGTGATCTGGCCGAGGCACACGGCGCACGGGCGGGGAAAGACGCCGGCACCGATCCTGCCGAGCCATGGTTTCTGTCCAACTCGGCTGGCAGTGGTCCCTTCGTGTTGGCGGCATACAGTCCCAATGCGGAGTTGCGATTGAAGCGGAACGATAAATATTGGGGGCAACCAGCAGGCGTCAGCGAGGTGCTCTTCAAGCAAGTAAAAGACTCGGTTGCGCAGGCGCAGTTGATCCAGAACGGTGATGTGGATATCGCGATGCAAATCGATCCTGATACGGCAAAGACCTTATCATCCCCCGATATCGTCGTCGATTCTTTGCCATCGGCGAACTATATCTATATGGCGCTTAGTCCTGGGGCGAAGGCTAACCCCGTTCCCATGACGAAGGAAATTCGACAGGCCATCGGCTATGCGGTGGATTACAAAGGCCTTGTCGAGTTCACCGTCGGTGGCGCCGGTCGGCTGCAGCCGTCTCCGGTTCCGAACGAATGGCCTGGCACGCAAGGCTTGCCGGAGCCTGAATACAACATCGAAAAGGCTAAGGAACTGCTGGAAAAGGCTGGATTGAAAGACGGGCTCGACCTTGAGGCGAAGTTTCCAAACATGAACTATTACGGAGTGGATATGTCCACTCTCATGCAGAAGCTTCAGCAGGATCTGTCCAAGGCCAACATTCGTATCAAGCTTGAACCGCTGACCTTTCCAGTCTGGCTTGATACCGTCCGTGGAGACGGCACGCCACTGACCGCGTCGTTCTATGCGCCTGACTATTATGGGACGGGGCAGTATATCGACAACTTTGGCATGATCCCGGGGACACGGTGGGCAAAGCGGTCCGGCGCCGAGCGCCTCGGATTGCTGAACGCCAAGGAGAAGGAGCTGCTGGACAAGGCACTGGCGGCTCCCGAGGCCAAGCGTGACGGATTCTTCAAGCAGGCTGCCTTGGAAATGATAGGGGATCGGGTCATCATCGGCCTCGTCAACCCCGACAACATTTACGTCTATAACAAACACGTGCAAGGCGTTCGTTACAGCCTCAACGACTTGATGCCACTGCGTGAACTAAGCTTCAGGCAATAGGTTGGCCACGTAACCCCAGCCCAAGGATAGTCGATCGACCGGCGAGGTGCTTCACCCGCCGGTCGATCAAAATTTTACCTGCGGGGCGTTGCGCCGAGACGTCGGCCGACATTGTCTGTTTTCAACTAGACCGAATATCTTGCTGTAAGCTGGCGCTGAATGCTTGGTTCAATCGAGCGCTGGGCCGTTTTTTTGCTTCGCTGCCGTCTTCTTCTTGCCGAGCCGCTGCGTTTCCTTCAACTGTTGAAGGATCAGGTAGGAGCCTTCGCGTGTGTCGCGCAAGACGAGGTCGCCGACCTCGCTCGGCGACCTGCGCACGAGCGCATCTATGATCAACACGTGCGGATGCACCTTCGATGCCGCTTGCAGAATGTTTGGATACTGGTTGTTCACGAACGGTCCGGAAAGTAGCCACAGGTTCTCGATAACGTGAACCAGGACCTCGTTTCCTGATGCCCGGTAGATCGTAAAATGAAACTCTTGGTTAGCAGCAAGAGCCGCTTTCCATTGCTCCTGCGCCTCAGACTTCACCCAGGTATCGTGAAGTTCGCGCAGTCTTTGGATTTCCTCCTCGGTAATGTTAACCGCACCCAATTCGGCAGCAAGCCGCTCCAGCGGAGCGCGTGTTTCCCGGATGCTGATGTATCGCGGAATTGACAGCACCGGAACCCGCGGCTGGTATCCAAGGCGCAATTCCAAGGCCCCCTCCCTTACGAGCTGAACAATCGCCTCCCGGACTGGCGTTGGAGACGTATTGTAGCTGACCGCCAGCTTGCGGATGCTCAGACGGGCTCCAGGCCCATAGAGACCTGTCATCAACGCAAGGCGCAGCCGCGTATAGATTTGTTCCGAAAGGCTATCGCGGTTTCGGTCGATGGCTTCGTCCGCCTCCTGGGCAGCGTCGTCGTCATCGTAGCTCTCGGTAACAGACATCGACTTCCTTTCCCAACGTTCAGCCGATCGGCTTACCCTGACGAAGGGGCAATCCTTTGTGACCTTCGCTCGACATAGGAGTTTGCGCCAATCAGTATAGTCGAAACGGCGCCAAAAAAACCACAGAGATGTTCACAACGCCGATGGGCAGAGGCTTTGCCTCTATACTATCACGCTGGCAGGCCCGCAGCCGTTCGGCTCCCAACTAGGGCACTCCAATTATCCTTCTGTTTGGCCGCAAAGGCGTGGCGGTTTGCGGCTGCTTGTTGGTCTTGGCCTTCGGACAGATGACCCGGAACGGCCGCTACCGGCTCAGGTCGCCTGCGGAGGTCTGGATGTCCTTGACTGTTTCCCGCGCGATCTGGCCAAGGAGCGTGGCGTCGCTGGTAATGGTCACGATGCGGAACCCCATGTCGATCATCCTTGCCGCATAGGCCGGAGCCGCACAGTGGAGGCCGGCAATCAGCCCCCTCTTGCCTGTCTCGTCGATTATGCGTGCGTAGACAGCAAGGAGTTCCGGATCCTCCAGGTCTAAGGCCGGGCGCAGGCCAAACGAGAAGGCCAAATCGCTTGGGCCGACATAGACGCCGCTAATGCCAGGAACGTCCAGGATTTCATCAAGGTTCTCGACGCCCTGGCGTGTCTCTATCATCGGCAAGATAAGCAGTTCCTCGTTTGCGAATTCCTGATAGAGGTTCCCGGGCTCTCCATAGCCACCCGCGCGAACCGGGCCGTTCGATCGGTTGCCAGCAGGGGGGTAGAGGCAGGCAGCGACGAAACCCCTCGCTTGCTCCGCAGTGTTGATCATCGGGCAGATGACGCCCCAGGCGCCAGCGTCGAGGACTTTGCCGATAATGCCAGGTTCGTTCCACGGAACTCTAACCATGGCCGTCACCGGATAGGCGCCGATCGCCTGAAAGCACTGCACCATAGTGAGGTAGTCCTGGACCCCATGTTGAAGGTCCACCGTGATGCTGTGCCACCCGGCCTTGGCCATGACTTCGGCGGAAAATCCCGAGGGGATAGCCAACCAACCGTTTAGACAGGCCTTGCCGCTCGCAAGACGCGCGTTCAGGGCGTTTTTCAAAAAAGTCTCCTGTGAGTTTTGGCCGTTTGATATATCTAAAGGTGCTCAGGTCTCGAGACGGAAAGACGCTGTAAAACCTGGCTCAACAAGAAACGGCTGGACCAAGTATCGCCGGTGCGACCTTTTCTACTTGCACCCTCTCGCACAAAATGCAAGTATGATATATCGTTTTACCCTAAATGTAGCCCCCGGTCGCTCTTGGTCTGACGACAGCCGATCAATGCTCTCTGGAGCGAGCTTTTTGGAAGCGATTTAGGCGTGCCACACGAGGGAAAAACAATGTCCAAATCCAAAGTGTTCCTAATCACCGGCGCGGCGAGCGGCATCGGCGCGGCGTTGGCCAAGCGGGCAGCCGAAGCCGGCAATACCGTCATTCTGGCCGACATCAACTTGGCTGGCGCAACAAGCGTCGCAGAGGGAATTGGGCCAAAGGCAGAAGCTGTTCGGCTCGATATCTGCTCGTCGCAGCAATGGGACCACGTTCTCGACGGAGTCAGGACGAAATTCGGCCGCTTGGATGTGTTGGTCAACAATGCCGCCATTGTCCACACCGGATACGCCCGCGATTTGAAGATGGAGCAGCATGAAGACACGATGATGACCAACTTCTTCGGGCCTGTCAGGGGGATGATGGCGGCACTTCCCAAGTTCAAGGCGCAAGGCCACGGTCATCTCGTGACGATATGCAGCATGACCGCCTTCCTGCCTTTTCCGGGCATCGCCAGCTACGCGGCAGCCAAGCATGCACTTCGTGCCTATCACCTCGCGCTTGCGCTAGAGGAGCGAGAAAGCCCTCTAAAATTCACGATTGTCCATCCAACGTCGACCGAAACGCCGATGCTCGACAAGGAAGCGGAAGACGACGCGATGGCCTTGTCGTTCGCGGGGACTCCCGTCACCGCGGAGTTTGTCGCTGGCATCGTGCTTGAGGCGATCCGGAAGAATACGGTCGAGGCATTTGCACCTCCTGAACGGGGCAAGGCTGTCAAGAAGCTTGGCGCCAGCCCACGCAGTCTTTGGAAAATGATGGAGCGAAACGCCGCGATTGGGGCCGAAAAACTTCGCGCGCGCCGGGCGGCCAAAAAAGGCTAGACCGATCAGGCTGCGAGGTGGAGTTGTGCGGAGCGGTTCCGCACCGCCGGCGGCCTGTGAACCTTGACTTGGTAAATAGGTGCGGGCGCGCCACGTCCGTAGGGGACAGCCCCGATCGCAGGCAGCCCATACATCGCGCCAGTCGAGTGCAGGGTCTTGGAAGAGGGCGGCCACGTGCGGCGTAGATGTGGCGCGAAGGTTCTGCCTCAGTTCGGCGGAACGCAGATAAGCTTAGCACAGCTCGGCGCGGCCTCTTAGGCTTCAATGCGCCCGCCCCTGTCTCGCCAGGCGCCTAAAAAGATCTCAACCGAACTATTGCGCTTGGGATTGCGATGCACGGTCCGGCTCAGGGAAGTGGCACGCTACACGGGAATTCCCTAATTCGCGCAGAACCGGGTCTTCTGTTGCGCATATGTCGCGTGCTTTCCAGCAACGCGTTCGGAATCGGCAACCGCTTGGAGGATTCACAGGATTTGGCAAATCGCCCTGAAGGACGATTCTTTTTCGGCGACGCTCGGTTCGGGGATCAGCCGTCGGAACGGCCGATAGCAACGCAACCGTGTAGGGGTGCCGAGGATTGCCGAAAATTTCTTCCCTGGAGGCGATCTCGACGATCCTTCCAAGATACATGACAGCGACCCTGTTAGATATGTGGCGGACGGTGGAAAGATTGTGAGCGACGAATAGGTAAGCGAGGCCGAGGCTCTCTTGCATTTCGGCGAGAAGGTTCAGGATGCCCGCCTGGATACTGACATCGAGCGCCGAGACGGGCTCGTCGAGGATAATGAGTTTCGGGTTGACCGCGAGTGCCCTCGCTATACCCACACGCTGGCGCTGGCCTCCCGAGAGCTCGTGTGGAAACCGCTGAAGGTGCTCTTTGTTCAGCTTCACCAATTCGATCAGCTCGCGGACGCGGCTCTGCCTCTCGCTTTTCGTGAGATCAAGCAGGCCGAGAGGTTCGGCAACGATTTCGCCAATCCGCATTCGTGGGTGCAGCGATGCGAAGGGATCCTGAAATACGACCTGAAGATGCCGGCGCTGCTGGCGCATCTCGTCATTGCTAAGCTTTGACAGGTCGACGCCATTCAAAAGGACTGCCCCGGAGGTCGGTTTGGTCAGCCTCAAAATACACCGCGCAAGCGTCGATTTTCCGCAACCGGATTCTCCGACCAGGCCAAGCGTCTCGCCGCGCATCAGATCAAAACTGACGCCTGCGACGGCTCGTACAACGGGGGCGCCGACGCCGGTCGCAAAGGCACCGCCTAGGCCGAACTCCTTGGTTAGGTTTTGCACGGAAAGCAGGACGGGCGCCGGCGCCTGGCCAGCCATTTCCGTATCACCATAGGGGGCCGATAGATTTTGGAGAATGTCCGTCATGCCGCTTTCCTTGGACTGCGGTATGCCGGAAGGCCATTTGCCAAGTGACATGCGACAGCTGAATTGCCTACTTTGGTGAGCAAAGGAGATAGCGCGCGACACTTCTCGATGGCGAAACTACACCGCGGGTGAAATGCGCAGCCATTCGGAATTGTTTGAGGCGTGGGGGGGGCGCCGCCGATGTCCGTCAGGCGTCCAATCTCCCCATTGATCTCCGGCAGAGAGCCCAGAAGGCCGCGGGTGTAGGGATGTGCGGGATTGTCGAAAAGGTCGTCGACGCTCGCCTGCTCGACGACCGACCCGGCGTACATCACGGAGACGGCTTCCGCCATTCCAGCAACGACGCCGAGGTCATGGGTAATCAGCACCAGCCCAGTGTTGTTGCGATGGCAGAGCTGCTCCAGCAGCTCAAGAATCTGGGCCTGTACCGTGACATCCAAAGCCGTGGTCGGTTCATCGGCGATGATCAAGTCGGGCTTGTTGGCGATGGCGATGGCGATCACCACCCGTTGGCGCATTCCGCCCGAGAACTCATGAGGATATTGCTCCATTCGCTTCTCAGGGAACGGAATTGCCACCTCGGCAAGCAAATCCATGGCTCGCCTGCGGATGTCGGTGTCCGACATCGCGGAGTTGTGAATGCGGATCGCTTCCATAACCTGGTCGCCGACTGTCAAGACTGGGTTGAGTGCGGTGAGAGGATCCTGAAAGATCATTGCCATTCGAGAGCCGCGCAGCCGTTGCAGCTCTTTCGGGGCGATGCCAACCAATTCGGTTCCAAGCAGCTTCGCAGAGCCGCTGATCAGGGTCGACTGGGGCAGGAGGCCCATGAGCGCGCGCATCGTCACACTCTTTCCCGATCCTGACTCGCCAACCACGCTTATGATCTCGCCCTTTCGCAGCGAGAACGTCACGCCCCTGACAGCGTCCACATGACCTTCGGAAGTGTCGAAGGCGACCTTGAGGTCTCGAACCTCAAGCAGGACAGCATCGCTCATGAGCCTTTCCTCGGGTCAAGGATGTCACGCACTCTGTCGCCGATGAAATTCAGCGCCAGCACGACGGTGAGAATGGCTAATCCCGGTGCTGTGGCGATCCACCAGTAATAGTAATTGACAGCACCGTCGGAGACCATAGCGCCCCATTCGGGCGCAGGCGGGGCGGCGCCCAGCCCGATAAAGCTGAGCGAGGCCGCAAGCAGCACGACCTGGCCGAAATCCATCGTGGCGTTGATCAGGATCGGCGTCCAGCAGAGGGGCAGAATATAGCGAGTCAACAGCCTCCGCGGCCTGACTCCGGACGAAATAGCCGCGTCCACATGTTCCATGTGTTTGACGCTTATGACTTGTGCTTGCATCAGCCGGGCATAAAGCGGCCACCAAACCACAATCATCGCCAGTGTCGCCGTCCACAGGCCGGGTCCCAGGGACGCCGCTACCGCCATGGCCAACAGCATCGGCGGGAACGACAGCGTTATGTCCACCATGCGCATGATCAAGGTGTTGGTCCATCCTCCGAAAAAACCGGCGATGGCGCCGAGCGCGCTACCGAAAAGAGCACCCGCAACCACCACCGTCGTTGCGATGGGGATCGAATATGACGCGCCGGCCATTGTTCGGGAAAATACGTCCCGGCCAAGCGAGTCCGTCCCAAACAGATGTGAATAGCTGGGCGGCTGCAGGCGATGCCCGACCATATCAAGAGACGGGTAAGGCGCCCAGAATTGCGAAGTCATCGCAGCGAAAATCCAGAACAGAATAATGACCAGGCCGATGCAGCCCGGCGCGCTCGACCAAAGGTTACGACGGCGCCTCGATCCCGTCCGAGGCAAGGTGGATGGGATGCTTGTCATCTGGATACCTATTGTAGCTTGATCCTGGGGTCGACGGATACGTATGTCAGGTCGGTGACGAGGTTTGTCAGGAGGAAGAACGCGCCACCGAGCAAGGTCACCCCCATGATCGCGGGGTAGTCAAGCGCCCGCGCGGAGTCGACTGCATACGAACCAATTCCAGGCCAGGAGAAAATCGTTTCGGTCAGAACGGCGCCAGTAAGAAGAAATGCGAAAGAATATCCAATAACCGTTATTGCGGGAATGAGTGCGTTTCTCAAGGCGTGATGGAAGAGAACGCCCCTGTCGGTTGCGCCTTTGGCCTTGGCCATCAAAATGTAATCCTGACCGAGAACATCGAGCATGCTGGCGCGGACCAAGCGTGAGATGATGCCCGTAATTGACCAGCCAAGCACTGCGGCGGGCAGTATCAGGTGCGACAAAGCCTCGAGAAAGGTCGAAAACTTGCCCTGGAGAAGCGCATCCACCGTGTAGAATCCTGTGAACGTGTCCAAGGCCGGCGAGCGCGAATCGAGGCGGCCAGGGCCTGGCATCAGCCCGAGTTGAACCGAGAAAATAGACAAGGCGGCCAGACCCGACCAAAAGACTGGCAGCGAAGAGCCAAGCAGTGCGAATAGCCTGACGAGATGGTCGACTAGCGTGTCACGCATTCTCGCCGCCAGGACCCCCAGCAAGATCCCGGAAGCAGACCCAACCAGCAATGCGGCCACAACGAGTTCCATAGTCGCGGGGAGGCGCTCCAGAAGGTCCTGGGACACTGGGCGCTTTGTCCGGAAAGACGTGCCAAGATCGCCGGAAGCGATGTTCTTGATGTACACGACGTATTGCTCAATTGGGCTTTTATCCAGGCCCCATCTTGCCTTGGCCGCCGCCACGGCCTCCGGATTGCTGAGCTGCCGTTCCGGTAGGATCGATGTCAAGGGATCTGCCTGCGCCAGATGCGATAGAATGAAAGCGATAGTCACCACGCCAAGCAGCAGCGGAGGCAGTCCGGCCAAACGCCTCAACATGTATCTATAGGCTTGCATCGGCTGCTCCTGTGCTGATCCCGGAGGTCATCGCCTTCCAAGTCGCGACTTTCCCAGGAAATGCGACACAGCGTCGGGCGATATCTGCTGTTGCCATGGCCTATGTCCTCTGGCGTGCCGAGCTGGCAGGGCTTTCATTTGATATATCATAAGTGCCAGTTTCGAGCGTCTGTCAATTTCTTTTTCGAGCGGTCGTCGTGATTTCGGCTGGGCAAAGTGGCGAGACAATACCACCTCCCGCCGCGACACACCTCAAGACGCAGGGGCTGGGGCGGTGTCGAAGCATGCCAATGCCAGATTGGGGCAAAACGTGGCCGTTATGCCCTTACAGAGCGCCGGAACTCACCGGCCAATCGCGCCCGGCCCTGACGGTCCGGTGCGCCTAACCCCCTCCACAAGGGCGGTATTCCCCCCGTTGACACTAAGAATCAGCAACGCTATACGATATATCAAATTCACGGGATGCCCTTATGAACGCCGCGCAAAACTCATTAGAGGTACAGATTCCAGCATTCGGAGAAATCGAGGAGGCGGCCAAACGCTTAAGGGACGTACTCCCGCGAACCCGCTTGTTTGAAAGCGAAACCTTGAATCAGCGGGCAGGCGGGAGGTTGTTGATCAAAGCGGAAACATTGCTGCCTACCGGCAGCTTCAAGGTGCGCGGGGCATGGAACACGGTTTCGCAGCTCTCAAGCGAGGCGAGTCGACATGGTATCGTGGCACTTTCTTCCGGCAATCATGGCCAGGCGGTTGCCTGGGCTGCACGCAAAGCTTCGATCGCGCGGACAGTCGTCTTCATGCCGTCAACCACACCGGCGGCCAAACTCGATCGGACGCGCGCATGGGGCGCCGAAATCAGGCTGTTCGACCGGGACAGCGCGGATAGGCAATCGCTCATTGAAGGCGCCGTCGAGAACGAAGGCCTGCATTATATACCGGCGTTTGACCATCGGCACGTCATCGCCGGCGCCGGCACCGTCGCGCTGGAGGTCGCAGAGGAATTAGCGGGCACCGCCATAGACACGTTCGTCGCCGCGTGCTCGGGCGGTGGGCTCATGGCCGGCTGCGCGCTTGCTATGGAAGCGTTTTCCCCAGCTACCGAAGTATGGGGGGTCGAGCCCGAGGGCTATGACGACACCGCGCAGAGCCTGCAGCAAGGGCACATCGTAACGCTTCCGGCCACAAGTCGCAGCATCTGCGATGCCATTCTCTCCCCATCTCCTGGTCCGCTAACGTTCCAGGTCAACAAGAGGCTCCTGTCTGGTGTCATGACGGGCACCGACGGGCAGGCAATGCAAGGCATGAAAAGCGCTTTTGAGGAGTTCGGCTTGGTGGCCGAGCCGGGCGGCGCCTTGGCTCTTGGAGTCGTGTTGGCCGATCGCGAGCGGACCGCTGGGCGCACAACTGTGGTCGTCTTGAGTGGACGAAATGTGGACCCGGGCATCTATGCCGACGCGATACTCGCCACATCCAATGTGGGGGAGAGACGATGTCTACCAAAGACAGATTAGAGGAGCTTGGCATTGAGCTTCCGCCAATTGTGCCAGCTTCTTATACCTACGCGCCGTTCAAGAAGATCGACAGGCTGACCTTCATTTCGGGACAAGTCCCGCGTTTGTCCGACGGCTCCTTTCTGACTGGGAAGGTGGGGCTCGACTGCAGCTTTGACGAGGCACGCGAGGCCGCGCGGCTTTGCGGCAAGCATCTGCTGTCAGTTGCGCGATCCGTGACAGGTTCACTCGATGACATCGAGTTCCTGAAGGTGTTCGGCATGGTGAATGCGGTTGCCGATTTTCGCGACCACGCCCGGGTGATGGAAGGGTGCTCGCAGCTTCTGGCGGAAGTCTTGGGGGATCGCGGCCGCCACGCGCGCTCCGCGGTTGGCATGGGATCGCTGCCGGCGAACGTCCGGGTAGAGATCGAAGCGGTGATAGCAATCGTCAATTGAAATACGGCCTGTCGCTCAGCACAAGGTCGGAATTGGAGCTTTTGCAGAGTGAAGAAGTTTGTCGACGATCCGGAAATACTCTCGCGGGAGTGGGATGTCATCGTTATAGGGACAGGTGTCGGGGGCGCAACAGCAGGCTATGCTCTTGCCAAGGCCGGAAAGTCAGTCCTTTTCTGCGAGAGGGGACGATATCATGTCGACTCGCCGGATTCATTGGCGGGAGACTGGCTGGAGGCTCTGACAGGGAGCGGATCAGGCGGCCTTACCGCTGAACAGAAGCGTCGTGGCGGCCGCTTCACAGGCTCCATCAATGACGTCACAGGACCCCAGACACGCCAAATCTGGCCCGTCCTAGGTATTGGTACGGGCGGCAGCAGCGCGCTCTACGGGATGGTCATGGAGCGCCTGTTCCCGTCCGATTTCACCCCGCGTCCCGCTATCGCGATGCCGAGGGGGCCAATTTGCCGACGTCCTGGCCGATCTCTTTCAACGAACTCAATGAATACTATTCCCAGGCCGAGGGTCTCTACGGCGTCCGTGCGACCGTGGACCCTTTGCGTCCGCCAGGTGAAACACGCAGCATCAGAGTGCCGCCGGCTTTCACCGCCTCTGTCGAAGAACTGGCCGAGAACTTCCGGAGCAAGGGCCTTCATCCCTACCATGTGCCGGTGGCATGCGAATACCTCCCGGGATGCCGTGAGTGTGTGGGCTATATATGTCCGCAGCGCTGCAAGCGGGATAGCGTCACCGCCTGTCTTGAGCCGGCCCTCGAACAGCATGGAGCCGCGCTGTTGTCGGAATGCGAGGTCGATACTCTCGACTCCGCCGACGGGCGGGTAACGGCCGTCAACGCCCGTTGGCGTGGAAAGCAAATTCGCCTGTCCGGCAGGAAGGTCATTCTCGCCGCCGGAGCCGTGCACACGCCTGCTATTCTCTTGCGCTCGAATGGAGCGGGCGGTCTCGCCAATGGCTCTGGCCAAGTGGGCAGAAACCTCATGAGGCATTTCGTCGATTATTACATCGTCTATACCAAGACGCGATATACGAGCGGCCCGCAAAAGCAAATTGCCATGAATGATTTCTACTTGATCGATGGCATGAAACTCGGGACGATCCAGTCAAACGGACGAATGCCTCCGGCCAGAAGCATAGCGGCCGGGTTCAAGGAGACGTTGCAGGAGGTCTGGCGACCCCTTGGCCTTCTGTATCCTGTCATCCGAGCGATCGTAGAGTTTCGCGTTCGACGCATGTTGTCGGGCGCACATGCTCTTGTATCGTTCATGGAGGATCTGCCGTATCAGTCCAACCGTATCGGGCTCTCGGAAGACAAGCAGAACATCACACTCGAATACTCAATTGGACCGTTCGAAGCGAGGCGCCTGGCGCAGTTCAGATTGCATATCGCAAACGCGCTCAAGCCGCTCAAATTCAAGAAGATCTATCGCGCCAGCGAGAACCGGGTCCTCGGCCATGTCTGCGGAACATGCCGGTTCGGCATTGATCCGCAGACCAGCGTCTTAAATCGCGACAATCGCGCCCATGAGATCGAGAACCTCTACGTGGTCGATGCCTCCTTTTTTCCCACCAGTGGCGGGATCAACCCGTCGCTGACAATCGCCGCAAATGCACTGCGCGTGGCTGACCGGATAGTTGCGCTCGATGATGGCGCCGTATCCCGTGTCGCCGGCAACCCACCAAACATTGTGGAAGCTAGGAAGCATTCGTAATCCACAAGGATCCGATCAGGAAGGGAATTGCTTTGACCATCAAAGAAATCGAGAAGTCCATGTTTGCCATATCGGAAGAATGGCTCGCCAAACACCGTGAAGAGATAATGGAGCCCGACCTTCCAATCATCGACGCTCATCATCACCTTTGGGATAGAGGCCACCGTTACATGCTGGCGGATATGCTCGCGGATATAGATGGGGGCCACAATATCGTCGGCACGGTCTATGTCCAATGCCGCTCAATGTATCGCGAGGGAGGTGATCCTGACTTGGCGCCAGTTGGCGAGGTCGAGTTCGCAAACGGAGTAGCCGCCCGTGCTGCGAGCGGTACCTATGGGAATGTCAGGGTCTGCGCAGGAATTGTCGGATTTGCCGACCTGTTTTTAGGGGACCGTGTCGACCGCGTCCTTGAAATGCAAATGCAACGCGGCGGAGAGCGGTTCAAGGGCGTAAGGCATAATTCGCCTTGGGACGCTGATCGGACCATCAAATCGACCCCGCTCGACTATCCCCGGCGGCTGCTGATGGATCCAGCTTTCCGGGCCGGGTTCTCGCGTCTGGAGCGGTATGGACTATCCTTTGACGGCTGGCTCTATCATCCGCAAATCGCCGAATTTGCGGATCTGGCGCGGACTTTTCCCGGAACCACCATGATACTCGACCATCTTGGCGCCCCCCTCGGGATCGGGGTCTATGCCGGCAAGAGGGATCAGGTTTTCGCTGACTGGAAAGCGAGCATGCAAGAGCTTGCCCTATGCAAGAACGTATATGTAAAGCTTGGGGGGCTAGGTTTGCACATAGTCGGCCTTGATCTTGATTTCCAACATCTGGACAAACCATCGACGTCAGCCGAGCTCGCCGAGGCGTGGCGCCCTTACATCGAAACGGCGATTGAATTGTTCGGCCCCGACAGGTGTATGTTCGAGTCAAATTTTCCGGTAGATAAAAGATCATATAGTTATCATGTCCTTTGGAATACATACAAACGGCTAGCAAGCAGCTATTCAGCTTCGGAAAAGGCTAACCTTTTCAGCAAAACTGCCAAGAGAGCTTACCGGCTGCAAGAAATTCCATGAGTCCGGGTCCAATAGAGGTTGAAGCGAGGGCCGATGACCAAGCAACACAGTGCTGACGAGATCGCCGCAAAGCTGCGTGAGGTTGACGTGACGATGTCTCAAGGGCTCAGCGTCGCTGAAGCGGTTCGGCTGATAGGCGTGACGCAAGCGACGTACGAGCGGTGGCTTCGGGAATATCACGCCCAAACGAACCACCAGTTGTTGCGCTTGGAGGAATTGGAAGTCGAGAACACCCAGCTTAGGCAAACGGTTGCTGAGCTGACGCGGGAAAATATGATCCTGGCCGAGGCCGCGCGCGGAAACTATTAAGCCCGCTCTGGCTCTCAAGTGGTCAGACGCGCGGCGCTCAAGCCGGGCCTATTCAGGCAAAATCAGGAGGCAGTTGGTGAAAGCAGTTGTATATGAGACTTTTTCGGGACTGCCAGAGATCAAGACTGTCCCCGACCCGAATGGAAGCCCGGGCGGCGCGGTCATAAAAGTCGAGGCTACCGGTGTCTGCCGTAGCGACTGGCACGCATGGGTGGGGCACGATCCGTCCATCGTTTTGCCGCATGTGCCTGGACACGAGTTCGCCGGCACTGTGGTGGCGAAGGGCAAAGACGTCACGCGGTGGCAGGTTGGCGATCGCGTCACGATGCCGTTTTCATCAGGCTGCGGCCACTGTCATCAGTGCCGAACCGGCCATCAGCACATCTGTGACGTGCCATTTACACCCGGATTCTCGCATTGGGGATCCTTTGCGCAGTATGTCGCCGTCGAGCAAGCCGACTTGAACCTCGTCCGCCTGCCCGATGCGCTCGAATTCAAGGCCGCGGCAAGCCTCGGCTGCCGTTTCGTCACTTCGTTCCGGGCCGTCGTCGAGCAGGGGCGTCTGAAGCCGGGCCAGTGGCTGGCGGTCTACGGATGCGGCGGCGTCGGCCTGTCGGCCATCATGATCGGCCATGCCATGGGCGCCCAGGTCGTTGCGGTGGACATCACGGCCGAAAAGCTCAGCCTTGCGAAGTCCCTCGGCGCGACCATCTGCATCAATGCCAATGATTTCCAGAACGTCCCAAAGGCGGTCGTCGAGGCCACCGGCGGTGGGGCACACGTTTCAATGGACGCGCTTGGAAACAAAGTCACCTGTTTCAATTCGGTCAAGAGTTTGCGCAAGCGGGGACGTCACATCCAGGTCGGTCTGACCCTCGGGTCGCAGAGCTCTCCCGAGATACCAATGGAGGACATCATCATGGGGGAACTGGAGATCTACGGAAGCCTGGGCATGCAATCTCACGCCTATGAGCCGATGTTCACCATGATCGGTCAGGGACTGCTTCCTATCGACCGCCTCATCGGTTCCACCACCGATCTCGCGGGCGCCATCACGACTTTGATGAAGATGGACAAGACGGATGTGCCGGGCGTGACTGTGGTCACCGACTTTGGTTGATCCCCAATTTTATGCAACCTTGGGTCCAACCATCGTCGTGAAAGGGATAGTGGGAAGTGCTTATGATTTACATGGGGAAATTCTTGGCGGCGAATGTTGACAAGCGCACATTCTGCGTACCTGGCGAATGAACTGCGCCACTTAAGTTGCAGACCAAACTTGTAGGTCGACCCGTCTATCCCCCGATTCGCCCCCTGACCTGCGGCAGAACCGCCACCGCAGGCGATCGCTTTGCAAAGCTGAGCGCGGCTGTTTCAAATTTTGCGGAATGACCCCCCAAGGTGGGCATGTCCGCCACGATATGGGGAGTTTTCGATGCCTGAGCATCAGTTGAGCAACGCAAAGATGAACGGTGCCGAAAGCTTGGTTCGGACGCTGCTCGCATCAGGGGTTGACACATGCTTTGCCAATCCGGGCACGAGCGAGATGCATTTCGTGGCAGCGCTCGACCAGATACCGGGAATGCACTGCGTTCTGGGCCTTCAGGAGAACGTCGTCACCGGTATGGCCGACGGCTATTTCCGGATAGCAGGAAAGCCCGCCTGCACGCTGTTGCATTGCGGGCCTGGCCTGAGCAACGGGCTCGGCAATCTCCACAACGCCCGCCGGGCAAAAAGTGGCATTGTCAATATCGTCGGTGACCAGGCGACATATCACCGGCCCTTCGATGCGCCCCTAACTGCCGATACCGAAGCACTCGCCCGCACGGTTTCCGGATGGGTTCGCACCAGCTTGTCATCGGCAAATGTCGGGCGCGATGCCGCAGTGGCTGTGCAGGCAGCGCACGCGGGCGGCGGCAGCATCTCGACGCTAATCTTACCCTCCGACGCATCATGGGACGAAGGCGGTGAAGTGGCTGGGCCTTTGCCAAAAGCAGGCTTCTCGCCGATGGATCCGTACGCGGTCGAAGGTGCAGCTCACATCCTCCGCGACAACAAGGACGTGCTGCTGCTCTTGGCTGGCGGAGCCGTTCTCGCGCCGGCGCAGGCACTCGTCGACCGAATTGCGCGCGCCACCGGCGCCAGCGTCATGGGGGATTTCGTGAACGCGCGGCTGGAGCGCGGCCAGGGGCGCATGCGTCTAGAGCGTGTGCCTTATACTACAGATGCGGCGGTGAATGCCCTGGCGCGTTTCCGCCACATCATTCTCGTCAACGCCCGTGCTCCAGTCGGCTTCTTCGCCTATCCGGGGAAGCCTTCCCGCCAGTATCCCCCAGATGCCCAGATCCATGTTCTCACTCGGCCCGAGCAGAATCCAGTGGCTGCATTGGAGGCACTTGCCGCTGCGCTAGGTGCACCCAAAACCGCAGCCTTTGTCTCGGGGCGCCGGCCTGAACTGGTCACTGGCAAACCATCTCCAGAGGGTTTGGCCCAGACACTGGCCGCTGTGATGCCGGAGCACGCAATCATATCCGACGAAAGCGTCTCATACGGGCGGGGCTTCTACCAACACACTTTCGATGCGCCGCCGCATGATTGGCTTCATCTGGCGGGGGGCGCCATAGGCGATGGGCTTCCTGTAGCGACAGGTGCAGCAATAGGAGCGGATGGCGATCGCCGCGTCATCAGCCTCCAAGCTGATGGGTCGGCTATGTATTCTCTACAATCGCTTTGGACGCAGGCGCGTGAGCGACTGCCCTGCACGACGATCATCCTAAGCAACAGAAAATACAATATACTAATCGGCGAGTACAAGGACGTCGGGGCGGTGCCTGGGAAGATTGCCATGGATATGCTGGATCTGTCGAACCCTGACATCGATTGGGTCAAGCTCGCAAACGGGATGGGCGTTGAAGCAGCTCCCGCTACCACACTCAAACAATGCGCTGACCTGATGCGGCAAAGCTTCAAGCAAAAAGCTCCGTTTCTGATCGAATTGGCCATCTAACATGACAGCGAGCGTTTTCATTGATCTCTGACGTCAGCAGTTAGTTTCGAACGCTAAAGGTCCGCAGGATCTGAGGAGTATGACAGGCCATGGCGTTCCGACAAGGTCGCGGCCAGGAGAGGCTCGTTCTGTGCACACGCTTCCTGAGCGATAGGACAGCGAGGGCGAAATGGAGGTCTAAGCGGGCTCGGCACTTCGCCTTTCAGGATGATGCGATCGCGCGGGCGCGCTCGCGCGGGATCGGCCAGCGGCACCGACATCAGGCTTGCGCCTCGGCGTGCGGTGGTCTCTCGTAGAGTTCCGCCTCAGGTGCGATCTCAACGAGCTTTCCCAGATACATGACCGCCACGCGGTGTGATGGCGCACAACCGATAACGTGCGATGAAGACAAACCGTTGACAACGCGCTTAGTGGTCGAGTATTAAACCTAATCGTTTAGGTTACGCCTGTGGGCTGACTTGACGACCGGAGGATCGACCCTTGGCAAGATCAACGATGCGCGACATCAGTCGCGCAACAGGCCTGTCTGTATTCACGGTGTCGCGCGCTCTCAGCGGAGCCGACGGGGTCTCCTCGGCAAGCCGACAGCAGGTGCTGAAAGCTGCGAGCGACCTCGGATATGTCCTTAACCGCGCGGCCCAGGAATTGCGCCGGGCCAGCCGAGACTCGGTTGCCGTCATTACCGCAAGTACCTCCAATTCCTATTACCTCGACCTGATGGCAGGCATCCAGCAGGCGCTGGAACCGTCCGAGTGGACGGTGGTTGTCGGCGACGTCGCGGTCAACGGCCTGTATGACGCCCGTCTGGAGGACAGGATGATCCACCGCTTAATCGAGTCGAGGACCGCCGGGGTAATCTCGACGCTGACGCTGACGGCCGAGAACACGCGGCTGCTTGAGCGCTGGGACATTCCGCTGGTCTTTGTCGACTCCTCGCCGCCTGCCGAGGCCTCGCATACGCCAAGTGTGACGACCGACAATTACAACGCCAGTCTGATGGTGGGCAAACATCTCGCCGATCATGGGTACAAGGACTGGCTGTTTCTGGTTTATCCGTCGAAATGGTCGACGCGCTTCGATCGCGAACGCGGCATAAGAGAGGCAGCGCGGAGCCACGGGGCCGACCTCTTGGTCCTGGAATCGGAGAACGACGCACAATCGGGTTACAGCACACTGGCGCGCCATCTCGACGTGACCGGCAAGATTCCGCGCGCGCTGATCGCAGGCAACAACCCGCTGCTGCTCGGCTCCATGAAACTTGCTGCCGAAAGGCGCATCGCAATACCGCAGGACATGGCCGTTGTGGCCTATGACGAATTCGCCTGGTCGGAGCTTACCGATCCGCCGATGACGGTGTTGAACGAGCATAGCGAGCAGATCGGACGCCTTGCGGCAGTGACCCTGCGCAGGATCATTGACAAGCAGGTCGAAGCCGAGAAGCAGGGCAAGGTTGCGACCCCGATCTATCTTCCCGAGGATCAGCAGCGTGTGCCTGCCCGTCTGACAATTCGCAGCTCCTGCGGATGTTCGAGAGACGGAGCCCATGCGCGCGGGCCGATGGCCTCGCAAGCAGCCTAACGACAACTAGAATTGGAAAGATGATGACCGAATGTTTCGCGCCAAACCTAAACGATTAGGCTAACCGAAATTCGGAGTCTGACCGCGGTGATTGTCGCGGCTCGGCAGCGAGGAAACCGTTTTTGCCGTCACATCACGACGGCGACCAACAAGGAGGAAAACCCATGAAAGCAACCACTAATATCCGGCTACTTGCCGCCGCATCCCTTCTGACGCTCGGCTTATCCTGCGGGGCATCACCGGCAGGGGCCGAAGGCAAGCTTCCCAGCAAGATCGAGAAAATCGGCCTGATGGTGCAGGACATGTCCAATCCGTTCTTCTCCGCCATGACGAAAGGCGCGGAAGATGCAGCCAAGCAGATCGGCGCCACCGTCAACGTGCAGGACGCGCAACTCGACCTAGCCAACCAAAACACCCAGATCGACGCCTTCATGCAGCAGGGCGTCAATCTGATCGTCATTTCTGCGGTAGACGAAGCCGGCATCGAGCCGGCTATCCAGCGGGCCAAGGAGGCCGGCATCATCGTCATCGCAGTCGATACTCCGGCTCACGGTGCCGACGCGGTGATCATGACCAATGCCGTACAGGCGGGCGAGAAATCATGCGAGTACCTGTTCCAGCAAATGGGCGGAAAGGGTCAGGTGCTCCTGGTGGACGGCACGCCCATCCAGACCATCATCGACCGTATCAATGGCTGCAAGACTGTCGCCGCGAAGTTCCCGGGCATCAAGATTGTCGGGCAGCAGGCCTCGAAGAATGACCGCGCCTCCGGGCTCGCCGTGACAACCGACATGCTGACGGCCAACCCGGATGTCACGGGTATTTTCGGCATGAACGACCCCTCGGCGCTCGGCGCCGTGCTTGCAGTCGAGCAGGCCGGCAAAACCAGCCAGATCAAGGTCACTGGCGTGGACGGCAGCCCCGAAGCGGTCGCCGAACTGAAGCGGGAGGGGTCGCCGTTTATCGGCTCTGCCACGCAGAACCCGGCGGAGATGGTGCGCCAGGCGGTTAAGGTCGCGCAGGACATGATTGCCGGCAAGGCGCCGAAGGACAAAACCATCCTTATCGAAAGCGTTCTGGTCACTCGCGACAACGTCACCCAGTATCCGGGTTGGTAAAATCTCCCAAAACCAGCCCGGCGGGGAGCGGCCTTGGCGCTGCTCCCCGTCTCAAGACCAATGAGGCTGCGATGAGCACCCAATCCCCACTGCTCGCCATCGAAGATGTTTCGAGGCGCTTCGGTGCCACACTGGCGTTGAACAAGGTTCGTTTCGATCTGCGAGCGGGCGAAGTGCATGCGCTGATGGGCGAAAACGGTGCCGGCAAATCCACCCTGATGAAGATTCTTGCCGGCAACATCCAACGCGATGCGGGACGTATCCTGATCGACGGCATCGAAGTCGAAATCCGCTCCCCGATCGAAGCCACAGCCCACGGCATTGCCATCATCCACCAGGAACTCAACACGGTGTCTGACATGACCGTCGCGGAGAATCTCGCACTTGGATGTGAGCCGCGCACGCGTTTGGGCATGCTCGACCGTGGCCGCATGGAGCAGCAGGCGCGTGAGAAGCTGGCACGCATCCATTCAACCATCGATCCGCAGCGACCGCTGGGTTCCTTGAGCGTCGGCATGCAGCAGATGGTCGAAATTGCACGCGCCGTGGGCGAAAATGCCCGCGTGCTGGTGCTCGATGAACCGACGGCGGCGCTGTCGCGCGCCGAGGCGCAGGAACTCTATCGGATCATCGCCCAAATGCGCTCGGCGGGCGTTGGTCTCATCTACATTTCGCACCGCATGGAAGAGGTCTGGCAATTGGCGGATCGCGTCACCGTTTTGCGTGACGGCGGCTATGTTGGAACCGGCACACTTGCCGAGATCAGCCCGCCGGACGTGGTGCGCATGATGGTCGGCCGTCCAGTTGCCGACCTCTACCATCACGACAAACGCAACCCTGGTGCCACCGTTCTCGAGGTCGCGGACCTGGCCAGCGAGAACGTCGGCCCGGTCGACCTCTCGGTTCGGGCCGGAGAAGTTGTGTGCATGGCGGGGCTGATCGGCTCGGGCAGGACCGAAGTCGGACGCCTGATTTTTGGAGCTGACCCACGCACCGCTGGTTCAGTCAGAATCGAAGGGCGTCCCAGTCGCCCGTCGGACCCATTCGAGGCGATTGCCGACGGCATCGGCATGGTGCCCGAGAACCGCAAAGAGCAAGGCCTGTTCCTCGAGCATTCGGTGGAGGACAACATTGCGATCAGTTCACTCGACCGCTTCGTCGCCGGAGGCGTGGTCAATCGGACGAAACGGCGCGATGCGGTTATGGAGCAGATGAAGAGGCTCAAACTCCGGCTCAACGCAGTCTCGCTGCCTGTGAAGGCCCTGTCTGGAGGAAATCAGCAAAAGGCGGCACTCGCGCGATGGCTGCTTCGCGATTCCAAGGTGCTGATCCTCGACGAGCCGACGCGCGGTGTCGACATCGGTGCAAAGCGCGAGATCTACGAGGAGATCGACCAACTCGCCCGCGCCGGGAAGGCCATCCTGATCATATCGTCTGACCTGCCGGAGGCGATCGGCATAAGCGATCGCCTGATGGTCATGCGCGAGGGCAGGATCGTGTCCGAATTGGTTTCGGAGAAAACATCGGAAGAAGAAGTGATGCTTCATGCGACGGGCACCGCGATCCGTGGCGGAAACACAGGAGTGCGACCGTGAATGCCGCTCGCGACGAGACCACTCAGGCGACACCAACCGCTCCGGATCGCGCCCCCTTCGATTTCGCCAAATGGTGGGATCGCGTCGGCATCCTCATGGTGCTGATGACGCTGGTGATCCTAATGTCGGCCATCGCGCCGAACTTCAACCGCGTCGACAATCTGCTCAACATTGCACGTGCCATATCGGTGAACGCCATCCTGGCGGCTGGCATGACGCTCGTCATCCTGACCGGCGGCATCGACCTTTCCGTCGGATCGATTGTTGCGGTTTCCGGTGTGGTCTCGGTCATCGCTGCCATCGCTGGGGTGCCAGCACCGGCTGCGATTTGCATTGGCGTTGCCGCCGGCGCGGCCTGCGGCCTGATCAACGGAGCGCTGACCGCCTACCTCTCGCTCGCGCCATTCATCGTCACCCTGGGGACGATGACCTTCTTGCGTGGCCTTGCCTACACCATCACCGAAGGCCAGCCGATCGTTTCGAGTTCCCTCAACTTCAAAGCCATCGGCAACGGATACCTCTGGGGTGTGCCCATGCCGGCCCTCGTGATGGCGATCGTCTATCTGATCGTGTGGTTTATCCTGGAACGGACACGCTATGGCCGCCACGTCTATGCCGTGGGCGGCAATGCCGAAGCCGCCAAGCTCGCCGGCGTGCGGGTCAAGCGAGTCATCACATCCGTCTATGTCCTGGCAGGCGGTTGTGCCGGCCTCGCAGGCGTCATCTTCGCCGCCCGCGTCATCTCGGCCCAGCCTACCGCCGGCACCGGCTACGAACTGGACGCAATCGCGGCGGTGGTGCTCGGCGGCACCAGTCTTGCCGGCGGCCGTGGCCGAATTGTCGGCACGCTCATAGGATCTGTGATCTTGGGCGTGCTGGGCACGGGTTTGATCCTGCTCAATGTGCCATTCTTCACCCAGCTTCTGATCAAGGGGGTCGTCATCATCGTGGCCGTCGCGATCGATAGTCTGAAGCAGCGGTCGGGGCTTTTCCGCTTCAGCAAAAAAGTGCCGCCCCGTGGCTCCGGCCGGTAACCACCACCTCCTAGCGGCGCCGCTTCATCCGAGCCCGCCACCCTTGCACTGGAAGAACCTGCATGACCCTTGCCGTCACCATCACAGATCCTCTCGCCGGCCGGCGCGACCATGAGCCGATCGTCTTTTCCGTCACGGCGGATCTACCGCATGCCCTGTGGTGGGCTCGCGACGATGCCGGCAACCGGGTGTTGTGCCAGCGCCTGACGCAGGCCAAGCCAGGAGAAACGCGATTCGTGGCGACCATAAGCTTCGTTGGCCGTCTGCGACTGACTATGAATGAACCATGCGATCCTGCTTCGGTTGACATTTCCGGCCTTAAGGTTCTCGAAGGCAGGGAAGCGGATTGCTTTGTGCGCCTTGACACTGGCGCGTTCGACCTTGAGCTCTGCTCCGGCACAGCTCGAGGCCTGGGCTCCTCTAAATGGGGGGTTCGTCACTTCCGGTCATTGCTTGACGATTTCGAACTGCTGCCATCCGGCAACAATGCAATGGGCGGCTTTTACGGGCCTTTCTTCACCCCGGAGAATGGCCTCATCAACCCTCCCGAACACACGACCGTTAACATCGAGACGCTGGAGTGTGGTCCGGTTCTGCACCATTATCGCATGCACGGCACGATCCCGGATGGCCTGCTGGATGAACTCAAGGGCAAGCGTTTCTCAATCGACTGGGTCTTCACCTACGGGACGCCTTTTTTCCAGCGCCGCTATTGGGTCGATCCGTTCCAGACCGTCATCAACGGCCGCTCCGTCGCCAACAAGATCACCGTTGGCGATGAGTTCGAGGGTGGCAACGGCAAACTCGTGTTCGACCGCTTCGCCGCCTATGGCGGAACGCGCTATCGGGCAGGGGACCCCTATGCCGGCGAGCTCGTCGCGATGGTGGCGGACACGGTGACCAACTCGCCCAGCCAAAGCCGGAAGTTCGAGGAATTCCGTTCGCATCTCAGCGACATCGAATCCGCGCATTGGGATCTCTATTGGCGGCTGTTCTGCAAATGGGAGGGCGTGCTCGGGGAAAATGAGCTGCGTGATCGGCTGGCGCGCGTTCGTGCCGCCGCGCACGTCAAGGCTGACCTGACGGATCGTCGTTGGGTCCTGACAGATCAGCCTGTCGATGTTTCCGCGGTCGAGCACGAAACGATATTTCCTGGTCCAGCCGACAAGACCGTGGAATTTGACGAGGCGACGGGTCGCGCCATGATCTGGTGGACATCGGAGCCGTCCGGGGCCTTCCAGATCGTCCAGCGACGGCAGTCCGGGTGGGTCAATTGGGGCAGCAACGGCGAGAATGAATGCCCGGAGCTTCCCGTCGGTGTGCAGATCAAGACCGCTTATGGCTATTTCGCCGATCGCTGGCAGGCCGTGGCAGATCAGCTGGAGATTGCCCCGATCGTGCGCGCCGAATAGAAGGCGCTCCGAAGCATGACGTCCTCTTGCAAGGCTCGATGGCGGCTTGGCCGAGTTTCGCTGATTGGACCGTTTAAGGGTTATTCAGCACTCTTCGGGCCATTGCGCCTCAGAACCGATGTGCTGCGTTCTCACTACACTATCGAAGGGAACGACAGCCCAGAGCGTGTTGTCGCCCTTCCCATGCCATCGCGTAAGATATGCGGACCAGCGCCCGAACCCAAGATGCAGGATCAAGTAGTACGCTATTCCACCGCCTAGACTGCGACGCTTCCACAATGCGCCTACCTTCAGACGGAAGCCACGGGGAGTGTTGCTGAAAAGGAAAAAGACATCCGGATTTGAATGGGCGGTTGCGCGCGTAGCTTCTCCTGTCACCTCCAAATCGAAAGCAAGTGTTGCGATTTTTCCCTTCAGCGAATGCCCGTCGATATTGATGTAGTTTGTGCTGGGCTTGCGCATCGCAACTCATTTCTGCAACATTATGCCGTTTCGGCGTCGGAGACAGCGGTCCACCTGAACGCCTTGAGACTTGATCCGCCGTGAGGAACGAACGACGCGCCGATGTTTGTCGGAACGTTGACCTCTGGTGGACGCAAAGCTACTTCTTGAACCAAACGACTATCGCAATGCCCAATATGCAAAAAAGCACGTAAAGCAGAGCCGCGATGCGTTCGCGCTTGGGCGAAAGCTTTGGCGTGTTCTCATCAGGCGGCGAGATGCGCTGTTCCATACCACCTAGATCCCACGAAGGTGGAGCGTTTTGAGTTCCAGAAACTCCTCCAGCCCGTGATGCGATCCCTCGCGACCGAGGCCGGATTCCTTGATGCCGCCGAAGGGCGCAGCTGTGGTCGATACGGATCCCGCATTGATTCCGACCATCCCGAACTCAAGAGCTTCGGCCACGCGGAAAGCGCGTGAGATGTCTCGTGTATAGAGATAGGATGCTAGACCAAACGGAGTGTCGTTCGACATTTCAATGGCTTGCTCTTCGGTCGAGAACCTGAACAGCGGGGCCACCGGGCCGAACGTCTCCTCCTTGGCGATCTTCATCTCAACCGTGGCATCCCGCAAAACCGTCGGCTCATAGAATAGACCTGATCGCAGCTTGCCGCCGACGACTACGGCTGCACCTTTGGACGTGGCATCATCGACATGTTCCTGGATCTTGGCTATCGCCGCCTGATTGATCATAGGACCAATGGCGGTGCCCTCCAGAAGGCCGTCACCGACTATGAGCTTGGAGGTTGCCGCGGCAAGCCTCTCGGCGAATGCGTCATAGACGCCATCCTGCACAAGGATGCGGTTTGCGCACACGCAAGTTTGACCGCCGTTGCGGAATTTGCTCCCCATCACACCGGCGACCGCCGCGTCGAGGTCGGCATCGTCAAATACCAAGAAAGGTGCATTGCCACCCAGTTCGAGCCCGACCCGCTTCACCGTCGCTGCGCACTGCTCCATCAAAATCTTGCCAACGCGGGTCGATCCGGTGAAGGTCAGCTTCCTTACAACGGGGCTGCTCGTCAATGCGCGGCCTATTTCGGCGGCTTGGCCGGTCACGACGTTGATAACGCCATTGGGTATGCCAGCCCTTTCGGCAAGGACACCAAGAGCCAAGGCAGAGAAGGGCGTGAGTTCCGCTGGCTTGATCACAATTGTGCAACCGGCTGCCAGAGCTGGGGCCGCCTTGCGAGTGATCATCGCATTCGGAAAGTTCCAGGGCGTGATTGCAGCGACAACCCCTATGGGATGTTTCTGCACGATGATGCGGCCGTCAGCTGACGCTGCCGGGATCGTCTCGCCGTATACGCGTCGGGCTTCTTCCGCGAACCATTTCACGAACGATGCACCGTAGACGATCTCGCCGCGTGCCTCCGCAAGCGGTTTGCCCTGTTCCAAAGTCATGATCCGCGCAAGGTCATCACTGTTTTCAATGATGAGATCGAACCACCGCTCCAATAGCGCCGCGCGTTCACCTGCGGTCTTCCGGCGCCACGATTTGAAAGCCAGATCCGCGGCCGCAATAGCGTCTTGTGTTTCCTCAGTGCTACATTTCGGTACATTGCCGATAATCCTGCCTGTGGCTGGGTTATCCACCGGAGTGGTGGCGGCACTGTTCGCTCCCACCCACTTTCCATCAATGTAGCACAGCTCGGTAAAAAGCGAGGGATCTTTCAGTTGCTGGGCAATGGTCACGGCGTTCTCCAAGGTTTGCCGCATCATCCGCCATCTGCTGCGGCACAATCTGCTGAAGCGATATCCAACATCGACAGCAACGCTCACAATTGCCCCGACGATCCATCCAACTTCGCTGCGCCACAAGCGCACAGTGGCCCAAAGAGGTGAGACATGGAAAAGGCCCAAATCGTCTATGACGATTTTGCAAAAGTTGAAATACGCATCGGGCGCGTTGTGGCAGTGTTGCCGTTCGAGCGTGCGCGACATCCCGCTTATAAGGTAGAGGTCGACTTCGGGCCGTTTGGTCGCAAGTGGTCAAGTGCTCAGATCACCAGCTATAAAGCGGATGAGCTGGTGGGTCAGCTGGTCGCCTGCGTGGTCAACATGCCGCCGCGCAACATCGCCGGATTTAGTTCCGAAATTCTAATTCTTGGAGCTCGCGATGCCGCTGGCGAAGTCAAGGTGCTGACTCCCACGCACAACATCGAGGTTGGCGAACCGGTATTTTAAAGTCTGTCGCGGGCACCCGTCCGAACGCAAAACAACGGCCTGAGGAACAAAGATGAGTGTAGAAACAGCAGACTTCATTGTCGTCGGTGCTGGCATCGCCGGCGCCTCAGTCGCCTACGAGCTGAGCTTGCATGGCAAAGTCATCGTTCTCGAAATGGAGTCGTCGCCGGGTTACCATTCGACCGGCCGATCTGCGGCTGTGATGTCGGAAAACTATGGCCCGGCCCTTTGGAGCCGGCTTGTCACCGCATCCCGAGCTTTTCTCGAGACGCCTCCGGACGGTTTTACGGACGTCCCGCTCGTCACACCCCGCGGGGCCCTCTTCCTTGCCCGCGATGGCGAGCAAGCGCAGCTCGCCGCGCAGGCGGAGGAGCTGCTGAGCAGAGGCGCGTCAATCGAGCTGACCTCTTCGGAAGAAGCTTTGCGGTTCTGCCCCGTCATCAGGACAAGCGAATTTGTCTCTGCGCTTTATGAGCCGGACTGTATGGACATCGACACAAACGCCCTCCTGACGGGCTATCTGAAAATGCTTCGAGCGCGAGGCGGACGGGTGGTCACAAACGGCAAGGTCGAAGCCTTGGAGCGTTCGGGCAACGTTTGGAGGATATCCACACCAAGCGGGTCATTTGAAGCGCCTGTGGTCATCAATGCTGCTGGAGGTTGGGTCCAGGAGATCGCGTCGCTTGCGGGGCTGCCCTATCGAAATGTCGTTCCGTTCCGCAGGACCGCGGTCGTGTTCGACCCTCCCTCGGGCAGTTCCATACAGAGTTGGCCGATGACATTCGATGTCGCCGAGACGTTCTATTTCAAGCCGGAAGCCGGGCGTATCATGGTATCGCCAGTCGATATGGCAGTGTCCGAACCCTGCGATGCGCAAGCAGATGAGCTCGAAGTGGCAATCGCTATCGATCGGATCCATACCTATACGACGATGGAGGTTCGCACCGTAAAGCACAAATGGGGCGGGCTGCGCACATTCGCTCCTGACCATGAGCCCGTTATCGGGCGCGACGCCGAAGAGCCTAGCTTCATCTGGCTGGCGGGGCAGGGCGGTAATGGCGTGATGGGCGGAGCGGCAGCGGCGCGGCTGGCGGCCAGCTTTGCGCGGAATGCCGAAATTCCATCTGACATCACAGCATTGGGCATTACGACAGAAAACGTGTCTCCCGGCCGCGCGTGCGTCCTCGACGCGAGTGGAGACAAGCCAGTGGTCGGGACGTTCGAAGCTTTCGGCTGATCCGCCAGCCGATCTGACCCGGCCGGGTCCGACGTCAAATGTCGCGTCTTGTCCCGATACAGTCACTCCATGATGGAAGGAAAACCCATGTCCTCGAACCAGCGCAGCCAAGATGAACTTCTGGCGGCCCGCGCGACAAATATCCCCAGAGGCCTGCTGACGGCACACCCCATCATCGTGGATCGCGCGGAAGGTGCTCACATCTGGGACACCGCGGGTCGCCGCTATCTCGACTTTGTTGGAGGCATTGGCGTCCTCAACGTTGGCCACAACCATCCCCGGGTGGTTGCGGCGGTCCAGGAGCAACTCCAGCGCGTCACTCACACAGCCTTCCAGGTGGCAGCGTATGAGCCTTACATCGTTCTGGCGGAGCGACTCAACAAGCTGATCGGCAAGGGTGCGGCATACAAGAGCGTATTCCTGACGACCGGCGCGGAAGCCGTGGAAAACGCGATAAAAATTGCGCGCGCCTACACCAACCGCCCAGGCGTGATTTCCTTTCGCGGCGGCTTCCATGGGCGCACGCTGCTTGGAGTAACGCTCACCGGCTTCGCTCAGCCGTACAAGCAGAATTTCGGCCCCTTTGCTGGCGAGGTCTTCCATTCGGCCTATCCTGATAGCTATCGCGGCATCACGACAGAAGGCGCTATTGCCTCGCTCGAGGAAGTGTTCGCCACTGAGGTCGCGCCCGATCGCGTCGCCGCCATCATCATTGAACCCGTGCAGGGCGACGGCGGCTTCCTGCAGGCTCCGCCTGAGTTCCTGCGCGCTCTCAGAGAGATAACGCAGCGCCACGGCATCGTCCTCATCGCTGACGAAATTCAAACCGGATTCGGTCGCACCGGAAAGCTCTTTGGCTTCGAGCACGCGGAAATTCAGCCCGACCTAGTCACGGTCGCGAAGAGCCTGGCCGGTGGCTTTCCGATCTCGGGTGTCGTCGGCAAGGCCGAGATCATGGATGCACCCGCTCCCGGTGGACTCGGTGGCACATATGGTGGCAATGCAGTCGCATGCGCCGCAGCACTGGCAGTTCTCGATGCATTCGAAGAAGACGGACTTATCGAGCGCGCCGCAACTTTGGGCACGAAATTGTCGAACGCCCTTGATGCGCTCAAGGCAGAGCACGCCGATATTGGCGTCGTGCGTGGCGTCGGGTTCATGCGCGCAATCGAGTTCGTGTCGGACAGCGTGACGAAGAGGCCCGATGCAGATCGTGCGCAACAGGTCATGGAGCGTGCTCGCGAGCGGGGTCTGCTTGTGATCAAGTGTGGGGTTAATCGCAACATCGTTCGCTTCCTGGCCCCCGTCACCCTCTCCGATGGAGAGCTCGACGAGGCTGTTGCCATCCTCGCCGACGCCTTGAATGCCGACAAGGTGTCTGCCGCCGCGTAGGGCTTTCAGGTGATCCGAACTGCGGCCGAGGCCGGAGACAACCTCTAGATTAGGCCGGATCTCGGCTGGGGAAGGTGGCTGAACGCCACCTCAGGGAAAGTCGCATGGGCGCGATATTTGTCGATTGTACTGAAGAATTGGCCCGCGTCATAAAGGACCGCAAGTTGCCGGTGCCCGGTGCGATCACGATCAACGAAGGGAACCCCACGCAAGCAGACCTCGTGGCAATGTGCGCGCAGGCCGAAGTGCTCCTCGTCGAGCACACGGTTGTTCCACCAGCTGTTCTCGATGCTTGTCCCTCAATACAAGCGATCATTTTTATGGGGACGGGGGCAGGAACATACGTCGATCTGCATGACGCCGCAAAACGCGATGTGCAGGTTTACACCACCCCTGGTTATGGAGATCGATCAGTTGCCGAGCACGCATTCGGTCTGATGTTCTCAGCAGCGCGCAGAATAGCCGAGATGGACCGAACGACCCGCTCCGGGCTCTGGTCGCCCGTGGGCGGATTGCAGTTGATGGGACAGAAGATTGCAGTGCTCGGCCTAGGTGGGATCGGAACCTGCATGGCGGACCTTGCGAGCGGAATTGGTATGGAGGTGGCAGCCTGGAACCGAACTGCCCGTGATTACCCAGGCTTTGTTGCGGATCTCGATGAAGCATTAGACAATGCAAGCGTCGTTTCCTTGCATCTGTCCCTCAACCCGGAAACGGCTGAAATTCTGAACGCTCGACGACTGCTCCTTCCAAAGAGGGGCTTTATTCTCGTCAATGCGGCGCGCGCCGGTCTGATCGAGGAAGCGGCGCTGTTGCAGATGTTGGCCGAAGGGCAGATTGGGCACGCAGCACTGGATGTGTTTCCGGAAGAACCGCTTCCCGCAGGCAGTCCTTACGTTTCACTGAACAATGTCACATTAACCGCTCATGCGGCCTACATGACAGATGCAGCTTACGAACAGCTGTGGCTCCGAACGGTCAAGGCTTATGAAAGGCTCTAGACCAATCGGACCCGCTCCGGCCGACGATCCACCTAAACTCGAGAGATAGACCAATGAAGATCCTTGTGCCCGTGAAGCGGGTGGTGGATGCGAACGTCAAGGTTCGCGTGAAGGCTGACGGCTCGGCGGTGGAACTCGCCAACGTCAAGATGGCGATGAACCCGTTCGACGAGATCGCGGTCGAAGAGGCGATCCGGCTGAAGGAAGCCGGCAAGGCCGAAGAGATCATCGTCGTATCGATCGGCCCGCAGCAGGCACAGGAAACCTTGCGCACCGCGCTCGCCATGGGCGCCGACCGCGCCATTTTGGTCAAGACCGACGAGCAGACCGAACCGCTCGGTGTCGCCAAGGTGCTGAAGGGCGTCGTCGACGCCGAACAGCCTGGCCTCGTCATCCTCGGCAAGCAGGCAATCGACGACGACTCGAACCAGACCGGCCAGATGCTGGCGGCGCTGCTGGGCTGGGCCCAAGGCACCTTCGCCTCCAAGATCGTGCTCGACGGCGACAAGGCCACGGTGACGCGCGAGGTCGATGGCGGCCTGCAGACGCTGGAACTGAAGATGCCGGCGATCGTCACCGCCGATTTGCGGCTGAACCAGCCACGCTACGCGTCGCTGCCCAACATCATGAAGGCCAAGAAGAAGCCGCTCGACGAGAAGAGCCCTGCCGATTACGGCGCCGACGTCAAGCCGCGGCTTAAAGTGATCAAGACCGAGGAGCCGGGCGGCCGCAAGGCGGGCGTCAAGGTCAAGAGCGTCGCCGAGCTGGTCGATAAGCTGAAGAACGAAGCCGGCGTGTTATAAGGCTGAGAAGGGACAAAAAAGATGACAATTCTTCTGATTGCCGAACACGACAATGCGACGCTTTCCGACCAGACCGCCAAGGCGCTTTCGGCGGCACTGCAGATCGGTTCGGACGTGCATGTGCTGGTTGCCGGCAAGGGCGCCAGGGGCGCGGCCGACGCCGCCGCCAAATTGAAGGGCGTCGGCAAGGTCCTGCTCGCCGAGGCCGACGAGCTCGCCGAGCACCTCGCCGAACCGACCGCAGCACTGGTTGTGTCGCTCGCGGGCGCTTACGACACCGTCATCGCGCCGGCGACTTCGTCGGGCAAGAATGTCGCGCCGCGCGTCGCTGCCCTGCTCGATGTCGCGCAGGTGTCCGAGATCATCGAAGTGGTGTCGCCGGACACCTTCAAGCGCCCGATCTATGCCGGCAATGCCATCCAGACGGTGCAGTCGACCGACCCCAAGAAGGTCATCACCGTGCGCACTGCCTCCTTCCAGGCGGCGCCCGAGGGCGGCTCGGCGGCTGTCGAGACCGTCAAGGCGGCGGCCAATCCGGGCCTCTCGGCCTTCGTCGAGAACAAGCTGTCGGAGACTGACCGTCCGGAGCTGACCTCGGCCAAGATCATCATCTCGGGCGGCCGCGCTCTCGGCTCCTCCGAGAAGTTCCAGGAGGTCATCCTGCCGGTCGCCGACAAGCTCGGCGCCGCGGTCGGCGCCTCGCGCGCCGCCGTCGATGCCGGCTATGCGCCGAACGACTGGCAGGTCGGCCAGACCGGCAAGGTCGTGGCGCCTGACCTCTACATTGCGGTCGGTATCTCCGGAGCCATCCAGCACCTTGCCGGCATGAAGGATTCGAAGGTCATCGTCGCCATCAACAAGGACGAGGAGGCGCCGATCTTCCAGGTTGCCGACTACGGCCTCGTCGGCGACCTCTTCGTCATCCTGCCGGAGCTGCAAAAGGCGCTTTGACGGGTGCCGGAGAATTTGTGATCCTTCTGATATCGAGACGAGTTTTCCACTTTAGGCACTTTGGTTACCAATCACGCCATCAGACTTGAATAGGGGGCCTCTGCGTTGCCCGCATACGGCTGCTGCGTCGCAGCAAACCCCGCACGATAGACGCTTGGTTCTGAGTTTCCGCTCGTCGTTGCGCACGCCAAACAAGACTATTGAGTCCCGCTGGGCGTAGGCTCGCACTTCGTGGAATTAAGTCGGCATTACGACCGGATAGCCAAGCCGTCACTTAGCGCGAACGGATATCACCGCCTCGCGGCAGGAAGGCGGAATGGGATCGGGTTAGGCCACATTGCATGGGCGCGCACATTCTAGTTTTCACGGCAATGGTCATCCTGCTTGCGCAAAGTCTGGTGATGGTGTTTTGCGCGAAGGCATATTTTGGGAGTGGGGCATGAAAGGTCATTCTGGCTGCCAGCAACGCGAGCTTTCGGATTATCTGGCGAGAAGCTTTTTGCCGGCAACAGATGCGGCGGCCTTTGATGCGATTGAGAAGGCGGCAGACCGGATTCTGGAGGAAGTCGGAATTCGATTCCAGAACGATCCTGAAACCATCGAGCAATTGAGACGAGCAGGTGGTGTCGTTGACCGCGAAGTTGTGCGTCTCGATGGATCCGCCCTTCGCCAGATTATTCGTAGAAGCGCGCCGCGCAGTTTTCGGCTGAGGGCCCGGAATCCCGATCGCGATACGGTCGTTGGCGGTCTGGCATGCACCAGTTTCGCCCCAATTTACGGCGCACCGGATGTTCTTTTGGAGAGTGGGCAACGGGTCAAAGGCTCGAGAGACATCTATCGTCAGCTTCTTGCGATTGCTCATGAAAGCCCAGGGCTCACCAATACGGGACACATGATCTGTGTCCTGGATGATGTATCGGAGGCTTCCCGTGCCTTTGAAATGCTGCTCGCGCACCTGACGTGCTCGGATAAACCATTCATGGGCAGTATCGCGTCCCCTGAGATCGCGATGGAGTATATCGATCTGACGGCAGCGGCGTTTCAGCGGCCGCCGCAAACAGGCGCCTGCAATCTGCTTCATCTGGTTAACTGCACTCCACCGCTGACCTACTGGGAAAATCCTTTGAAATGCCTCCGTATCATCGCCCGGGCCGGCGAGGCTGCGATGATCTCCTCCTACATGATGATGGGAGCGACGAGCCCCACAACGATCGCCGGATCGCTTATTCAGGGTTACGCTGAGGTGCTTCCGGGATTGGCGCTGACGCAGCTTTGGCGGCCGGGCGCCCCCGTCGTCATGGGAATTCTCGCCTGGCCGTTCGATATGAGAAGCATGCAGCCGAATTTCGGAGATCCCGCCTCACAGCTGGTACAACTTTATTCATCTGAACTCTCCCGACGACTTGGGATCCCCTCGCGCGGTGATGGGGCGGTCACATCTGCGAAGGTGGACGATGCGCAGGCCGGAAGCGAGGGCGCACGCGTCCTGGCGGCATCGGTGGTCTCCGGAGCGGACTTCATTCTGCATAGCGCGGGTTGGCTGGAACAGGGGCGCTGTGTGTCGGTCGCCAAGTTCCGCCGCGACGCGGCGGCAATCGCCGAGACGTATCTACAGACGTCGATCGCCTGTGAACCACCTGCGGCGCCGGATCCTGCCATCGAAGCGGAGATTCGAGGACGACTACTCAAAATAGCGATGGTCGCCTGAATTCGAATCCTACGTCGTGATGCCCCTCAGCCGCTCTGTACGGCGGCGCAACAGTTCTACTGTCACCAGCATGACAATCGCCAGAGCGATCAGCACAGTAGCTGCAGCCGTGATGGTGGGGCTGATCATTTCACGAATCCCGCTGAACATCTGGCGAGGCAGTGTGCGCTGGTCGGAACTGCCGATAAACAGGACACAGATTACTTCGTCCCAAGAGGTGACGAAGGCGAAGAGGGCGCCGGAAATGACGCCAGGCGCGATGAGCGGCAACATCACCCTGCGGAAGACCAGGGCAGGCGATCCGCCGAGGCTCGCGCCGGCCCGGATCAGCGACTGATCGAAACCCGTCAGGGTCGCCGTGACGGTGATCACGACGAAGGGGGTTGCAAGCAGCGTGTGGGCCAGAATGACGCCGGTATAAGTGTTGTTCAGGACGATGATGGGCTGCGACGTGACCATTAGCGGATTAGCATAGAAGAAGAAGAGCGCCGCGGCCGTGATGACCACGGGCACGATCATCGGCGAGATCAGCACCGCCATGACCGCAGCCCGGGCCGGAAAATTGGGTCGTGACAATCCCAGCGCTGCCAACGTTCCAAGGGAGGTCGAAAGAATGGTGCTGAAGAACGCGATGATGACGCTGTTCTTGACGGCCGTCGTCCAGCGATCATTGAAAAAGAAATCCTCATACCATCGCAATGACCAATCGCCCGTCGGGAAGGATAGGAACGGCGTAGCGTTGAAACTGATGGGCAGAACGATCACGATCGGCGAGATCAGGAAAAGCAGAACCAGACCGCAAAAGGCGAAGAAGAAAAGCCGCCAAGCGCGCTCCAGGGTCGAGGCATAAGGTGGCAGTCCGAGCAGCGGAAGAGGCGCCATCGCGATCATCCCAGCTTCATCTTGTCGATGCCGACCAGGTGATTATAGGCCCAGTAGAGCACCAGCGTGGCGATAAGAAGCGTTGCGCCCAAGGCGGACGCCTGCCCGAAATTGATGATGTTATTCATATAGTAGGACACGTAGTTGCTGACCATCTGATCGCGTGGTCCGCCGACGAGTGCCGGCGTGATATAGTAGCCCAGGCACAGGATGAAGGTCAGGAGGCAGCCGGCGGCAATGCGGGACACGGCGTTCGGCGCAAGCGCGGACGATGTGCTGCACCTGCTCCGTATTTCGCGGCCTCAAAACCGCGGTCGTGCGGCCGACATAGTGCCGGCGAAAGTCAGTCGTGTAGGCGGATATGATATCCTGATCGCGCGTGACGATCTCCTGCGGCAGATGGGCAAGCACCTCTTCCATGTGGTCCATAGTGGGGTCATTCATTGGCGGTGCTCATTCAACGCGGAATTGGAATCTGACCAGACCAGGTTGTGACTAAATCTTTGAGTTGGACTGCTCATAGGTCCTTGAAGTCCAGGGCCAAGTCGAGTGTCTTGTCGAGCCGTTCGATCAGCAGGTCCACCTCACTTTCGGTGATACAAAGGGGAGGAGCGAAACCGATCGTGTCATCGCCAAAAGCGCGGAAGATCAGACCATTGTTGTAGCCGGCCTCGAACAGGCGTGGACCGACTCGCGCGTCTCTCGAGGGCTTGCGTTTCGTTTCCTTGTCGGCAACGAGTTCAATGGCGCCCAGCAGGCCGACAGACCGTACGTCGCCGACCAGCGGGTGATCGCGAAACGCCCTCAATCTTCGTCCAAAATACTCGCCAACCCGCCTGCCGTTCTCAAGGAGGCCGCCTTCCTGGTAGAGCCGCATGACCTCAAGCCCGACTGCAGCGCTTACCGGATGCCCGGAATAGGTCAGACCGTGGCCGAACGCCGACCCGTCGGCCGTTCCGTCGGCGATGACCTCATAGATGCGGTCGGAAACGATTGCGGCGCCCATGGGCACATAGCCGGAGGTAAGGCCCTTCGCGACGGTCATGAAATCCGGTTCAATACCTTCATGCTCGCACGCGAACATCGGCCCCGTGCGGCCGAAACCGGTAATGACTTCATCAACGACGAAGAGAATTCCGAGCTCGCGGCAAGCTGCCTGCATGGCCGTTAGATAGCCTGTAGGCGGCACGATTACGCTCCCGGAACCCTGGACCGGCTCACATATAAACGCGGCGGCGTTCTCTTGGCCGATCTCGTGAATCTTGTCCTTCAGGGCCTGCACTGATGCTGCGATGATAGCCGCGGGATCTTGTCCCACAAGGTTGCGATAGGGGTAGGGCGAGCGGATGTAGTGCTGCCATGAGCGCGGCAGATCGAACTTGTCGTGGAAGATCGGAAGCGCCGTGAGACCGGCGCCGTTCGAACTGGAGCCGTGATAGCCGCGTTCGAGACTGATGAAGTGCTTCTTGCGCGTCAGACCGCGCACATTATTGTAGTAGCGGTGTCGACGGCGTCCGAACCGCCGAGCGTAAAGAAGACGTGGTTCAGGTCGCCAGGCGTAACTTCCGCCAGCTTCGTCGCAAGCCGGATTGCCGGCTCGCTGCCAAATGGAAATAGCCGGTTGCGTAGGGCAGCCGTCGCATCTGCTCCATCGCGACCTCGACGATGCTCTCCTGTCCATAACCCGCGTTTACACACCAAAGGTCGGCAAACCCGTCAAGCAGCGTGTGGCCGTACGCATCGGTGACGAAGCAGCCTTTGGCTGATTGCAACATGGTGACGCCGCGCTGTTCGTGCGCGCGAAGGGAGGTGACAGGATGGATGAGATGAGCACGATCATCTTCTATCAGGCTGTTCGACAGCATTTCGACACCTCGCAAGTTGGTTACGGATCATGCCGGCGACGCCTCCGATTAGTCGCTGCGGTTTCGACATCGGCAACCAAGCACTTGTGCCGAAAGAGGCAACAGGGAGGCACATTGTGCTGACCGTGCAATCCGCCTTACCAGAGGGACCAACAAGTTGTCCGCATCCTTTCCATGCCCGTTCGACCCTTCGCGCAGCGTTGCTGGGATGGCCTAACGCCAAGAAAAACGCTTGCATGGTCAACTGTCGTTGATCAATGACTTCAACGGGATGGGCCCGCGATCAAAGATCGTCTTGATCACGATGTAGCTGAAGTACTTCTCGACGCCAATGTTTCGGCTGAGGATCGACTCCATTATCTCCTGATATAGAGCAACATTTTTCGTTAGGAACTTAAGCAGGTAATCATACCCACCACTAACAAGATGACACTCCTGGAGTGTTTCATACTTGCGAATATTGGCCTCAAATTTGATGAAATCTTCCCGCTTGTGATCGTTCAATGTCACCTGCGTGAACACCGTTATGTGCTCCACGAGTTTGGAAAGATGGAGGCGGGCATTGTAACTTACAATGTAACCAGCTTCTTCCAGGCGCCTCACTCGTGAAAGGCAGGGGCTTGGTGACAATCCCACCAATTCAGCCAAATCGACGTTCGAAAGTCGCCCGTTTTGCTGAAGTTGCGCGAGAATGTTGATATCGATCCGGTCTAGTTTTGGTAATCCGACCATTCTCGCGCACCCCTAATTGCACTAGGCCCGGAGAGCTTCCTGGTGAGCCTTGGCTAAGTCGGCCATGCTATCGAACCTGAATTCATATTTAGGCATGTCGCCCGGATGCATGGTAGCGCCGAAGCCCTCCTGATTGTAGCGGCGATAGATCCAGCACGACGCGAGGCCATGATGGTTCGCCGGCCCGTGATCGTGGAACATGCTCTCGGCCGTGTGCAGGACTTGGTGCTTCTGGATGCCCAGCGTCTCCAGCTTCTTGATCATGTATTCGAAGTTGCGGTCCGAAGGCTTGTAGGAGCCGGCATCTTCCGCGGTGTAAATCGCGTCGAACTCGACCTGGAGCTTCTCGTTGCTCGCGGCAAAACTCTCATTGTCGACATTCGATAGAATGACCAGCTTATAGTGACGCTTGAGATATTGCAGGGCGCCCGCGGAGTCCGTGAATGCCGGCCAATTCTTCACCGACTTGCCGTATGCTACGCATTCAGCCCATGTAACCGATATGCCCCATTCTTCGGCTAAGCGCCTGTAGACGATCGGCAGAAGATCGCGGTAATTCTTGGCCGGCGTCTGCAATTGCTGGGACGATTCGTGACGGGCATGTGCCTCGAGCACTTGGTTCCGCGATAGCGCGACTGGAAGTCGGCTGGTCAAGGGCTTGAGGCCCTCGAACATGCCCGATTCCCAGTCGATCAGCGTACCATAGCAGTCAAAGGTCAGGGCTTTGAAGTCCGTCAGTTTCATGGCGTAGGTCCTTCGTGTCGATGAGATAAGCTGGCATTAAGTGGACGCGCTGACCTTCACTGCATAGACGAGACGCATTGCTCGGGATGCTCGCAATTGACTGCCTTCCAATCGTGAAGTGCGGTACGGCGCTATAAACGTGCATTTATTTCAAGCTGAGTTCAGGCGAAGCGCTTGTCTACCCTTTCAGGCGCTGACGCGCCCATCTGGGCTCGTACACAGTTCGAACGCCGGCATCTTGCGCTGAATCAACAACCAGTTGCCGTAGAATGCATGGACCCAGATGGCATGCTATGCCGAAAAGGGGGCTTCGATTTGGCATTTATGCTGGATTGGGAAAAGCCATCGCGGGCAATTGCCTAACCGGCTTAGAAACAGGCTGTCGGACCAAGGATGCGCTTTTGGCCGTGCTGCGCGAATCTGTAATAAACAGGATGGGCTCTCGCCAGCGGCCGAACAGATCGTGCTCGAAACTAGCGGCCTTGCTGACCCTGCGGCAATTGCTGCCTACGTAGGGGGCCCACCTTCCTTCCGCGCCAAAGCGCCAAGCCTCGGCTGCTGCCATAATGCCGATGAAACCGGATATCGACGGTATGTCGAGCTTCCAGCATCCAGTAGGCATTCTACTGGTTTTTCATTTCGCAAGCGGATGAACGATGAGCCCTCTATTTGTGAAATCGGCCAATGTAAACATTTGCTGATGATGGTCAAAAGACCGACAGTCCAAGCCTATCTTATCCCTTGCCACGAGATCATGTAAGACAGCGGCCAACCAAGTGCGCCTGGCAGGCTCTGGCTACACACCGTTCAGAGCTGTCTCTCCTGCCGTCACTTCTGCAGGAAGATCACGCGCGCCGCGACTTTCGATCGTGAGCAGCCAAAGCATCATGCAGGGCAACAGCGTCAGCGTCAGAACGGTGGCACCTGCAAGCCCCCCGATGATTGCGTAAGCCATCGGCCCCCAGAAGATCTCGGTGGCGATCGGGATCATGCCCAGAATCGCGGCGCATGCGGTCAGTACGATGGGACGAGCGCGATGTAGGGCCGCGGCTACAATGGCCTGGTCGGGCGTTGGCCGAGCGCGACGTTCTGATCCACTTCCTGGATGAGGATTTCCGCGTTGCGAATAATCATGCCTGACAATGCTATGACGCCGAGCTGCGCAACGAACCCCATCGGGGTGTTCGTAGGCAGCATTGCGGCCACGACACCAATGAGCCCGAAGGGAGCCATCAGCATTGCAACGGCCATGCGTGAGAAGCTCTGGAGCTGAACCATCAGCAGCGCCACAATCACGAGCAGCATGATCGGTACGACAGCGAAGACGGATGAGTTCCCCTTCTCCGCCTCCTCGGTAATGCCGCCAGCCACAATCGAATAGCCGGGCGGCAGGTCAGACCGAAGCGTTTGCAGATTTGCGTCGACTTCCCTCGCCACAGTCGCTGCCTGGACGCCCTTGGCGACATCCGCCTGAACGACAACCATCGGCTCGCCTTGCCGGCGCCATACGATCGGATCCTCCATGCCATACGCGACGGTTGCAACCTGGCGCAGCGGAACTGAGTTTCCATCACCGGTTCGCAGCTGGAGGTTGCCAATCGTTGCGACCGATGTCCGGTCCGCCTGGATGCCCTTGACGACAACGTCAACAAGCAGCACGATGAGGTTTCGCCCTGACCGGATCGTCGGCGGCGACGTCCGCGACGGGGCCGCCCTGACGCTGCTTAAGGCCTCAAACACCGGCCTTCCCGCTTAACGCGGATACACAGCCCTGATAAGAGCTGCTTGTGCAGCACTGCTTACGACCCCGCACAGAAGGGCGGGGCTGATGTAAAAGTTGAAGATCAAGCGATGAAGAAGCACACGATGCCAGTGGTCGCGACCGTGATCACATCCAGTAAGTCGTCTTCCATGACCAATCATCTTTGTTGTCGGATGGCTGCCAGGGCGCCACTCGGCCGAAGGGGAGGGGGCACGAACACAGCCGCGATAGTGGTGCCTTTGCCGGATTGCGCCGCCGCGACGACTAGGCCGCTGCAGAGTTGCCGGGACAAACGAACCGTGCTCAGCCGTCGGGCGGATCCTGTCAGTCGTTCGCATTGACATTGGCGGCCTGGAAGGCGTTGAACGTCGTTGCGACCAGATCGGTCGTGTAGACCGTCTCGCCGTCCTTTTCGTAGGATGAGTTGCTGATGCGGCCTTCGGCTATGACCGGCTGGCCTTTGGAAACGTTGTCTTTGATCCACGCGGCCTGATCATCGAACACGGTGACGGTGACCCAATCCGTCCTCGTTTCCTTTTTCCCGGCGTCGTTGGTCCAATGGCGGTCGGCAGCGATGCTGACCTTGACCGCCTTATTGAAGCTGGTGACGCTGCCTACGTTCCCGGCAACGGTGAAACGATTGATGCTGCGCATATTGGGATACCTTCTGTAATTAGGTGGCTCGATTTCCGTTCGCACGTCAATTAGAGTGTCATCATAGAATCGACGGAAGCAGCAGTCAGATGTTGAGATTGAACCATGTCCGCTGCCTCAAGCCCTGGGCATCGATGTACTCAACGTACCAAGGCTTTGACCGCATCGGCCGCGGCATGCTGATGGTCCTCTGGCAACTGTCGCCGTCACGGCGATTGGTGACTGGCTTGAAGATAGGCCTGCCGTTGCGATGGTCGAAGCACCCATTCTCGCTCTTCTCGCACATGTTTGGTTTCGAGCGGCTACCATCGTGCCCGACATCGCTGTAGCGGACTGTCCAACCGTCCGGGCAGTCGTCATAGACGTCTTTCCGCGCGGCAGAGGAGTTCGCGTCAGGGCATGTTGGCCAGAAGAAGCCGGGAAGCTTCATCGCGGCGATGAGCCGGTACATGGGCGGGTGGCAGCTAGGGGTTGCCTGCCAGTCGCCGGACACGCACAGCAGAACCTGACAGCCCCATTCGGAAGCCGGGGCGCTGCTGGCGTAAAGGGAGCCGGCCGCAATGGCGGCGGCATAGAGCAGAGATTTGGTCAACGGGAGCTCCTTTCACTGGCGTCGCAGTTTATACTTTAATTGATTTCTTGCGGCCGCGAAAGGAGGTTTGTATGGGGTTGGATGGCGGTGGAAAAATACGATCCGAGAAACGTCTTGGACAACCCAGAGCGCGATGTGATGCAGGCGCAGATAGCGGCAAAACTCGAAGAAGAACGACAGCGGCGCAATCTGTCGAATCGAGATTTCGTGGCGCTGATCAAGAGCTTTGCCAGCGAAACGGAATTCTCCTATCGCACCTACTATTTGACGATGCGGCGGGAGCAGAACCTCACGCTCGCGACGGTCGCGTTGTTCGCACGGGCTCTTGAAATCAGCGTCGCTGAACTGCTGCTGCCGGCGGCAGCGCTGGAGCCGTCGATGAAGCGGCTCGACGTCCAGCAGATCAAGGACAACATCGCGCGTGCAGTAAACGCCTTCCGCAGCCGCAAGGACATGCTGAAGAAGGAAGTTGCCGACTTGATCGGGATTTCGGTCGTCACCTATTACAAGATCGAGCAAGGGCAACAGAACCTGACGCTGGCGATTATCGGCATGATCACCAAAGGGCTTGCCGTGCCGACGGCCGCACTGCTCCTGGGCCGGGTGCCGAAGCGCTGATTTTTGCCTTGCTGGGCGCAAGGGGTTCCGGCAGGCTTGTTCAAAAGCCCCTTTGCGACGGTTCAACTAGGCCCGGGCTGGTGGGATTGGGCGTCCCAGCCGTCAGCCGGACGGTGGTTTGCGTCCAGCAAACCGCTGAAAGCGGCCCGAAGGGCCACCGGTCCGGTTGTAAGAAGGCTGTCCGCCTTTCTGTTTATTGCCGAAGGTTCCTGAGGACGCCGCTTTTTTGAACCCAGTCGGACAAAATTTAAGACCGAGGCCCGGCCGAAATTTTTTGAGCCATGCGAGCCAGCGCCCGCACTTGATTTTGACCAGGTTTGGCAGATGCCTGGCGCGCCATTGCGGGCGGTCCGTGATGTCGAGCAGGCCAAGATGGCGGGCCAGGCGCAGCGCGTTGCGGACGGTGGTGGCGCCGACGCCAGCGCGGTCGCCTATTTCCTTGACGCTCGATCCGCAAGAGCCGTGCTGGCGGCAGTCCGAGGCGACAATATAAAGCACGGCCCGTTCACCCTCCGTGAAGCGATCCCGCACATTTGGGGGTAGGGCGGCCATATCGCCCAAGCGTCGTTTTCTCGCCCATCGGGCTGGGCAGCGCGACCCGCTCGCCGCTTGGTGGAGCGACTGCTTGGATTTCGGGCGCTGCGGAAAGTAGGTGGTCGCCGGCGGCATACGCGCTTCGCGCGCCTCTTGTAGAAAGGAGCGGCGCGAATGGGCGGCCTCGCTGAGCTCTTGCGCCTCCCGGTCCCTCAAGGCGCCCTCGGCCAGCCCTCGCCAGACCAGTGCAAGATAGTGGTCGATCTGCTTAACCGTCGTGATGTCGGCAAGCCACCGGGCCATTTCGGTGTGTATGGTCACCACGTCTTTTCCTTGCTTGCGGCAAAGAAAATCCGTGGCGCGAAAGCGCATTTTCCTGTTGCGACTGTCAGGGGAAGCAGCTAGATTTTGCCATCTTCTTTTGGTGGCAATCTACGGAATTGGCGTTCCGTTCTGGCTACAACCTCTTGGAAATCCGGCCTTCGCGCCGGGTTTTCTTTTTGCCTGTATCCGTTCTCCACGATTCGATGATTTGCCACCGTAAGCGGCTGGGCGCATAAGTTAAAGTAAAAACCTGATCGCCGACAACCCTCGGCTTACGGTGCGCCGCCTCGCCCAATTCGGCCTTGCGCCGTCAGCGCTCGTACTCGGCCCGGATCGGGCTCGCTCCAAAGGGGCAGGGCGGCTGTCGGGGCAGGGCGGCTTGCGCCGCCCCTGTTGCTGGTTATTCTTCGTTGTCGTCAGTGTCGTGTCTTACTTCGCTTCGCAGCGGGGATGGACGCGGTTGAAGATGGCCGCAATCACATCTGCCGTGTAGACCGTCCTGCCGTCCTTTTCATAAGACGAGTTGCCAACGCGGCCTTCCACGTAAACGCTGTCGTTCACGTTGTTCCTGATCCAGTCGGCGCGCGTGCCGCTCAGGATCGACGGTAAGGCGAAAACTGGTAGGGGAACCACTCACCCGAGGGCCGGCGCAAGATTCTCGCATGCGGATCCGCAGCCAGTTCTGCACGGAGCCGGCGAAGACACGGAGGAAGAATAGGGGTGCCGGTTTTCGCCTTTGTTGGGGGAGGGGGCAGAGCCCTCCTTTCCCCACTAGCGACAAAGGAGTTGATACTTTAACATCGCTGCATGAGCGACGCTCAACAGATCGCGGACATGTATTTTGAGGAACTGCGCGAACGCGCAGAGCGCGAGGGGATTGACGCTGCGTTGCATGTGGCAGCGATGACGCTGGCGTTCTATCAGAACAGCGCCAGCACTGGATTTCATCGGCGACAAGGGCCGTTGCTGGTCACGCCGACGACTGACGGGCCGGAAGAACCATGAACAATGACAGCGTGTCACTCTTTCGAATGCGTGCGATCGCCCCCGCAGCGATCATCACTCTGCTGGTGCCCGGATTCACGTTTGCGCAGGCAGGCAATCCGATGTGGCAGTCAGGGTATAATTGGACGTGCGAAGCGACGGCCCGCACGATCTGTGAGCGAGACGGGACTTGCAAAATCGGCGATGCAGGCGGTGTGAAGTTCGAGATCGAATATGAAAACAGCCGTGCGCTGTTTCCCGACGGGAAGGTGAAGATCAAGCGACACTACCGGCAGACGGTCAATGACAGTCCCCTGCAGGCGGAGGTGAAAGTCGAGCTGGCCGACAACCGCGTCCTGTGGTTGACGGCGGTCGATGCGAGCCGAACTTACTCGCAAGCCTGGACGGGAGCCATTGTCGAACCGAAAGGAGGGGTCGTCCTTTCGATCACGCAAGGCGTTTTTTGCCTTCCAGAACCTGCGGGAATGCCAAAGGGATGACACCGGACAGTTTGACCAGAAGGCAGCGTCGGGAACTCCGATGGTGGGCCGCTGAACGCAAGGATCAGCGAGGCAGTGTGCCTTGCGTATCGTGTCACGGCGTCGGGCTGCGGCCGCTTGACAATGATCGCGATGCCGCCGTGATCAAGAACGGTGTGGGATACGCAGCTGAGCCTTGCCGCCGTTGCGCCGGCATGAGATTTTTTAGCCGCTAAGGGAACTGTTCCCGTCAAATCCATACCAGCCAATAGCCGCGTCCGGACCGGCAAAGAAGGCCAAATAGTTCACCTCTGCGACATTGTCGCTCCCCACAGAATCCATGAATTCCATGAGGGAAGGCGAGCAAGACTGCGCCGGTCCTCGTCGGCAAGGCATGCTGAGCCTAGGCGCAAAAGCGTATCGCGCCAAGTGATGCCGAGAAAACACAGTTCCCCGCGGGTCGCCTAGCCATCATTGAAAAAAGCAGCAGCGAAAAGGTTGACACAAACCTCAATTAAAGTACGACAATCAACGGTAGCAGGGGGCGACATTCATGTCCGAATCGGCGGCCGCAAATTGCGCCTTCGCCGGATTCGGCAGCGAGGTGTCGAATGCAGATTTTTCAAGTGCTGGTGATCGAGGACCAGCCCCTGTTTGGCGACATGCTTCAACGCCGCCTCAAGAGATTTTTTGGCAAGCAGACATTGATACTGGTGGCCGGAACGCTAGAGCGTGCAAAGCATTTGCTTCGAGACGGTGAATTCGATCTTGTCGTCACAGATGTTGGATTGCCAGGCCTTGACCCCACGTCTGAGACTGATCGAAAGATCGTAATCCAAGAGATTGCGGCCGCAGCTAGCGAAGCTATCCATATCGTCATGACCGGATCGCCAACTGTGGGCGAATCTGAAGAATGCCGCCGCCTCGGATGCGCCGCGTATATTGGCAAGAACGGACTTGGCCCGGATCTGCTGCAGGATATTCTTTCGCGCGCCGCTAATGGTCAATTCGTGGCTCAGCTGCCGGAAGCTGACGAGTCAGAGGCGGACTTTCGTCTGCACTATTCCGATCTAACGCAGCGTGAAGAGGAGATCTTCAATCGTGTGCTGCAGCGCCCTCGGGGATCAACACGCGCTGAGGTTTTCGAGCAGGTGAAAGAGCTTTGGGGGCTGGAATCGGGTGAAACGGTCAAGAAATACTACAAGAATGCGCGCGCCAAACTCGCCCGAAACGGGCTTTTGCCGAAAGTTTGAGATGGAGACGACGTTGAAAAGCAAGTTCCGCGGCCTCCGTCTCGTTGCGTCGACGGCCACGATTGCCATCGCCGGTGCGGTCGGCACTGTAAGTTTCGCTCAGGCGACATCTGAGGTGGACGATCCCGAAAAGCTGGTCATCGAGACGGACGCAGGAAACCAGTTGGTCTCCTTCAGCATCGACGCGATAAAAAAAGAGTTCCCGGTGCGCGAGCGCGCGACCCGCACGCCATGGACGACGTCTGGAGAAATCGTCCGGTTTCGAGGTGTTTATCTCAAAGATTTGTTGGCCAAGCATCACCTCGATGAACACAGGGCGGTAGAGGTCCGCGCAGACGACGGCTTTATGGCGCGAGTCCCGAAGGAAGACATCGACAGCTATGCTCCCATGATCGCGTATGAAAAAGAATGCACGGACGCAGATCGGCAGAATGGGAAATGCGACGCCGACGACACGTACCGTCAGCTCGACATAGACGAGTCCGGGCCGTTTTTCGTGGTCTGGCCCTATGACAAGCTGCCGGCGTCCTACATTCCCGCCCGTAACAATCTGTGGGTGTGGTGGGTTATTGCGGTGCGGCCGGTCAGATGACGAAGCGCATCAACTTCGTCGAGGTTCTCTACGTTGTTTTGTTGGGCGCTGTAGCAGTCAGCGTGTGGGCGTTCTTTCAAGCGGACCGGCAGCACCAACAGACCAGTCAGGTGCTCCAGGAAACCTATGAGATCCAATGGCGGGCCGCCCAAATTCGGGAACGCCTGACCGGTGTTATGACGGATCTCCAAATTGCGCTCGCCACTGGAAAGAAGTTGCCCCGGATTAACCGGGATGTTCGTCACCTGGCGCACAATGTCCGGCAAACAATATCACTGGAATATATTGGCCGCTATCTTGGCGGACAGGATATAGGGCGGCTGACGAACGCGCTCGAAGTGATTGAAACCGCGGTCGTCCCTGCGACTCAAGAGGCACGCACAAACTATAGCGAAGCGCTAGCGCAGCTGACCGATTTGAGATCGGACATGTTCCGTGTTTCCAACGCGGCGCTCGAGCACATGACCGCTTATAGCGATGCTGCGCACGCGCAAGAGCGGAACCGACGTCTTGGCTTTGTGCTGGTCATGGGCTTAGCCACCATCGTGCTCATCGCCGTGGGGTCCGCATGGCAGTCGCGTTTTGTCCAGTGGAAGGAGCAGCATCTGCGCTCGTTCTCCAGCCTGTTCGCGCACGCGACAACCTCCCATATCAGCGCACTCAGACTGTTTCTGGACGAAGTAAGAGAGGGAGAGGCCCCCGAAAAGGGCATGATCGATCAGGCGCAGGCGGCCGCCAGGGATCTCGAACGAATGAACACACGCTTGCGAGATATTATTATGGCCTACGAGCAACCGAAGGGGACCCTTGGAAGCCAGCTAAAATCTCTTTCAGCGCTGATCTCGGGCATTGCTGGAAATGTCGAGCGAAACGAAATCCTGAAACTGGATGTTACCGATCAAGCGTTGGCCGCGCGTGTACCCGCATCGCAATTTCACGTGATTCTGAGTGAATTGGTGCGAAACGCAGAGGCCGCGATGGAAGGTCGGGAATTCCCGCAGATAACAATACGCGCTCGGATCCATAAACCTCTGATCGGCGCGAAGCGGCTGATCATGAGCGTCGAAGACAACGGCAACGGCATGACCGAAAACGTCAAAAAAAATGCCACGATGCCATTCTTCTCGACCCGCGGTGGCAATCACACTGGCATGGGTCTGGCCAGCATTGTGGATCTAGTGCGCTGCATGAAAGGAAAGCTGCGGCTCAACTCCACCGCCGGCCGCGGCACCTCCGTCCAGTTCGATTTTCCTCTGGGGTAGCGATGCGTGTCTTGGTGCTTCATGCGCATCCGGATGATTCAAGCTATGGGGCGGCCTTGCATCGCGAGACTGTCGCCGGGCTTGAGACGGCGGGGCATGTTGTCGACAGCTGCAACCTGTACGCGGAAGCCTTCGATCCTGTGATGAGCTATCAGGATCGCATCGCCTACTACGAGATTCCTGACAACCGACAGGCGGTAGAGAACTATGTTCAGCGGCTCGAACGGGTCGACGGGCTGGTGATAGTTTCGCCCGTATGGACGCTGGGATTCCCCGCGATCCTCAAGGGCTATTTCGATCGAGTCTGGATACCGGGAGTGGCTTTCTCGCTTATTAATGGGCGGGTAAGGCCGAAACTCACCAATATTACGAAGCTTGGGGCTGTCATGACGTACGGTGCGCCTCGGGCTCAGACTTTCCTTGCGGGCGATCCCCCCCGAAAGGTCGTCAAGAGATTGCTGCGATCTCAGATCAGGCCGCTGGCGCCAGTGCTTTATCTCGCTCACTACGACATGGATCGCTCAACCGAGCACAGCCGATCACGGTTCCTGGGAAAGGTGAAAACCAGATTTGCACGATTTTAAATCGCCATCGGGTCCGGCTATGGTCGCTGCGCTGAGAATTGCCGCACAGGCTGACGGCCGAGCGAAGGCCGCTTTGATTGCCTGATTTAGAGGCGACGTGCCTACAACTTTGACAAAAGAAAAAAGGGGGTGGTATCGCCCCCTTTTTTTTGCTGGGCGTCGGGTTATCACTCGAATCGAAAGGGCTGCACGCAACTAGGAAAATTACTGCGATGCAGAGCCTGGGAAATGTCTCGGCCGGACTACAGCTCGCCGCGCCAGCAGAGCAGTTCTTTCCCCGGCCATCGAACAACAGTGTTTCAGTGAGAGTTCACCGTACTCACTGAGCTTCGGCATCCATATGTGCCGATTGAGGAGGCGGGATATGGTTCTGGCTGTGGTAGCGATTAACGGTGACCGCGTCGAGGATCCTGTCGCTGAGCGGCCGCTCATAACGATGCTGAAACGGCATCGTCAGTTGCGGGAGCAAGTGGAGCATCTGTGTCAGCGCCTCGTTGATTGCGAGACGGAAAGTCGGGCTTCGGCGCGGCTCGAGATGCGACTGAACGAGCTGCTTGCCCAGGAAGAGCATGCACGGGACGAGTTGCTTCGATTTGCGGTCGAAAGCATCGAGGATTGCGCCGCCAAGGCCGAGCACCTTCGCTGGTTGCTCAACAAGGGCGACAGTGGACTGGAGGACGCAGATTGGAACCTGCTCTTGCAGTCGTTTGTCGATCGTACCCCGGTGGGCGCTGGCGCTCTTGATCGTCGGCCCGAGCGGTAGCGAAACACCCCTTTTCCGACGTTTAGATTGAGCACCGCGACTTCCCGCTAAGGGTCATGGTTTCTCCTTCAATCTCTCCGATGGAAGGGCAGAAAGGGTCGTTCTTTCGTTCTTTCGCCTTCAACGTCCGAGGGGAATTGATCGATCGAACAGGTCCGCGATAAGCAGATCCGCGCGGTCGCTGGTCGTTCTCTGGCTGTAACGCAGATGACGGTGCCATCCATCCTGACATGAATGCGCCGACAGTCGTGCTACCGTAAGAACGCGGCCCGCCAGTGTTGCGATACCGATCTGCCAGCATGCCATGAAGTGAAGAGGAGAGTTCACCATGTCCGGGATCAACCGCCGCGCCTTGCTTCTCAGCTCCGGCAGCGCCATCATCGCCTCGACGATTGCGGCAACGGCTCACGCCGGAGAGCCGCGACGCCGGGACCGGGAACCGTCCCGCGACCTGCGGGCGCTGATAAAGGCGCACAAGGCAACGTACGCGGCGTTCGGCAAGGCAATCCAAGAAAGGGACGGCAGTAATCGCGAACACGACAGAGCCAGCCGGGCCGAGGAAAGGGCACTGCTGGCTGTCTGTGCCTATCCTGCGGTCAGGGAAGGTGATCGCCGGGCCAAGGCCAGATATCTTTTGAGGATCGAGAGCCGCGGCGAGCTCGACTTGGCAGAGCACATGCAGGCTCTTCTCCGTTCGACAATGTGGAAAGGATAGGGGACTGGCTTCCGCATCGCGGAACTTGGACGTCCGTGCCTTAATCAGAGCTTTCGACGATGGTCGTTGTTGCCGCCAAGGCGGCCCATGTGCGGACGCTGCTACGCGACGGTGCGAGCGGTCTGGACGAGAAGGACTGGGAGACGCTTTTGCAGTCGTTTTCAGATCATGACGGCTATTGATAGAGCGAGGCCATCCAGCCGCTCGGGGTTTTAGAAAAGCCGACGATGGATTGTCTCTTCCTTTGGCCGCCGAGACCGTCATAAGTTACGTCAACGGCGCATCGCACACCGGGTCCCAGGGTGTCTTTGTCGCATTGCCCCAACGACAATTGTAAATTCGGCCAATCATTGGGCTTGGCAGCTTGAAGCGACGCGCGAGCTTCTTCCTCTGTGGGAATTTCCAACTGGGAGTTTCCAGGCGCCGACGATGTTAGTGCATAGGTTCCGCCAACTCCTATGGCGATACCGATCACGAGAGCGATGGCAGAGGATGCGATGCTGTTCATGAATACCAAAGACTAAGGAGCAAATCGCCTAAAGCGGGAAATTGATTGCAAAGCCATGTGAGCGCCAGAAGGAAAAGGATGGCGGCTACAGCCCAACCGTTACCGCTGTCGAGATCGGCGAGATCGCGTTCAGCTTGCTTTTGCGCTTCCAGCCCCTCCGCATGCACGATTGTCATAGGGCGATTGTAGTGGGAATCTGGCATGGTCACTGGCCAGCTCCTTTCGTAGCCGTGGGCTGCGAGGTCTGCAGAAGCGCCTGGACGGGATGTGGGAATTTATAGGCCCACAAGCCCTCACTCGCGCCTTTTGCCGTCAGTTCCGCAACAACATAGCCCATGTTGACGGCGTTGCCATCCGGATAGGTTGCCGCAAAGGCGAAGCCAGAAGAAATCATGGCTGTGCCAACATCGATTGTCGAACCCTCGACCTCGGCGGCGCAAACTGCGAAAATCGCGTCGTCCCGCGCTCGCCCGATCGGTTGGCAAGTCACTGCCGCCGTCTGAAACAAGCCTCCGAGCTGGGCCAGCGAAAGACTTCCGCAGTCGTGTTTGTTACCGGCAGCGTCGGTGGCTATGCTGCCGCGTATACAGGACTGGACGCCATACAGGCGGTAGACCTGACCATCGGACTCCCAGGTGTCGCCGGTCTGCAACGTGATATTCTTAGGAACGGCGAAGCTCGATGCCACCTGCTGGCCATGGGCCGGAAGCAAGGTTGCGGCTATTGTCGTAGCCGTCAAAAGAATGTCACTGGCTCGTATCGCCAAGGCCCATTTCCTTTCCTATGACGGCCGACTCGAGGAGGTCGGGGCGAAGCGGCTTGCCCTTCTTGTCAACAGCGATCTGAGCAAAGCCCTGGAAGACCATCGAGTCATCGTCGTTGGCGACGAGAAACGGATCGTTGTTCGACCCTTGGCCAACGCGGGCGAAGCAGGACACAGGATCGGGCGTTCCGGGCGTCGATTGCAGTACCAGCGTCTTGCATAGGATTACGCTGGCGCGCTTGTTGTAGATCGTGCCGGCGTCGTCTTTCGCGGCGTCTCTGCAATCCCACGTCTGCACCCGATTGTAGATGACCTTCTTGGACGGGCAGGACGTGAGGCCGCGCAAGACATATTCGACGCCGTTGATCTTGCGATGGGTCGCGTCAATGATTTCGACGGGAGACGAGATATCGTCGACGGCGCGAGCGACGAGCTTGCCGGTTGCATCATAGCGTTCGAGAACGAAGACCTTCTTATGGGGTTCGGCGAACTGGCTGAGATATTCAACGCTCGGTTCAGTGAATGGTGACGGCTCGTCCTGGGCGGATGCCGCGCTCATCAAGGCAGCGGCGGCAACCAAGGCGGGAACGATCAATTTCATGACGGTATTCTCCGTTTTGTGGCTGCATCTGTGCGCGGCTGACCGAAAGCGTCAAGCGGCTGGCGCGGGCAGCGCCGAAGGCGCAACACGGGCGGCTTGGACGCGCTGAGGTCGCCCGCGCTATGGTCAGCAGCAAAAAGGGGCGAATTACCGACGAGAAAGAAAGCCATGGTTGTAGTCGCTTGTTGACGAGCGGGATTGCCGCGGTTATGACGTAAGTTAAAGTAATAACCGGAGCGACGCAATGGCCAGAGTTTCGTTCGTCGGAATTCTTGCGGCGGGGGTTGCGCTGACAACACAGGGCCATGCGCAGGATGCCGTCCCTCGGCACGCTCTGCAACCGGTAAATGTAGCAGCCCGCATGGCAGCGGCGTTTCGGAACGAGAAACCTGCCGCGTACACCGTGGCGTTGAACCATCAGTCGCCTGAGGCGCAGTCGCCAGCGGCAACCGAGTGTCCGGCAGTCGACAGCAAGGCCGTAAGCGACCTCGTGCGCGCGGTGGCGGCAGAGGAAGGTGTCGATGCTGACCTGGCCGATGCGGTGGCATGGGTGGAAAGCCGGCACGGCGCCGCGCGCAAGCAATCGTCGGCAGGCGCCGTGGGGATCATGCAGCTCATGCCGGGAACGGCGGGCGATCTTGGCGTTCGTGACAGGTGTGATGTCGAGGCGAACGTTCGCGGCGGCATCAAATATCTGAAGCACCTCTACGGTGAGTTCGGCGACCCACTGTTGATGCTCGCCGCATACAACGCTGGACCCGCAAACGTTCGCCAGAGCCGGGGCATTCCGGAGCTTCCGGAGACAGCCGGCTACATTATCAAGGTTCTCAACCGCTGGAAGCTGTCAGCCGTGGTCGGTTCGTCGCAGCCGGCGAATGTGTCTGAGGTCAATGGAGAAGGGAAACTCGAAAATGCGTGGAAGGACGGACATGTTATTGAAGTGGAATAAATTCACGCTGCAGTTCGCGGCTGCCGTTGCAATCGGCACGATTTTACAGCCGGTCGCCGCCTTCGCCCAGGACGCCGCACCCATCGAAGGTGTCTTCGATTGGCTGGTCGGCGTCCTGCAGGGCAACATCGCGCGCTCTATTGCGATCATCGCGGTCTGTTTCCTCGGGTTTATGGCAATGACCGGCCGCCTGGCCTGGCCGCTGGCGTTCTCAATCGTCGTCGGCATCGCTTTCGTGTTTGGCGCGTCGACACTGGTCGATGCAATCCGTGAGACCGCTTCGAGCTAGGGCATGAACGACAACGAAGACGACCTGCCGACGGCCGAGCCTGTGAGCCTCGCCTTAACGCGCCCCTTGATGGTGTTGGGCGTGCGTTACGAGGTTTTTTGGCTGAACGGCTTGGTCGGCGTCGTGTTTTTCATCGCCACCAGCAACATTCTGCTTCCGCCCCTCGTGGCCGTGATCGGCCACGGGGTGTCGGCCTATCTGTGTCAGCGCGACATTCACATGTTCATATTTTCGAGCGCCTTTTTCTGACCAAGCGGGCGATGGGAAACACCTCGTTTTGGGGAGCCAGGAGCTATTCTCCATGAGTATCAACGCTGATCTGAAATACGGCAAGCAGCGCAAAAAAGAGCAGGGCGTGAGTCAACACGTCCCTTTTTTGCGTCATGTGGATGATAATGTATTGGTGACCAAGGCGGGCTTTCTGGCCTGCATCATCCGCATGGGCGGTCTGCCGTTCCAGACGATGGACCAGTCAGAGCTCAACGCCCGTGTCCTGAACCGCAACACCACATTCCGCAATCTCTCGTCGTCGCGCTTTGCCGTCTATGCGACGATCATTCGTCGTCACATTACGCCGGACATCGAAGGTAGCTTCGACAACCCGTTTGTCGCTGAGCTGGACGCGCGTTACATGGAGGCGCTGTCCTCCAAAAACCTGTTCGTCAACGAAGTTTACATGACGGTCATACGCCGGCCGATGGCCGGCAAGATCGGCTGGGTGGACAAGATTTTTGATCAGTTTCGTTTGCAATCGGCCGGCGAGGAAACCCGCGCCGAAGCACTCAAGGAACTGCACGATGTGACCGACAGCATCGTCCAGGATTTCGGCGCCTATGGGGCACGCAAACTTGGGGTGGTCGAGCGCAACGCCAGCGTATTTTCAGAGCCTGGGGAATTTCTAGCCAAGATCTTGGCGGGCGCCGATGAGGTGGAAGTCCCGCTGCCCCGAATGAGCTTGGCTGAGGCGATTCCGACTCGGCAACTGCTATTCGGGCGCGAGGCGATCGAAATCAAGGGGGCAGAGCCCTCCAATTCGAAATTGGCCGCGATGATCTCCATGAAGGAGTATCCTCCCTACACAACGCCGGGCGGCCTCGACGGGCTTCTTCGCTTGCCTCATGAGATCATCATTACACAGTCCTTCGCCCTGGAGGACCGCGTTGCCGCAATAGGCCAAATCCGCAAGATCGGTCGACAGGTTATCGGCTCTGATGAAGGGGGCACCTCAGTCGAGCAATCCGTTCACGACGGCATGGACAAGCTGGCGCAAGGCGAAGTCGTGTTCGGCGACCATCATCTGACCGTTTGCGTGGTCGCTCGGTCAGTTCCGGAGCTCAACAAGGCAATTTCCGACGTGCAGTCGGAAATGTCGCGTCTGGCGATCATTCCGGTACGAGAGCGCATGAATATGGAGCCTGCTTTTTGGGCGCAACTGCCCGGGAATTTCAGCTACATCGCGCGCAAGGCATTGATCTCGTCGATGAATTTCGCGGGACTGTTTTCGGGGCATAATTTCCCGTCCGGCCAGAAGGACCGGCTGCATTGGAAACGTCCGATCGCCCTGCTCGAGACGACAAGCCAAACGGCCTACTATTTCAATTTCCATGTCGACGACGTGGGAAATTTCACGGTTTTTGGCCCGACCGGCTGGGGCAAGACCGTGGCGATGTCCTTCCTGCTGGCTCAAAGCATGAGAGTCGAGCCTCGGCCGCGCTGCGTCTATTTTGACAAGGATCGCGGCGCGGAAATCTTCGTGCGAGCGCTCGGCGGCCGCTATGAAGTTCTGCAGCCCGGTGTTCAAACCGGGTTCGCGCCCCTGCAGCTGGATGACACGCCGGAAAACCGGTCATTCGTCGATACGTTGCTCCAATATCTGCTGAAGCCTGACAACGCCACGTTGGAGCCCGCCGAGATCCGCGTGATCGGCGATGCGGTCGACCAGATTTTCAGGATTCCGAAGGAGCGGCGCGTCTTTTCGATGCTGCCGGAGGTTCTGCGCGGTCGTTTGCAACCGGGGATGAACGACCTGACACAACGGCTCGAGCCGTGGCTCGACACGAAGAGCAGAGGCTGGCTCTTCAACAATGCGACCGACCAACTCGACTTCTCGTCGGCGGTGATCGGCTTCGACATGACCAAAATCCTGAACGAGCCGAAAATCCGCACGGCGGCGCTGCTCTATATGTTTTTCCGCATAGACCAGGAGATAAACGGCGATCCGTTCCTGGTATTCCTCGATGAAGGCTGGAAGCTCCTGGATGACGACGTTTTCGTCGAGTTCATCAAGGACCTGTTGAAGACGATCCGCAAGCGCAACGGCGTGGTCGGCTTCGGCACCCAATCCGCGGACGATGTTGCAAAGTCGGCAATCTCGAACACGCTGATCGAGCAAACCTCCACCAACATTTTCTTTCCGAACCCGAAGGCCGATCAGGAATCCTACCGCAGACGGTTCACCTTGACGGCCAAGGAATTCCGGTTCGTCAGGGAGACGGCGAAGGAAAGCCGCGCGTTTCTTGTAAAGCATGCGTCGGATTCGATCGTCGCCAAACTCGACCTTTCGACGATGCCGGACCTGGTGAAGGTCCTGTCGGGCAACGAAAAGACAGTTCGCGAGTGTGAGGAGCTGCGCAAGCGCTGTGGCGAAGAGCCGACCGCGTGGCTCCCCTATTTTTGTGGATGGGAAACGGAAGCGGATGAGCAGGCAGCGTAGAGCCGGCCCGACGGCCGTATTGTTCGCAACGGCCGTGACGGCGCCGATGCTCACCGCCCCGAGCATTGGTCTGGCACAGATCGCTGTTGACGACGATCCCAACCTCGTCGAGCGGAAAAAAGATGAGTTCCAGAACGACAGTTCCAATGAGGACAAGAAGTCTGAAACTGGACAGCGCAAGGCCGTGGTCTGCACCTACACCAACAAATACCGGAACGAAATGTTTCGGCGCTCGCCGCAACAGGCGCTCGCACGCGATGCGGGCAATGTGTCCCTCATCCGGCACTACGCAAAGAAGTATGGCATTTCGGAAGGATTGGCGCTGTCCGTGTCCTACCAGGAAGCGCGCTTCGACACGTGCGCCGGCAGCCATACTGGCGTGAAAGGCGCGATGCAGCTCACCAAGAGGACGGGCCGCGGCCTCGGCTTCGATCGCGACATCAACGAGCAGAATGTCGAGGGCGGGGTGAAGCTGCTGAGCCAGGCGGTCAAGAAATGCGGCGGAACGAACTACGCATGCCTCGCCTCCTATTACAACGGTTCGACGGCGGCCGAACAGGCCAATTGGGCGGCCGGCGTCGGGCGCTGGCATGGATACTTCAATGAATATGCGGGGTCCGGTAAAGCGCTGGCTGCCGCCCCGCCGCCCTTCAGCGTCGAGGTTAGCGGCACCGCCGCTGCCGGTGCCGCACAGACTGGCGGTGTCAATGCCGTCAACAAGACGGCTGCGGGGCTCGAAGCAAGCGGTGCGCAGCGATCGCAGTATTCCAGCCTAATCGAGACGTTGGCGGCGGGTGTCGGGACCAAGGAAGAATACATGGACGCTTGGGACGAAAACTCCACGGCGCGCGGTTTGAATGCCGATCTGCTCAACCAGCTAGTCCAGGGCTCCGCAGCGGTGAACGACCTGTTGAACGCCCGTCTTCTGCAGCGCAACACCAAGCTTTCTCAGGTGTCTAAATTCGGCACCAGTGAGGGCACGGAAAACCCCTTCACCTGCGATCCCGTCATCCTGGGCAAGCTGGAAGTGCCGGACCATTTGTGGCCCGGCTGCGCCAAACGCGTCGTGGGACCGGGCGGCGCTGAAGAAAACACACTGGTTCCAAATGCCAACGCGGCGGCGGGTGCTTTGGAAATCATGCAACGCAACGCGCAATAGACTGAAAGGAGCCCCCATTATGAAACGGACTGTTGCAGCATCGTTATTCCTGGTCGCGTCGACTGCGCTCGGGAATGCGCAAATCGCGGTCATCGACGGCGCCAATCTGGATGTCGCGCGAGAGAACGCCGAGAACACCAACTCGATCATGAAGAGCAACGAGGACATCCTTGAGAAGTCGCAGGAGATCCTGCAGGCACTTTCCGGGACGCGAAACGGATCGCTCGGCATCGGTCAACAGGGGCTCGGCGGGGGAATGTCGATCGCCTCCGCGCCATCATTCGGATCGGTTCTCAACGGCGGGACGCTTTCCTTTGGCGGGCTTGGTGGTGAGGCGCAACAGATCGCCGGCGCCGTGATCAATGGCCTGCAGTTGGTCAAGCAGCTGAAAGCCGTCATCGAGGGTGAGGACCCGGGCGCTGTAAACAGCCTTTACAGCGGCAGCGTCAACGCCTCGGCGCTGCTGGCCGCACTGACGCAGCAAGCTTCGCAAGGCGTGACGACCCGGGAACAATCGTTGCAGTCGGCGACCGGCCAAATCGGTCAGGCGGAGAACGTCAAGGGTTCGGTGGATGAAAACACGCGCATGCAGCTGGAAACCGCGCGCTCGATCAATGAGCTGATCGGCGTCCAGAACGGCGCGGTATCGGCCCTCAACGAAGACCTGAAATTCCGGCTGACGCAACAATCTCAGGTACAAAAACTGATGCAATTCAAAGACGTTAACCCATTCAAGGATGCGGGCGGCTCACAGTAAATCGTTTGCTACGGAGCGAAGATCGCCGGCATCGATCCGGGGAACGGTGCCGGCGATCGTGACTCTGACGGCGGAGAAAAGCTCATGAATTCTCGGGTGTTTTTGGCGCTGATGATCGCCGCGCTGGCAACTGCCTGCGCAAGACCTGGCCGTGAGCTCAAGGCGCCCTGCGGCCCGATTTCCTCGTATGCGGCCAACGACGAGTGCGGCGCGTTGAAGCCGGCAAACTCGGCATTCGACAAGGTGGTGTCGGAATAAGACATGAGCCCCGTTTCGACCATCATCAGCGACCTTCTGAGCGGTGTCGATCAGGCCGGTGCTCGCTTTGTAGAGGTCCTGTACAAGCGCATCGGCCTTTATAGCGAAAACCTGTTTTTCGCGATGTTGCTTCTCTACGTGGTCATTTGGGGTTACATGCAGATTTTCGGCCGCTCGACGGCCTCGCCGCTGGAGGCCGCGTGGCGCCTCGGCCGCGCGATGTTCATATACTGGATGGTCACGAACTGGGCTCCGTTCTCTGAGACGATCTATACGCTCGTCCAGTCGATCCCGGAAGTTCTGGCCAACCGCATCGTCCAAACGATTTCGTCGACGACCGGCACTCAGGTCTCATCGGTCGATGCTGTCCCGGCAATGTTCGACGCCCTCTACGAAGCGACGTTGCGGGTGGTGCCGGAACTCTACACGTCAGTGTTGACCGATTTCTTCGGCGCCCTTCTGGCGATCATCATCATCATTTTTACCCTGCTTTTCATCGGCGTCGCCGTAGCGGCGATTATCGCTGCAAAAGTCCTTCTTTTCATCATCCTGGCTCTTGGGCCGGTGTGGATCATCATGGCCCTTTTCAATTATTCCTTCAAATTCACCGAAGGCTTTTTCTCCGTCACTGCGAATTTGGTGGTGCAGCAGTTGCTGATCTACGGCTTCCTGGGTTTCTACTACTACATGGTTCAGCTCTCCGTTTCCGCGATGGAGGGCGGCGCCGGGACCGACATAACCGGCAAGCTTTCTCACGTTATGCCACTCCTGCTGGTCACGCTGGTCGGGTTCTATGTTCTGTTACAAATACCCATCATCGCGGGCATTTTGACCGGGAGTGGACCGATAGGTACCGCCGGAGCCATTCACGGCATTCGGCGCTCGGCAAGGGGAACGGTGGACAACGCAGTTACGCGGACCGCGACGCGGGCTGGCAGTTCGCTCCTTAGGAGATCAGCCGAAGGACGCCCCCGATTTGCGGCTGATTTGGGGAAGGCAAGCATTCAACGCGAGACGGCCAAAAACGCGTCCTCGCTATAGGGCCCACGGGCAGACGGTAGAACGCGCCGAATTCGTCATCAATTGCTTGCGATCTGATGGCGGCGAGAAGCGAGTTTGAAAGCAAGGCTAAATTAAAGTGTCAAACGAACCGACTGAAACTGGCTTGGTCGACCAGCGTTATTACCAGCAAGGCAAATCGTGGGAAGACGACACCCATCGCCGTTTACGGCGGTCACGAACATTCGCTTGGCTGCTGGCCGGGGTCTTCGGCGTCATGGCGCTTCTCTCACTGGTGGCGCTCGTCCTGCTTTTCCCGCTCAAGCAATACGAGCCCTATATGGTCGCTGTCGACAAGACGACCGGCTACCTCGAAATTGCGCGAGCCCTGAAACCGGGTGACCTGGCCCAGGATGAAGCGGTCACGGCGGCGAACATCGTGCGCTATATCAGGGCGCGCGAGACCTATGACCCGCGCATGATCAAATCGAATTTCGATCTGGCGCAGCTCTATTCGACCGGAGCAGCCGCCGAAGATCTCGTGCGGGAATTCACGCCCTCAAACCGAACTCCAAAGACAAGCGCTTCGGGACCGACACGACCATCAGCGTCACGGTGAAGTCGGTGTCGTTCCTGAATCGCACGACGGCAACGGTCCGCCTTTCGACCGAAGAGAAACGGCAGAACACGACGCGGCGTGAGCACTGGGTGGCGGTCGTCAAATTCCGTTACACCAGCACGCCGCTCAGGAACGAGTATCGGTTCGACAATCCATTGGGCTTCCAGATCACGGAATACCGGCGTGACCAGGAATCGCTGCCCGAAGCCGCACCGGCCGACAGGACGGTCCAATGAGGTGGCGGCTGAGAACGGTCGCGTTGTCGGCCGCACTTTGCGTTGCGTTGTCAGGCCCGGCGCTGTCGCGCGACAACCGGATTCGCTACGTCACCTTCAACAACGACAATGTCGAGACGGTCCAGGCGGCGATCGGCGTCTCGACGATGATCCAGCTGAGCCCGACGGAAGTAATCGAAACGATTTCGGCCGGCGACACGATCGGTTGGTCGATCGTCCCGAAGAAGGGATCGGGCATCCTGTTCGTCAAGCCGCTGGTCGAAAAGGCCGAGACTAACGTCAATATCGTCACCAACAAGCGGGTCTATTCTCTGCTCCTGGTCGGCTCGCGCGAACCGTCCCTGCGGGCATCGTTCCATGTTCGCTTCAAATACCCTGACGAGGACGTGAACGCGCGGCTCCTCGCCCAGGCCGAAGAAAGCGTCCGCAATCCATCGCTAAAGAACATCGACCCGTCGATGCTGAATTACGACTATGCCTATCGCGGTGATGACTCGCTCAAGCCGCGCGTCGTGTTCGATGACGGAACGAAAATGTTCCTGCAATTCACGGGCGACGTGCCGGCGATCTTCGTTGTCGAGGCTAAAGGCAGTGAGTCCCTGGTGAATCTGCGCACCGAAGGCGAATACACGATCGTCGACAAGGTTGCACAGCAATTTACCCTGCGCGCCGGCGACAAGACGTTGTGCCTGTACAACCGTCAATCCCCATCGCAGCGCTTGCCGGATCCGATTGGAGACATTTATGGCCCGTCGAAACTCGACAAGAAGAGCGAGCGCGGGCAGTTCGATCAGAGGAGCCGCTGATGTCGAACATAGATTATCATGAGCTCGACGGTGGTAGCCCCGTTGCCCGGCGAAGTGCAGGTTTGGGCACGAAACTCGGCATAGCCGCGATCGGGCTGCTTCTGGCCGGTGGCCTGTTGTATATCAATTGGCCGAGCGGGCCGTCCGACCGGAACGCGACATCGAACGAGGACGAAGCTTTCGAGACCTCGACTTTTCAGCCGCGCGAGCTGGCGACGCCGGTGACGGCATTGCCTCCGCAAGACCAGATTGTCATTCCGCCTCCTCAGACACCGCCGCCGCAACAGTCGGCCGACGTCGACCAGACGGTCGCGCCAGGCCTCGATCTCGAGGAGCAGCGGCGTTTGCTTGAACAGCAAATGCGCGAAGCCGAGGCGCGCCGGCTAGCCGAAGAGGACGCCCGTCGCCGCGAGGAAGAGGCACGGTTGGCGGAGGAGGCACGCAAGCGCAAGGAGCAGGAAGAAAAGGAACTGTGGGAACGGCTGCGCTCGAACCAGATCGTCACTGACGGCGAACAGGACGCCCCGGCGGGCGAAGCGGGCGCGGCGATCGCCGGCGACGGGCAGCTCGTTCCTGTTCCCGGGGCAGACCTGGACCCCAACAAGGCGTTCCTCGCCCAGGCCGAAGTAAGTCGGAACGCCAAGGCGACGGCGACGAAGAACTACCGCACGGATGCCGTGATTGCTGAGGGCACCATGATCCGCGGTTTTCTCGAAACGGCGATCAACACGGACCTGCCCGGCATGGTCCGTGCGGTGGTTCGCGAGGATGTGTATTCCCTTGACGGCCGCCGCGTGCTGATCCCGAAGGGGTCGCGGCTGACAGGCGAATACAAGTCCGGCATTGCTCGCGGCCAAACGCGCGTCTTTATCGTCTGGAACCGGATGATCCGGTCCGACGGCGTGTCGGTCAACATCGGCTCGCCTGGCGCTGACAACCTTGGCCGTGGCGGCATGGCAGGTCGTGTCGATCGTCACTGGCTGGAGCGCTTCGGCTCGGCGATCGTGCTGTCGATCGTTGGCGGTGCGGCGGAATACCTTTCGGCGCTCGCCGACCCGAACGGCGGCCAGCGCCAAGAGACCATTACCCGTGTCGATCCTATCACCGGCGAGGTGACAACGATCACGATCGATCCGGAGAGGACGGAAGAGGAAGCCCGCCAGATCGCGATCGAACGCTCCGCAAGCACAATGACCGAACTGGCCAAGGAGGCTTTCGAGGATTCGCGCAATATCCCGCCGACGATCTATGTCGACCAAGGTACGTCAGTGATCGTTTTTGTGCGGCGCGATCTCGATTTTTCGGAACTCTACGCCGATCCGGTCCAGCAAGAGCTGGCGAGGCTGAAGCGCGGCGGCAGACCGCGTGTCGCGATCGACCCTGTTCCCCTCTACATGACGCCAAAGGACAACTGGTTTCCGGCAGCACCTCCGGTGACAAAATGAACATGATCAAACACCCGGCCGCCGCTTCGCCGGCCACATCGTCGGGCCCGTATGCCAAATTCCCGATTTTGGAAATGGAATTGGAACCGCTTCACGAACTGCTACGGCAGGACGATGTGTCCGAGCTTTCCGTCAACAGGCCAGGCGAAATCTTTGTCGAGCGGCTTGGCGCCAAAGAAATGGAGCGGATCGTTGACACCAGGCTCACCGAGAAATGGATTCGCAACCTCGCAACCCTCGTCGCCAGCTCGACCAATCAACAGGTGAATGAAGAAAAGCCGATACTGTCGGCGGCACTCCCCAGCGGCGAGCGCATTCAATTCGTACTGCCGCCGGCGGCACCGGACGGCGGCGCGATTTCGATCCGCAAGCAGGTCATCATGGATATGACCGTCGACGACTATGCCCGGCGCGGCGCCTTCGAAGAAACGCGCATGGGCAATGAGCTCGGCTTGTCGGAAGAGGAAACGGCACTGGTTGAGCTGATCGGCGGCTCTGATCCGATGAAATTCCTGGAGCATGCGGTCAAGAATCGCGTGTCAATCGTTGTTTCGGGCGGCACTTCGACCGGCAAGACGACCTTCTTGAACGCCTTGCTAAAGTTAATTCCTCCGAGCGAACGGATAATCACGATCGAGGATACACGCGAGCTCAAGCCCGTCACGCCGAATACGGTCGCCCTGCTCTCGTCCAAAGGCGACCAGGGCTTGGCCAAGGTCGACGCGCAAAGCCTTCTCGAGGCATCGTTGCGCATGCGACCGGACCGGCTGTTGCTCGGCGAGCTGCGCGGCGCGGAAGCTTTTTCCTTTCTGCAAGCGATCAACACCGGACACCCTGGATCGTTGACCACGGTGCACGCCAATTCGGCGCGCGCGGCCTACGAACGTCTGGCGCTAATGGTCATGCAGGGTGGCGTGAGGCTCTCTCGCGAAGAGATCATGGATTACCTGAAAGAGGTGATCCCGATCGTCGTCCAGCTCTCGCGTCGGGATGCCGGACGGCGGGTGGTGAGCGAGGTCAAATTCACAAAAGCCGAGCGCCTCGGCTGATCCTGGAAGGCGACAAATGAGGGCGTAATGGTGCAAGTCATCAAGGGATTAGTCGTGACGCTCATGGTCTTGGCCGTGGGCGTTGTTTTTTTTGCCATCGCCTATGCAGGCGTCCATTGGTACGAGACAGGCTCCTTCGCCCTAATCCAGGATCTCGACCGGAATCCTTTTGCCACGCTGCGCCGTGCCTACGCCGATGTTGCCATTCTCGGCCGCTATCAGCAGGCGCTTTATGCGGCCGGCCTGGCGCTGATCGGCGTGATGGTGCTGGCCGTCATGACCGTGCTGATGACCCGCAAGGCAACGAACGATGCCAAGTTTCTGAGCCTGGCGGAAGTCAATCGGGCCGGATTGACGAAACGCGGCGGCGTCTTCATCGGCCGCGCGGGCGGCAGCCTCGTGAACGTTGTTGGCGCGTTCACGCAGCGCGGCTCCAACAAGAGGCGGTTGACCAAGCCGAGGCTCGTAGGCGGGAAAAAACTTTGGGTCGACGGCGACGACGTCGGCGGTTTCGTCGTCGGGCCGCCGCGATCGGGCAAGGGTGCCGCGCTGATCATCCCGAATGCCTTGCTGTGGCCGGATTCGGTTGTCGTGCTGGACATGCGCGGCGAGACCTATCAGGCGACAGCGGGCTATCGGTCGACCTTTTCCAAGGTCATTCGGTTCTCGCCGGCCGACGAAAACGGCGATACGGAGTGCTACAACCCGCTCGATTTCATTAGCCTCGACAGCGATCAGCGCGATATCGACATCCGCAACATCGCGGCCGCTCTCTTTCCGCGCCCGACGACAGGCGAAACCTACTGGGTCGACGACGGTCGCATGCTCTTTGCCGGCGTGATCTCCTACGTCATGGAGACGCCCCGCCTCGAGGACAGCCAGCGGACGCTGCGCCAGGCGCTTCGCATCATGAATGGCGCCGACCGGCCGTTCCTGGAATGGATTCAGGCACTCCGCGACGAGGAAGCGAGGGAAATTTCCGACTACACGCTACAGATGCTCGCGAGCTACGCCGACATGTCGGACAAGCAGTTTTCCGGCCTGTTCGGCAGCGTGAGAACCGGTCTTAACCCGTTCATGAACGAGCGGCTTTTGCGGGCGACCGACAGGAGCACGTTCGACATCCGCAATCTCAAGCGGGACAAGGTCTCGCTCTATCTCGACTTCCGGGTCGAGCAGATTCGTTCGATCGGGCCGCTTTTCAACGTCCTAATCACGCACCTGATGAACTACATGGCAAAGGAGGTGCCAGGCCGCGGAGAACACCGCGTTCTCATCCTGCTCGACGAGTTTCAGAACCTCGGAAAGCTCGAGAACGTCATGGAAGCGGCCACGATCCTCGGCGGCTACGGCGTGCCCACCTGGTTCTTTGTCCAGTCGCTCAAGTCGGTGGATACCATCTACCGGGAGGAAGGCCGCAAAACGCTGGTCAACTCCGCGCGTGTCCAGGTGTTTTTTGGCGCGCAGGACGCTGAAGACCTGAAATACATTTCCGACACCCTGGGCGAGCGTACGGAGGTCCAGAAGGACGTCAGCAAGACCCAAGCGACGATGTTCGACATGCATCACGCGCGCACTGTGCACGTGAAGAAGGTGCGTCGACCCTTGATGCGCCCCGACGAAATCCGCACCATGAGCCGGAACAAATGCATCATTCTTCCTCGCGGCTCGCATGCGATTTTCGGCACCCGCAATTTCTATTTTGCCGACGCTGAGCTGTCGAAACGTGCCTGGATGCCGATTCCGGTCTTCAAGGCGGCGGCCGCCAAGGTCGACAAGGAACCGCGAGCCGGCCCGAAAGCAGCACCACAACCGAGTGGTGGTTTTGGCGACATGTTGGTTCCGCCGCGGTTTGCGCGCGCGAACGAAGCGGCGCCTGCGTCCACGCGGCCGCGCGGTGCTGTTTTCGCGGCCAAAGCCGGCCGGCGCCCTCCCCCACCAACGCGTCCCGTCACCGGGACGACCTACATTGCAGCGAACCCCACACCATCAACCAGTCGGCCACCCCTGCCTCGGAACACCCCTGACCTGGCTGCAATTACGCGCGCCGCCGGGCGAAACGACGCAGTATTGACAGAAGCACAGGCAAGGCTTGCGGAGGTAATCAGCCGGGTCGCGAAGGTCGCCGCGAAGGCGGCCAATAACTCGGAAGCCGACGCCGGGTTGCGCGATCTCGAGACGGCGTTGCAGGGGATTGATTAGGCAAGACCCTGCAAAGTCAGTGCGGCGCGCCGCCTTGAAAAACATACCGATAGCTAAGCCACGCTGTCAGTGTGATCGCTACTGCCCAGAGGCAGAAGATCACAACGGCGGCGGTGCGGCTAACGGGGCGCTCCCCTGCAAGAGCGGCGGCAGCTCGGTGCTCCGCCATGACTTCTGGCGGGATCATTTTCACCACGGCCAGAATGCCGAGAGGCAGGAGTATCAAGTCATCGAGATACCCCAGCACCGGAACGAAATCGGGGATCAGATCGATTGGCGAAAGAGCGTATCCGGCAACGCAAAGAGCCAGCGCCTTCGCATACCACGGCGTGCGAGGATCGCGAGCAGCGAGATAGATGGCGTGCACGTCGCGTTTGATCGTGCGCGCCCAGACTTTCAGCTTGCCACCCATTTGAACGAGTGTAGCGGATAATAGGGGCTGCACAATTGGCCAGTGATCGCCGCGCAGAGCGATGAAGGAGGCCGCTAGGGGTAGCGGATTGAGATCATCCGCGCTTCGGCGCAAGATCATCGCGAATTTCGGTTCACATTAATTGCGACTGTAGATTCGCGCCGGCTCACAATAAGTGAGACCGGGCTCAAATTATCTGAGACCAGCTCACGCCCGTGAGACTGAGCGATGCGCTGGCCGTCCGCAAGGTCACAGTAGGGTGGAAAAGCTGCCGTCAGGTTTGCCCACCGGAACGGGCAGGCAGCGCCATGAGCCGCCGTTCCCGGCGGATCTCCGGACCGGACGTTCACGCTCCGGCACGAGTCGACCCTTCTCGGAAGTTCGCGAACCCTCGGTCGGCGTCACGCCCATGACCCCAAAACGGACATCGCCCCCTCGGCGATCTTAATAACCGATCGCGCAGCCGTCCTTGCGAGAATCGGAGCCGCCGATCAGGTTGCCCTTCTCCCAGTCGATGACGATGCCCTGGCCGCCGCCATGCGGCAGCGGACGGACCACGACGTTGTGCCCGCGCGACTTCAATCCGGCGATCGACGCTTCCGGCACGCCGCGCTCCACCTCGGTGACCTCGTCTACATAGAAAACACGGGGCGCGTCGATCGCCTGCTGAATGTCCATTCCGTAGTCGACCATGTTGGTGACGACGTGCGCGTGACCCATCGGCTGGAAGTCCGCGCCCATCACGCCGAACGACATCGCGCAGCGTCCATCGCGCATCGCGAGCGCCGGAATGATTCTATGCATCGGCCGCTTGCCCGGCGCGATGGTGTTCGGGTGGTCCGGCTCGACCACGAATCCCGTTCCGCGATTGTGCAGCATCACGCCGGTCTTCTCGGTACAGATACCGGTGCCAAAGCCCGAGTAGAGCGAATTGATCAGCGACACCGCCGTGCGGTCGCGGTCCACGACCGTGAGATAGATCGTATCGCTCGACGGCGCGGGCGACTTCGGCAGCGGCACGCGCTTGCCGGGATCAAGCAACTTCGCGAGCTTCTTCGCAAAGCCCTTGTCGAGCAGCCCGGCAACCGGCTCACGCATGCAGGCAGGATCGGCGATGTGCGTGTCGCGTACGCCGAACGCAAGCCGCGCGGCTTCGAGCGCGAGATGCAACCGCTCCGGGCCTATCGGATCGAGACTCTTCAGATCGAACTGCTCGAGGATATTCAGCAGCACCAGCGCGGTCAGCCCCTGCCCGTTGGGCGGCAGTTCGACGACATCGAGCCCGCGATAGTTCGTCGAGATCGGCTCAACGACATCGCCCTTGTGGGTCGCGAGATCTTCCGCCGCCAGCAGCCCGCCTGCGGCCTGAACGGTCGCGGCGATGTCGGCTGCGATCGCGCCCTCGTAGAACGTCTTCGCACCGCCTGCCGCGATCGCCTTCAAGGTCGCGGCGAGCGCCGGCAGGCGCATCATATGCCCGACCTCGGGCGATTTTCCGTCGACCAGAAAGTGCTTCACTGAGCCGGTATGCGGCGCGAGCTTGTCGACCATCGTGGCCCAGTCGGCCGCGACGCGCGGCGCGATCGGGAAGCCGTCCGTGGCGTGGCGGATGGCGTGCTGCAGCACCTTGTCGAGACCGAATCGGCCGTGCGCCTTGAGGATCGCCTCCCACGCATCGATCGCGCCTGGCACGGTAACCGCATGCGGCGATGTCACCGGAATCTTGCGCGGCAGGCCCGCCGCGAGCATCCGCTCGGTCGTGGCGGCAGACGCCGCGCGGCCCGAACCGTTGTAGCCCCAGACCGGCGCATTCGGTTTCGCGACGAGGCAGAAGCAGTCCCCGCCGATGCCGGTCATCGCCGGCTCGACCACGCCTAGCGTCGCGACAGCCGCAACGGCGGCATCGGCGGCGGTGCCGCCAGCCTTGAGAACGTCGACGGCAGCGATACTGGCAAGCGGGTGGGAAGTCGCGGCCATTCCTTCACGCGCGTAAACGGGCGAACGGCCGGGAAAATGGAAATCGCGTGGTGTCATGTTGGCTTGAGCAATGCAGGCATGCGCGACCATACACGTAAATGGTGCATGAGCCTATTGGGGCCACTCACCACTACTAAACGTCCGCTCCTGACACGACTAAGCCGATTGAACGAGTGACGGGAAGGGCAGAGAACCACCCCAGCCAGTCGTTCGACGCTCAGCTCGGGCCCCCTGCAGCTCGAATGATTTAACCAGCGAGAGGCGCCAACACCGCCATTCGCTTCTCAAAGTTGATATTGTGAGGCTCAGTCTGGGAGAGGTGGTCTCGATGAGCCAGATCGAAATCCGCTATGACGATGGGGTCGCCTATGAAAAGATGATGGGCACCTGGAGCCGAGCGGCCGGCGAAATCTTCCTGGAATGGCTCGCGCCCTCGCAAGGCTTACGCTGGATCGACGTCGGCTGTGGAACTGGCGCGTTTACGGAATTGATTATTGAACGTTGGGCGCCCGCTGACGTCCAAGGGGTTGATCCCTCTGATGCGCAGCTATCGTTTGCACGGACGCGACCCTTGGGTCAAATCGTCAAGTTTCAATGGGGTGACGCCCTGAGCCTTCCGTTTTCGGAGGCCGAGTTCGATGTTGCCGTTATGGCGCTGGTGATCTTCTTCGTTCCTGATCCCGCCAAGGGCGTTGTCGAGATGGCGCGGGTAGTTCGTCCAGGCGGCATCGTGGCAGCTTACGTGTGGGACATGTTCGGTGGGGGACATCCGCTTGAGATGATGCACACCGAATTGAGCGCGATTGGTTTCCCTCCTGTACATCCGCCGCGTTCGGAAATAACCGGCCTGGAAGCACTGCGGCTATTGTGGCGAAATGCCTCCCTGGATGAGATCGAGACGCGAGAGATCACAGTTCGACGAACATTTGCTGATTTTGAGGAGTATTGGACGACCAGCACGCTCGCGGCTACCGTGCGTCAAACCATCGCCGCCATGCATCCAAGTGATGTTGAGCTGCTTAAAGAGCGCATGCGTGGACGCTTATCCGCGGATGCTGAGGGGCATGTCACCTGCGGTGCCCGTGCGAATGCAATAAGAGGTGTCCGATCTTGATAGGAAGTACTTTCTCCAATCGAGCATTTACATCCTGTTTGTGGGACTTGATGTCCGCCCTGGGTCATGAATACCGGTTTCGGCGAACGACGGTTTTCGGGCCGCCAAATCGTCTCGGGAAGGTCCGGATAGGGTCACTTCGTTCCCTTGACCTCCCATCAGGGATGGTCCGCAAGGGGTCCGACTCACGTCCTCTGGAAGGCTGCCACCCCGCTACTCAACGCTCCCGATCGTCGTCCAAAGAGCGCTGAGTGTCGCGGTTTTGCCGTTCGACACGGTCCGCCTGCTGCTCGGCCTTCTTTCCCGACGCGGCCTGTTTGTCGGGCTGTCGCGGGTTTTGCTCGTTCGCCCGGTCCTGCGTCTTGGCCTGTTGCTCTTTTTTGCGAAGAGAGCGGCCTTCGTCGCGTTCTGTGTCCGTGGCCTCGGTTCCGCCAGTAGCCGCCTGCACCCGCACATCATTCAGCCGTTCGTTCAAGAGGCCGCTCATTTCCTCCCGTATGCCAGCGAGCTCCTGTTTGTCTTCCGTCTTTGACAAGGAGCCGTCGATCCTATCAAAGGCCTTGTTCACCTCCGCGATCTTACGGCGGAGTTCCAATGGCGACAATTCCATGCTCACGATCTCCTGTATGCGGTCAGATAGGCCAATTAGAGTATTAACTTTTTCGACCGACGGCGATAGCGATGTCCCCTCCCCGCGCGACGCCGGCGTCGTGCGAAGGTCGGACCGCTGAACCGCGACCTCGGCGATCGCAGCCAAAAACGCTGCGGCGCCGGCGGCCGCTTGCGACCCGGGCATAGCCGCGCGCGTCATAGTGGCGGTCACCTGCCAGCCACGCGAGATCCCTGCACCATAGGCGGCGATCGTCTTTGCCTCAAAAGCGGCCTGCCGCTTCGCTTCGACGCGCTGCGCGATCGTCGGCGACACAGAGTAACGCGTATCCCGTTTCGATCGTTCGTACGCACCGGCCTGGCGCATGTTGAACGGCCGAGAGGCGGCAAAGTCCATGCGGCTGGTCGCCACCATGCCAATCCCCTCATCGCGGGCCTTTTCGGCGAAGGCCGCGCGCCAGTCGTACAGGTCCGCTTTGCTGAAATGCAGCTGCCGGCCGCTTTCCGAGCGCGCAAGGATCATCGCGTGCACGTGGACGTGCCCGGTCTCCGGATGATGCGCGATCGCCCATTTGTGGTCCGGAACCTTTTCGGCAAGCACGTTCTCGGCCGCGCGCAGCAACGCACGCGCGTCTGTGCCGGCCTTGGCCGAAAAGACGACGTGATAAACGTTGCGCGGCTCCACCGTCTTGAAATCCGCCTTCCACGACGCATAAAGCGCTTCGGCTGCCTTATCCGCACGCTGGCCGGCCGGCAACTCTTCGCCGTCGGACTTGATCACGCCGGCGTTGGCACGAATGAATTTCTGCAAAAAATATTGGCCGCCTCTTTCGGTCGAAACGGCCGCTTTGATCTCGGCCTGGCGGACGACGCCGGCGTCCTTCAGCCGGGCCGTGATTCCGTCATCGGCCCGTTGCAGGACCCCTCCCCTGCCGTTTTCGTGGTCGAGTTTCTGCAACGCCTTTGCAAGTGCCGCCGCTTTCATATCGGTGTAGGCATAGACCTTCACGGTGCTGCCGGCGCGCGCATAGACGAACGGCTTGCTGCCGAACGCGGCATTCAATGCGTCGTGCAGATCATCCCGGCCGGGATCGCCGGAGAGGTTGATGTCGACCTCGATGAAATTCGTGTTCTGGAATGGCTCGCGAAAGTCTTCCTGCCACTCCTCCAGAAGCGCCCGCCGCTGTTCGCGGGTCTCGACACTGAGCCCCGAGCTGGTGAAGACCTCGATATCGCGTTTCTTGCCGTCCTCATCGGGCCTGGTGCCGAGATATTCGAGCAAGGCGCCGGCAGCACCCTTCCTCCCGGCTGTCGAAATGACCTTGAACAACGCTGGCTGCGCGCCGGCCGCGGTCGCGGCGCGCGCCGCGATCGCCTGCGATTGGCTTGGCCCGCGCGTTGTCTTGGCAAAGGCGACCGGAACCGGGTGGCCGCCACCGCCGCCCCCTCCCCGTCGCCGTCCTTCATCCTCGTCATTGGCGACCGCAAGTGCTGCGACTTTGGTGAAAACTGCGATCGGGTCATTTTGTCCCGCAAACGGCCGTAGAGCGGCGGTGATGGTTGCCGATCCGGCGACTGCCGCCGCCACTGTGAGCGACGCCGGCGCGCCTGGCGTTGAAATTCCAGTGGCAGCGAATTTCACGGCTGTCGGCGCGGCCGCTTTTGCCATCGCCGACGTGGCCGCCGCTGCGGCTGGAAGCTGCGCCGACGGACCGTAAGTGGTGCCCTTCCTTGTTCCAATCGCACGCCCGGCCGGTCGCGTTGCCGCAACATTGTCTATACTCGGTGCAGCCAGCGGCGAGCTCCAGGCGGCAACCGTAGCCGCATAAGCCTTGCGCCGGATCGCCTCGGCCTCCGACAGTCCATCCGCGATTCCCGCATCGGCCGCCGCCGGCGCGGTACCGCCAAGCATCTCGTCTATGCTGAGCGATAGGTTGTCGAAATGCCCGCTCATTGATGGGTGCCCCGGCGCGCCCGGGCTGGCCGCGCCATGTCCGCAAGTCGTTTGTTCATCGGTTGCATCATCCCAAGAAGCGCCGCGAGGCTTTTGGCGAGAGCCGGTTCGTAGCCAACGCGACCGGCATTCATCGCGCGGACGGCCTGATTGAGATTGCCGCCGATCTTGCGCAACTGCTCCTGAAGCCTTTCGACTGCCGGACGATCGACGTCCGCAACCGGCAGAAACAGTCCCGTTTCGGCGCGCAACAGTCGCCGGATGACTTCCGATTCCGGCAATCCTTCGCGTGCGCTGACCGCGGCGAGCGCCGCTTTTTCCTCAGCGGTGACGCGGAAGCGGACGACTTCTCCGTAGCTGGCGGTCTTCAGGGGCACGATCTTGTTTTTCCCCCATGTTTTCCGACCTAAGCCCGCAACGCGGGCGCGCAAAAGAGGATTTGTTCCACAAAACTCGCTATCCTGCCAAAGAAGAAATACCTTAAACATGGGGGAGAAACAAGAGAAACACATGCGCCGCTTTCGGGTGCATTTCATTTTCCTCCTACGCGCTGCTGCGCATACATCGTTTATAATGGCGCGATGCTTTAGCTCTATAGTGGTATTACTCTATGCCATTGTAGCGGCATATCAACACACCATCACAATGGCACAGCGTCACGGCGGCACAACGCTGCAATTAACAGCGGCATAACGTCATGCCGCTACGGCTCTGCAGCGCCATAAATTAAAGTATCAACTCGCTTGAAAATTGCAGCGCCGCAACGTTATAAATCAGAACGCTATAGCGCTTTCTGCGAAGGACGGAGCCTGATGATCATCACTGTTGCCGTGGCAAAAGGCGGCGTTGGAAAATCCACCCTCGTGCGTGCCATGGCGAGCGTCGCCACACATCAAGGCCACCAGGTTTTTGTCATTGACGCTGACGAGCGCAAGAACATCGATCGCTGGTCCATGCTGCTCGACCGCTTCGGCAACAAGCCCGAAAATCTGGAGATCGTGGCAGTCACGACGCCGACCGACATCCTCGCGCTCGGCCAGGAACAGGACAGGAAGGGCAAGCTGGTCATCATCGACACCGAAGGCAAGACCAACGACGAACTGACCGCAGCGCTTTTTGCTGCCGATATCGCCGTGGTACCGGTGCATCTTGCCATGGACGACATTACCGCGGCTCATCAGCTTGTGAACGGGCACATTCCCCTAGTCGCCGAGAATCGCGGCTTTGCCCTGCCGGTGATGTATGTCTTCACGAACAACACCGTCATCGACAAGCGGGCAAGGGCGCTTGCCGACTTGCGCGAGATCATCCAGCAAGACGGCACACGAATTGCCAGTGAGGAAATGCCCTACCGTATTGCTTACAAGGACATGCAGACCGGCGCGACGCTCTACGCGGGCGGCCGGGTGGACCCGAAAGCCATTGTCGAATCCGAGGCAATATTTGCCGAGATTGTCCGGTACGTGATTGAGGCCGCCAATCGGTCGGCCGCAGCGGAGTGACGTGATGGACGACAACGCCAAGAAGGACGCCCTGTTGAGCGTGATGCAGCCGGCTCGGGCTGTACTTCCCAAGCTCAATCGCCCGAAACTGGAGCTGAGCGGCACGGATATCCGCAAGGTGAAGGAAGAGGGCGAAAAACGCGATCCTGTCGCCGGAAAATCGCTCCGGGAGGACAAGAAGGAACCGACGACCGTCTATATCGCCGCCAAAGACAAGCGGCGCCTGCGCCTGCTCGCTGCTTCGGAGGGTCGGCGCGTCAACGACTACTATGTTGAAGCAGTCAACGACTTTCTCGAGAAGCACGCCGACCGTCTGCCGAAACTGTGATCGCGTTTCGCGCTGTCAAGGCAACCGCTTCGCGGCGCGCTGATCTGCTGCGCAGATCCGGCGACCTTGACAGTGCTCAAGCCACGGTCACGGGGGCTTGGGAACATCGACGGGCCATTCTGCCCGTCGATGCGGACGGAACCTACAACGCGGTTGATACCATGTCTTCACTCGACGCGCGGTTTGAGACGATTTCGCCCTCCAGGAAATAAGCACCTGTTTGCCCGCCGGCTCGGCCCAAAAGCAATCTTGGTCGGACCACAATTTTTCTAGCGTTGCGGCACCGCTTGCGTATTATTTTCCTAGACAAAGCAGCGGCTAGCTTGTGGCGTAGGGGGCGACAATGCAGCAACCACAAAGGTCGGTTTCAGCGAACTTGGATGCCTATGAAGCTGTTTTCACAGCGTTAGCCAAATATAGGCCCGGGAGCATCCTTTCGACCCGCGACGTTCTCACCGACATTCGGCAGCTCTGCCCGAGTTGCGAGCACACCGATGAGGAGCTCGTCGGCTTCATCGTCGAAACCTTAACTGGTCAGACCATCGGCGTGTGCTTCGACCATCGGGACGCGGCCTAGCGACCACCCCTATGGGCTACGGGGGATATGACGAACTGGAGGGCAGAAGCTCCAGGCGCTGACGTGGCCGCAAGCGCACGGTGAGAAGAGATGCCGCTTTGAGATTTCGGAAGCTGCTGGTGTGCATCCGCCTCTTGTCAGCGCATCGAAGATCCTGGAATTGGTATCCGCGGCTATTTCCAGTGGATTGCCGACGAACCCCTCGCTCCGTGAGTTCCAGTGGCATGTTGTGATTGCCATAGGTAGGCGAGGATGATGCAACAGAGGATATGCAGATCATGACGACGACAACCGAAATCGCCGACAAGATTGCCGCGGAGCAGAGCCTGAGCAAGGCGCAGGCCAAGGCAATCGTGGAAAGCGTGTTTAAGGAGATCTCTGACGCCGCCCGATCGGGGGCGGAAACCAGCATACCGGGCTTCGGCAAGTTCAAGGTCAAGGACACGCCGGCGCGCGAGGGCCGCAACCCGTCGACCGGCGCCACGATCAAAATCGCCGCCTCGAGAAAGCTCACCTTCGCGCCGGCGAAGGCGGTGAAGGATGCGTTGAACGGCTGACCGCTCTGGCGGCTCGTTTCCGGTGGGCCGAGATCGTCGAGAAATCGAAGGCCCCGGTTCGCAAACTGCACCGATTGGCGGGGGAGCCGATGTTGTCAACCTCGGCGCCTCGGGGCGTGTGCCGGTCCAACGACCCATCACGAGAATGAATCGATCCGGGTCCAGCGATTCAAAGCTGTCATTGGACGGCGGACTCCGCCTGCGCGATGCTGTTGGCATGGTTGCGCAACGCTATCGCCTCTATATCGAACGCATGGACGCGAGCCGGAACATGGCCCGGTTCTACGCCATGTCGCTCGATGAGACGCTGTTCGGTCAGACATGCCTGATCCGCCGTTGGGGACGGATCGGGACGCGCGGGCGGATGGTCCAGCATTCCTTCGACAGCGAGGGTGAGGCAGTCGGCCTATTCCTGCAATTGCTGCGCACCAAGCGGCAGCGCGGCTATTCGCCGAGGATTGCCGCTCGACACGCAGAAGCGGCCCCGTCTGATTGACGGGGCCGCTGCGGAGCCGATCAGTCACGGTTCGGGCGGGACCAGATGAGCTGGAGGCCTTCCTGTCCATCCACCTCGATCAGGGTGGCGTAGATCGGGGCCGGGAAGCTCGGATCGTCCAGCTTTACCGAAAGGTAATCGCGCTCGGTTTCCTTGGCGGTCTTCTGCCAGGCGGCGCCCAGTTCCACGGCACCCGAGTAGATGCGGAAGTGCGGGCCCTTGTCGGAGGGATTGTCGACCCGCTCGATGCGCGCCTTGACGTTGAGGTTGAGGGTCTTGATTGTGCCGGTGAAGCCGTTGGCGGAGGTGGTGAAGGTGCCGATGGTGGCCATGGTGATGTTCCTTTCCTTGTGTTTCGGGCCGCGCCCTTCGCGGCCGCGATGGCAGTCGACAGACCGGAGACGATCGGACCGCACCCGCCAGGGCCGGAATGCAATGGAGGGCGGCCGGAAGCGGCTTTCTTGGGTAGCGCGAGGAAAGGCGGCGAAGCCGGCAGGGGAAGAAAGTTCCGGATGGCCGTTGCGGGAGAACGATCGAGGCGCAGCCGGTTTCCGGTCAGACATGCCTCATCGAGCCGCAGAGGGGTTGGCCAGGTGCAAGGTGCTGAAGGAACGAGCTGGCCCACGTGTCGGAGTTCGGCATTGATGGTATCGTGGTGCGAAAGCATGCCGCCGTAACCGGTGTCGGCATGGGCCGTTGCGGGTGACGGGCTCCCTCGATGAAGGTCGGTAGCTCTATCACCGATGACCGTGGCAGTGATCGGCCAGGTCCGGGAGTACCGCGAGATCGCGTCGCCGAACACTGTTGTCGACCTGGCGCCCTTGATTGTCCACGCGCCTCGCATGCCGATCTCCACGATTTGGCGGCAAGGTTCCCTCGCATCTCCTGTTGCCACGCATTCCAAGACCAGATCCGGTCACGGACCATCAAGCAGAAGAGGACGCTTCCGAAAGGAAATGCTGGCTCAGTTCGAACAGAAGCATGTGTCAGACGCCGCACATGCCCTCGCATTCGTTCATCCGATCGAGCTGACCGTGATCTGCCAGCGTTGACAGATCTGCGTGATCGAGCGGCACGGCCGAGCGATGCAGATAATCGGGGAAGGTCCGTGACCCTCCCCGCCGACGATCGGTGCGTGGAACATCATGCGGCCTCGCGTGCTTCGGAGGCCGCCGGCTGAAGGCCGTGCAGGAAAGCGACGGCGCGCTGCGCCTGGGCAGCGGCCGAGAAGATCGCTCGCTTGTCTTCGGCGAGCACCTTGAGCCACGAATCCAGGTACCTCGCATGATCGGGCCGGGGCTCGAGCTCCGGTGCGATGCCGAGATCGGCGCAAAGGAAACAGCTTCCAAGTTCGGCGATCAGCTCCTCGCGCACACGCTCGCTGCGATCCTTGGCGTAGCGGCTGAGATCGCGGTCTACGCGATGCGGTGCCGACGTCCAATGCGTGGCTTCATGACTCAGGGTCGCAACATATGACGCAGCGTCGCGGAAGGTCTGGAACGGCGGCATCTGGATGTGGTCGGTCGCCGGCGAGAAGTAGGCGCGGTCGCCGCCATGCCGGATCACCGCACCGGTATTGGCGAAGAACCGGTCGGCATACTCGATGCGCGCGATCGGATCGCGCACGGGTTCTGCCTTCTGCCCGTAGTAATGGTCCGGCAGGCCATCGATCTGCGCGATGTTGAAAACGGAGTAGGCCTTGAGGAACGGAATCTCGCGATCGAATTCCTCACCAGCAGCGTCGGTCTCCGTCCTGGTGAAGCGGCTGGCGAAGACAACCATCGAGCCGGTCTCGCCCTTGCGAACCGCGCCGCCGAGCTCGAGGGCCTGCTTGAACGTCATCCAAATCGGGATGGCGTAGCCACGCGCGATGGTCTCGGACCACAGCAGCAGCACGTTCATGCCGCTGTAGGGCAGGCCGTTATGGCGTAGCGGCCGCGTAACGCGGCCGATGGCGTTGGTGGAATGCCACGGCTGCATCCAGGGGCGGACGCCCTTCTCCAACTCCGCGACGATGTGATCAGTGATGCGCGCATAGATTTCGACGCGCTGCCCTTTCTCTTTCCTGCTCATTTTCATGAACCTCCAGTTCTGGAGGCCGCGCCGATCGCGGCCCCGTCACGGGGTCCGCTTGGGCGGAGCAGGATGGCGGGCCGCGCACCTGCAAGGCCGGAGCGGAGCGGAGGACGGCGAAGCCGTTGCGCTGACCGACCGGCTCCGCCAGGACCGCGGGGCAGGACGGGGGCGGGAGCAGGCGCAGAAAAGAAGCGAGGCGGGGCGGGGCGCCGCCTCGATGCGGTCCGGAGAAAGGTCGGTTCAATGAACCGACCGGCCGCCGCTATAGGGATCGTATTCGAACAGGATTTCGACGTCGGCGTCATCGAGCTCGTCGGCGGGCAGGACGCCGTATTCGTCGTCGACCTGGAAGAGGATGACCGGGGCCATGAGGGTGCGGGCGAGGTGCCAGGCGGCCTTCTGGGCGAGAGTGAGATCGTGCGACATCTGAGGGCTCCATCTTGGAGCGGGCCAATTCCCGCTCGATGGCTCCGTCAGTGTGCGGCGGCGGGCGCGATCACCGCGCAGGCTTCTGCCAAGCGGCCGCAGCTTGCTAGCGGACCCCTTGCGGGTTGATCGTGGAAGATCCGCCGCCGCACCAGGAAAGCCATTACGAGAGCGGGATTGGGTGCGCTAAGTCCCCGGAGCCTAAGTCGGCGTTCCGATTCGCTTGAGGTGCCGTCACCGCGGTGAAGGGGATTTGTCCGAGGTGATCAGGGTGGAAGCGATGCCGCTGCGCGCGTGATGAGGTGATTTGCGCCAGAAAGGGTCGTAGCCCGTAGGCAATGGCAAATACGGGGCCGGAACCAGACGGACTCCTACTCGTGTCGGTAAAGCGAATAGCGGACATACAAAGATCTTGTGGGAGCCCGCTCAGCAATGAGTCGACGCCCGGGAAGATCCGCATTTTAGTCGCGTCTTGACGCTGGAGTTTCGTGATCCCTAGGGCCATCATCGCCGAGCGCCGTCGCGAGTTCGACTGCGTCTGGGCAACTGGGTCGATGCCGCACATGCCTACGCCAAATCACGTCCGATGTGGAATGAGAGGGGGCTGCCCAAAATCAGATTTTCAGAACTACCCGCCCTATTGTTTCTCCTGCCTCCAACGCCAGGTGCGCGTCGCCGACGCCGTCGAACGACGCGACCCGATCAATGTGCGCACGCAGTTTGCCATCGTCGACCATAGCGGCGATCGCGTCGAGAATCTTGAACTGCCTGAGCCTCTTTCCGTTATCGCGGGTGATCTGCGGCAGACCGATGTTGACGAACGAAACGTCCAGATTCTTCCACCCCGCAAGCGCGTTGCCGCCGCTCGGCCAGTCGGAGACAACGGTGTTCACCAGCCGGCCGTAGGGCGCGGCGTGTTCGAAGCTTCGTGCGAAGTTCTCATGTCCGACAAAGTCGAACACGCGTCGGCGCCGTCCTTGCCGCTCCATGACCTCAGCTTCTCGTTGACGTCCTCGCTCCTATACCGGATCGCTATATCGGCCCCCAGCCTCAGCGCAAACGCCGCTTTGAGCTCGCTCGATACCGTGGTGGCCGTCCGGGCTCCAACCGTCGAAAGATACTGGATTGCTATATGGCCCAGGCCACCCGCGCCTCCGTGCACCAGGACATGGTCTCCGGATTTGACGTTCCCTTTTTCGAAAACAGCTTCCCATGCCGTCAGGCTGACGACTGGCAGCGCCGCGGCCTGCACAAAGTCCACGCTCGCCGGCTTCCGAGAGACGTACGCTCCGTGGATCACCTTGTATTCCGCATAGCTCCCCGCATTGCCTGGAGCCGTCGATGTACCAGACCTCGTCCCCGACATTGATCCCACCAGCCGCCGCGCCGATCTCCTCGACCACGCCGATACCGTCGATTCCGAGGATCGTCGGCGACCCTGTTTTCGCATCGGGATCGTGCCTCTTGCCGCTTTTCCTGTTCTGCCAGTCGGCCGGGTTCACCCCGGCCGCACGTACCCTGACGAGCACGTCCGAAGGCCTCTCGACTCTTGGCCTTGCTATCTCGCGGACTTGCAGGACCTCGGGTCCACCCGCTGCGTCCATCACTAGGGCCTGCATCGTCTCAGACATCGCGCGCCACCCCACCGATCTGCTCAATCGCGTTGATCAGCCGATGCAGTTTGACCGCGTCTCCGAACGACGGACTTTGACGGGTGCCCGACGTCATGTCGGAAGCGAAAAGTTCGTAGAGTTTCTTGACGTTGCCCGTCAGGACGTCGTCGCCGGGACAGAAATCGTCAGGCACGGAGACCGGGTGGAGCGCCTCATCCGCTTGCGCCCCCATGAGCTTGAACCCACCCAAGCCTACGTAGCCGACCGGGCTCGTCAGCAACAGGTCGCCACTGCTGCCGTTGATCTCCACGTGGAAGTTGGTCGCACGCGACAGTCCTCCACGGAAATGGCTCGTCACCATGCCGCCTGACGTGAGCTTGCCAATGAAGGCGATCTGGTCGGCGACGTCGAGCGAAACAACCTCCTTGCTTTCCATCATCCTGATCGTCGGACGACGGCTGAGCAATGTCCCCGATACGCTAAGGAAGTCCTCGTCGAGAGCAAAGAGCAAGGCGTCGATAGTATGGGCGAATGGGACGTGCAGCATGCTCGCACCCTTGGACTGGTCCAGGGTGTACCGAAAAGCCTCTTCGAGTTCCTCGCCCCAAGTGATCCCCGAACCGATGACCGATGCAGACAGGACCTCGCCTAGATAGCCCTGTTGGATCAGTTCCCGCATATGCCGGATGGTCGGGTTTGCGCGAGTTTGAAGCCCGATTATCGCCGAGACGCCCTTTTCGGCGGCAAGCGAGTTCATCGTCTCCGCATCACGCAGGTTCATTCCGAGTGGCCATTCGGAAAACACGGACTTTCCCGCTTCAAGCGCCGCAGTTACTAGTTGAAGGTGTTCCGGCACCCTGACGGTGACGACCCAGGTCGACATCAGGGTGGTTCACGAGGTCCTCCGTCGACGAGACCGCGTGCTCGAAACCGAACTTCTCGGCTGACGCACGCGCAGTTTCAATCCGGTGATGGCTCACGACAGAAAGGCGGAACTGCGGTAAGCCTCTTAACGCAGGCACATGGGCGGTCGAGGCCCAACCGCGGTCTGGGTGCACGCCGATTATGCCAACTCTGATCGGTGCATTGGTCATTGGACGCGCTCCTTGAGCGTGATTTCCAGAATGGTCCGACGGAGCTCGAGCTTGGCGATGCGCCACTGCCCATCCTCGGATTCCCAGCTTTCATGATAGTGCCCGTAGCCGTGCATGCTGGCGGGGCGAGTGTCGGCGGTGGGCGGGAAGACGAGATAATCCTCCATCGACCAGATCGCGTGCACTTCGCTGTCGGACACCCGCTCCATTTCCGCGTTGTGCACCTGATGAATTGTCCGCGCGCCTTCGAGATAACGGGCGCTAGTCGTGACGAACTCGTCGACGGAAGTGAAGACTTGGATCGTCTGTCCTTCGGCGTCGATAAGCCGGATGTCCGGCGTGGCGGAAAAAAGCTTCCGAAATTCCTCCCAATGCTTGGTGTCAACATATCGGCAATAGCGGGCTTTCCTCATTCCGATCTCGTCGAACGCTTGGGTGTCGTTGCGCATTGAAACCTCCTATCGTGAGCGTTCATAGGTCGCTTGCTCTAGACGGTTGAGATCGTGCAGTTCTGAACTCTTGTCGGATCGTCCACCCTAGTCGCCGAGACCGACCACTTGTTGGGTGGTGTCCATCATCCTCATTCTCCCAAAGAGCCTACGGCCATCTCCCACAGACGTTGCGCGTTGGCGCTATCGAGCGCGTATGAGGGAACGCCCTCCAACCTCAACTGGGGGCGACTCGGCACGACCGGAGCCTCGGCGCAGTTCTCGAAATACCGTCCGTTCGTTCCCTCAACCAACGGCGAGGCCGCGAGAAGCACCGATGTGGCAGCCCCCTCTTCGGGTGTCTTGCGAAGATGTTCGGGCGTGCGTAGCCCTCCGGTATGACGCTGCAGGTTTGTAGCGATGGCTCCCGGATTGAGCGCATTCGACACGATCCCGTCGTCGGCCCATCGATCCCGGATCCCCACGGACAGGAGGGTGCAAGCCGTCTTCGACTGGGCATAGGCCAGAAGGGGGTCATAGGGGATGAAGTGGAAGTTCAGGTCGTCCCAGAAGACCGGGCCGAACAGGCTGCCACTGGAGCTGACGGATACCACGCGCGCGCCCTGGGCCTTGGCGAGAGCTCTGCGGAGTCCTAGGGTCAGTGCGAAGTGCCCCAGGAAGTTGGTCGCGAACTGCATTTCCCATCCCTGGGAATTGCGTTCCAGCTCTGGCAACGCCATGATCCCCGCATTGTTGACGAGCGCGTGAACGGGACCTTCCCAGTCGTCGACGAAGCGATCGACGGAGCGGCGGTCCGCGAGATCGAGCTGACGCAACTGGATCGCAGGATTGCCGGTCTTCATCCGGAGGTCTATCGCGACCTCCTCGGCGGTTTCAGGGCGGCGAGCGGCGATGACAACTGTGGCCCCAGCCGCGGCGAGCGCCGAGGTCGTCTCGATGCCGATCCCGCTTGCGCCGCCGGTGACAATCATCGTCTTTCCCCGGAGGTCGACACCTCGAAGGACTTCGGAAGCGGTCGAATGGAACCCGAATGGCAATTGGAGCATGGTCGCCTCCTGCCTGGTGAGAGACTAGATCAGTCGACCGACCGTCACTCTGAGATCTTGACGAAACCCTGCTGCACGAGCTGGATCGTGCGGGCCATGGCGTCGAGATTGACCTTAATGCGGGGAAGAAGATCAGCGTTTCCCCAGCCGTTGACCTTTGCGGTCGCGCCGCATAGTTCGACCTTGACGCCGATATCGATGAGGTCGGTAACCAGCTTCTTGTAGGGGTTGCCAGTGGCGATGTTGCGCGAAGCATTGTAAGCTGCGTCATTCAATGTGACGTGGCCCGCGTTGGTGTGGAAGACCACGATCACGTCCGACGCCGAGTTCCAGTTCGCGACGTCCGTGGTGATCAGCTGAAGATGGAAAAGCGCCGCGGGCAGGTCGCCTTCGAACTGAAGGCTCCCGATGCTGTGGACCGATTTCACTTCCTTCAGTTCGACCGGGATATCGATGAACAGAGCGCTTTTTGTTTCCGACATAGCTGTCTCCTAAGGGTTCGAGTTCTGTCAAAGGGGCGTCCCGATGGCGCGCGGGGGGTGGGGGGAGTAACGCGCCAGAGAGATCGTCCGATGACTGAAGGTTCGTGCTAGACGCCCTCGTAGACCAGCCGCGTGAAGAAGCCGGGATCGATGACGAAATTGCCCCACTTGGCATCGAACGCCGCCGTGGGCTTGGCGGCGACGGCCTCGTCTCTCGATCGCCCCTGGCGCTTGAGCGCTGCGACGTTCTCGCGGATGGCGACAAGCATGTCGCGGAACTCCTGCAGCTCGGCGCGGTTGCTCACCGGGGTTCCGTGGCCTGGGACAATGATCGTCTTGTCGGTCGACAGGGCCAGGTTCGCATCCGAGGCGGCGATCATCCCGTCGATGCTGCCGCCCGTCGAATAATCGATGAACGGATATATGCCGTTCCAGTAGGTGTCGCCGACATGGAGAGCATCGGCCTCGCCGAACATCACTGAAATATCGCCGTCGGTGTGCGCCGGACCATAGTGTTTCAGTGCGAGCGACTGGCCATTCAGCTTGAGCGAATGCTCCTTTGAGAATACGTGCTTAGGCACCCCGCTCTGCTCCAGCGGCAGGAAATTGTAGTCCCAGTTCTCCACCCGCTGCACATGCGAGAGGTACTTGCGGGTATTCTCGTGCGCGATGATCTGCGCTCCGCCGGCACCGATCCATGGGTTGCCATCCGCGTGATCGAAATGCCAGTGGGTATTGATGAGATGGGTCACGGGCTCGGGGGAGAGGGCGGAGAGTGCCTTGGTCATCTGGAGGCGCGACACGCTGATGCCTGCATCGACCATGACCAGACCGTCCTTGCCGCTCAATACCGCGACGTTGCCGCCCGAGCCTTCCAGAATAGTGATATTGTTCCTCAGCTTGTAGGTGGAAATCGCGGACTTGGCAGCGCTGTCCTTGATCAAGCTGACAAGGCCGCGCGCTTCGGCGTAGGCATTGCGGGGGCTCATCCAGCCACCGGTCGCCGCGAAGGTGGCAGCGCCTATGCAGCAAAGGCAAAATCCACGGCGGGAGAGCATGTGTTTCGTCTTCATGACACACCTTTCCGCAGCCGGCCTCAGGTGAGCCGACAGCGTGAGTTGATTTGGGTAAGGGCAGGCCTTTCGGCCCGCCCAGGCGGTCACGCCTTGATGAAGGCCAGAAGGTCCGCGTTGATCACGTCGGCATGCGTTGTGAACATTCCATGCGGGTAGCCATCGTAGATCTTGAGCTTCCCGTTCTTGAGCAGCTTGACGGAGAGTTCGGCAGAGTCGGCGATTGGCACGACCTGGTCGTCGCTTCCGTGCATTATCAGCACCGGAACGTCGATGATCTGCAGGTCCTCGGTGAAATCGGTCTCCGAGAAAACCTTGATGCACTCATAGTGCGCATTCGCTCCGCCCATCATGCCTTGACGCCACCAATTGCGGATCGTCCCCTCGGAGATCGTGGCACCGGGACGGTTGAACCCGTAGAAAGGTCCGGTGGCGATATCGAGGTAGAGTTGCGCTCGGTTGGCCGCCAAGGCTGCGCGGTAGCCGTCGAAGACCTCGATCGGGAGTCCTCCAGGGTTCTTGGCGGACTTGGCCATTACGGGAGGGATGGCGGAGATGAGCACCGCTTTGGCGACCCGGCCCTTGCCGTGCCGGGCGACGTACCTGGTGACTTCGCCGCCGCCCGTAGAGTGGCCGATGTGGATAGCGTCGCGGAGGTCGAGCGCCTCGGCGAGAGCTGCGACGTCGGCCGCATAGGTGTCCATGTCGTTGCCGCCCGAGGTCTGGCTGGAACGGCCGTGGCCCCTCCGGTCGTGGGCGATGACCCGGAATCCCTTGCCGAGGAAGTACAACATCTGGTTGTCCCAGTCGTCGGCGCTCAGCGGCCAACCGTGGTGGAACACGATCGGCTGTCCGGTGCCCCAGTCCTTGTAGAAAATCTGCGCGCCGTCTTTTGTCTTGATGCTGCTCATGGTCTCATTTCCATCTTCAGGGGTTGCACTGGTTGAATTCGACGACGCCGTGGCGGCCAGAGGCAACGTCGCGGCAAGAGCGACGACTCCCGCCCCGATCAGGACTTCCCGTCTCGTCGTCGTGGTGGGCATTGTCGTGGATGTGCTCGTATCCATTTTTCTTTCCTCTGCGACCTGGACGCGGTTCCACTGGCGGCTCCGGACATATTCTGTCCGGATGCTCTCTCTTCGGCCGTGTCGATATTTTGCTATGTCGTCAGCCCAAAACTGGCGCTGCCGCGGCCCACTCTTTTCGGGTGGTAGGCGTACCGTCGATCATCTCGACGACCTCCTTGGATTTCGAGAGGGTGGTCATCAACGATTTCGGCCCTTCGAACGGCCTGCCGCCGATGTGCCACCCGTCGGTGTGCAGTTCCTCGATGAGGACCCACACCACTTCGCGGAAGGCCTCCGACCCTTCGAACTTCACCATCACGTCGGTCAAGGCCTTGGCCATGGCATGTTTCTCCTCCGGCGTGAACACGCCGTCGACCAGTTTCACATTGACAAATGGCATGATGCATTTCCTTTGCTTAGAGATTGAAGGTGCCGCTTTAGTCGGCGACGTCGATCACGATTTTGCCGTTAGCGGTTCGGTTTTCGATCTCGGCGTATGCTTCCGCGATGGTCTCGAAACTGAAGCGGCGGGGATCGACGAGAGCTGTGAACTTTCCTGCTTCTGCGAGTCGCTTCGCCTCCCGCAGGATTTGCCCGTGATGGGCGCGGCCTTCCCCGGTCAGGATCGGCAGGAGCGTGAAGACGCCCGAGTAGCTTGCCGCTCGGAACGAGAGCGGACCGAGCGAGTGCGTGCCCCATCCGAGGCAGCTGACGACATGGCCGAAGCGGGTCACGGCGTTGAACGCGGCGTCGATCCCGGCTCCGCCCACGGTATCGTAGACGATGTCGAAGCCGCGCCCGCCCGTGTGGTCTTTGACGTACTCCTCGACCGTCGTCTGATGCCTGTCGATCGCCGTGGCGCACAATTCCTCGATCTGGCGCTGCTTGGCGGCCTTGTCCACGGCGAAGACCTCGGCCCCGAAAGCCCGTGCGATCTGGATGGCAACGTGGCCGACGCCACCCGCGCCAAGTACGAGGACCTTCTGGCGCGCCTGAACCTGCGCGCGATCCACCAGGCCCTCCCAGGCGGTGATGAAGACCAGCGGCAACGCTGCCGCTTCGCGCATGGTCAGGTTGGCAGGCTTGGGAGCCAGTAAATCGGCGTCGACGGCGACGAGGGTCGCGAGCGAACCCTGGAGACCGCCGACGCCACCCGTCATGCCGAAGACCTCGTCCTGCGGCTTGAACGCAGTCACCCCTGGACCGACAGCCTCGACGATCCCGGCCACGTCCATACCGAGAATGGCCGGCAGCGGATGCCGCGCATGCGGAGCTTGGCCGCTTCTGATCTTGAGATCGAGTGGGTTGACGCTGCTCGCCTTGACGCGGACAAGGACCTCGCCCGCCGCGGGCGCTGGGCAGACCATGCTGGTGCGGACGAAGTCCGAGTTCGTCTCGTGCAGGACGAGCGCATCCATCTTGGTCGCCGTAGTCTTCATCTGTCTGCCTCACTGCGGTGTCGACGCTATCCGTCGACGGACAGAAGATGGCAAAGCTCCGTGATCTCAAGCCAGTGAATCGCAGTGAAATCTTGTGACGAGCAGGAGCACAAACGTGCGGAGCCGCGCGGGAAGATCAGGATACCTCGGCCAAAAGAGCCTTGGCCGCCACCATATCGGCTGTGTCGAAACCTTCGATGAACCGATTATAAACCGCCGCCAACAATGCACGTGCCCGAGCGGCGTCTCCGCGATCACGCGCCAACCTCGTCAAACTCGTGGTCGCCCGCAGCTCCCAGGACAGCGCGTCCTGCCGCCCCGCCACCTCGACCGAATGGAGATAGCATCGTTCGACCCTCTCGAGGTCGTGGCCGCCGCGCCAAAGGACATCGCCCTTCAGGCGATAGAGTTCTGCGACGCACCAGAACTCGTCCTTCGCTTCGCTGGCGCTGATCGCCGCATCCACCAGCGACCGCGCTTCGACGTGTTGTCCCAGAGAAGACAGGCCCTCGGCCAGAAAGCCGAGAAATCTGACATTGTAGAGGTTGAAGAGTTTTACCTGGCGGAGTTCAGCCAGCCCGTTCCGGAGAAGGGGTACGCCTCTCTCAGGGAGCCCTCGCTGGATCAGAAGCGCCGCCTTCCAGCACCGACCGAACACCTCCCATGGGCCGAGAACGTTCGTCTTGGCCAAATCGAGTAGCTCGGTGATAGCCGAATCCGCAGCCGCCAGGTCGCCGACATGAACCAGGACCGGACATGACCAGCGGGCCAAGGCTTCACACAGCGAGATCGCGTGGCCCGAGTCCCGCGCGGCCGCGACGGCGGTATGGACTGCCTTGATTGCTTGATCCGGAAGGCCTTGCATCCACAGGAGCTGGGCGGGCTGGATTCGTGCCGAAACCGACTGGCCGAATCTGAAACGCACTGAACTCGCGGAGGCGGTTTCAGCGGCGATATCGTGGGCCAACATGAGATCGGCGTGACGGCGGGCACCACGGAAGTCCCCCATGCAGAACAGGGTCATGCTGAGCATTCGGTCACCGATGAACCGATCGAGTCCGCTTTGGGCGAGCGCCACGAAACGTTCGGCGTTTCCCAGCGACGCCCTGTAGTCACCCATGCCCACCTGTGCTACCCACAAGCCCCAAAGAGCCTCTGCTTGAGCGTCGACGTCCCCCAGCTCCTCCGATATCTCCAACGCCTTGGCGAAAGCGGCCGGAGCTTGTGGCGCGAAGCCGATCTTGAATGCTTGGGAGAGCCCAAGCGCCCTGTAGAGCTGCATGATCTGACGAGCGTGCTCGTTTCGTCGCTTTCCCGGGTCGATGCCTAGCAGCGCGCGCTGGACACTGGTCAGGCATTCGTCGACTAGAGAAAGCTGATACCACATCGGAATGGCGGCGACGGTGACCGCGAGGCCAACTTCTATATCGCCCTGCCCCGAGTAGGCCCAATCCAGAACGAAGCGCACGTTGTTGATATGCGGAGCATACCTCAAAAGCCATTCTTCCCTCGGCAGGGTTTCGACTTCCTCCTGCGAATGCCCTAGGACATCGCACAGATAGCTCGCGAGTTGCCGCATGACGGCATTGAGCTCTCCTTCCTCCCGCACCTTTTCCAGAACAAAGGCCCGTGTCGTGTCGAGAATACGGTATCGCGCGGCCTTGCCCCGAGCGTCGACCGCCACCAGGGATTTGGCGACGAGGTCAGCGAGATGACCTAGCACATCGCGTTCCGTGGCATCCGGGTCGGTTGCGACGGCGACGGCCGCCACCCGCCCGAAGTCTCCTGCGAACATTGCGAGCCGGCGCAGAACCCTCTGCTCACCTTCTGATAGCGCCCCGTAGCTCCAGTCGATCATCGCTGCCAGGGTTTGATGGCGGGGGAGAGCGGTGCGCCGACCGCCCGTCAGCAGCCGCAGACGGTCATTCAGAAGCTCCGCTATACCGCGCGTGCCAAATGCCTCCACCCGCGCTGCGGCGAGCTCGATCGCGAGGGCGATCCCATCGAGTTGGCGGCATATATGGGTGACCACGGGAGCTTCGTCATCGTTGAACGAATACTCGCTTCCGGAAGAGGTCGCCCGCTCGACGAACAGGCGAATGGCAGGATATTCCAACGCGTCGGCGGCAGTCAGGCCGGCCGCGGAAGGCGGCATGTCGAGAGGGGGGAGCCTGTAGACGCTTTCGCCCTCCACCCGCAACGCCTCGCGGCTGGTGGCAAGGATGGCAATTTCTGGCGCTTCCCGGAGCAAGGCCTCCGCCAGACGGGCTGTGGCTTCGAGAACGAGTTCGCAACTGTCGAGCACGAGCAGCATATGTTTCCCGCGAAGGTGCGCGATGAGGCTCGCGGTCGGATCCCCCAATGTTTCCGGGAGGCGAAGCTGTGAGGCCAAGACTGAAGGGACGAGTTTGGAATTCGTGATCGGGGCCAGGTCCACGAAGCAAAGGCCATGTTCATGCGATAACAACAATTGTTCTGCCACGCGAAAGCCCATGGTTGTCTTGCCGATGCCACCTGGTCCGACAATGGTGACCATACGGAACCGTTGAAAGCGCCCTTCAACGGTCTTGATCGCTTCGTCACGTCCGATGGGGTGCGTCAGCGGTCTTGGAAGGTTGTTCAGGGCGGCGTGCGTCTCGGGCTCGTTTTCAACTTGAGTGCGGGTGACAGTCGCAATGAACCGATAGCCTCTTGACGGAACGGCGACGATGTATCGCGGAGCGGCTTGATCGTCGCCGAGCACCCTGCGTAGTAATGCGATCTGAGCTCTGAGGTTCGACTCCTCCACGAAGGTGTTGGGCCAGGCTCGCGCTGTCAATTCACCCCTCGCTACCAGTTCGCCCGGTCGCTCGGTCAACGCGATGAGTATTTCGAGCGCTCGGGAGCCGATCGAGACGGGCTCGTTGTTCTTGAGCAGAAGATGTCGCCCCGGATGGAGCAGGAATGAGCCAAAGGCGAGCGCCGAATCTGCGGCGGGTGCCTTCGCGGAAGCTTGCGCTTGCATTCTATCCTTCCCTGATAACGGAGCGTTGTCGGCACATAGTATAGAGTGACGGTGCGAAGGAGATCTAGCGTGCCTAGTCAAATAACGTACGAATTTATGATCAATTTATCTTCGAAGTAACATACGATCCTCAGGTAATGCGGCGTCGATCATTTCTGCGGGCTTGACGCTGGCAGTCTTTTGGCGCGGACCTGCCTCAAGGGTCGACATGGTGCCTCAGGTTATTGCGATATCCAATCCGGTCAGCCTTGCGCTCGCGCGCCACAACTTCTCGGCCCTCTCCAGGTTGATCGCATAGGGACGCACCCCAAACCCCTCACTGGGCTCTACGAGTGCGACGTCGCAATTCTCGCAATAGACACCGCCAATCGAATCCAACACTGCCGCAGTAGCGCACCAGACCGTCGTCCCGGCGCCTTGCCCCACGGTTTTCATATCCCTCGCCGGATCAATGATGGGGGACCCATCTGGCGCGACGGCATCGAAGGCGTCGAGTTCCGATCGTGACAGGTGCCGAATCCCTGGTGTCATTATCATTCCGGGGTGTACCGAAAAGGCACGAACCCCGTGACGGCGGCCCCGCGTGTCGAGCGCGACCGCGAAAAGTGCGTTCGCAGTTTTTGATTGGCCGTAGGCCATCCATTTATCATAGGGACGTCTTACAAAATCCAGATCGTCGAGATCGACATCGCAGATCTGATGGCCTCGGGACGAAAGGATAACCACTCGAGATTTTGCCGCCGCAATCAATGCTGGCCATAGCAGTGCCGTGAGCCGAAAGTGCCCGAGATAGTTTATAGAGAAATGGCCCTCGTGACCTTCTTGATCGCGGAACAGCGGCCTGGCCATCACGCCCGCGTTTAGGACCAGAATATCAAGTCGGCTTTGCCGCTCGAGAAAGGCCGTGGCAAAGGTTTTGATTGAGACGCCATCGATTAAGTTAAGGGACCAGACCTCTACCCCGTCAATTCCCCTCAAAGCGGCTCGGGCGACGAGAGGGTCAATCGCAGGTACGCAGATCCTGGCGCCGCATGCTGCCAGCACTCGGACGGTTTCCAGGCCCAGCCCGGAGGAACCACCAGTCACCAATGCAACTTGACCGGCAAGGTCCACGCCACGTGCCACTTCCTCCGCGGTCACGCCAGGTCCTAAAGAGGTATCGAGCGGGCTTTGCCATTCACGGATTTTGTTCCCCAGCTTCGCCCCCTACGAATGCACGGCACACAAACACCCAATAGCAGTTTTCTTCGGTGCTGTCGTCAAAGCACGCCTTGGCCGTCAGAACGGTGGAACAGTTCCCACCGGGAGGTGATAGCTATAGGGGCCTTCGGCACTCTCGGGCCCCGGCAGCCGACGGTCGCTCACACTCCAGAACCGCCAATAGTCGTCATCCGACTTTCCAATTCATTGCTCGTCAGTTTTAGGGCCTGCAACGGTCAGGAACCGAGAGAACCAGCCGATGAGATACGTCCGCTTTCAGGAAGTGCTCAAACCTGCTTGAGCGTCCGAGATGGGCGCGAAGCCGCCCTTCGCACATTGTGGACCCGTTCCGATTTTATGGTCTCTTTGGGTATGAAGAAGCGGGCGGAGCCGAGGCTCCGCCCAAGGCTTTATCTTAAGGCCGCCATCTGCAGCTCGGCGGCCTTGCGGTCGATGGACTGGCCCGGAATCTCCACGGGCCGCTCGAAGGGCTTCCAGGCCTCGCCGACAACGTGCTCGTAGGCGGTGACGGCGCCCTCGGCGGCCATGCGAAGTGCGTGGGCCTGGAGGGCCATGTCGGCCGCGAACTCGCGCTTGCGCTGGGCGGCGCTGTCGAAGCCGACCGGACCACCGACATCCTCGTCCCGGTCGTCGCAGGCGGCCTTGGCCGTCGCGTCACGGGCCTCGGTCACTGCCCGGCTGTAGAACTGGCCGGCGCCGTGGGCGGAACCCACAAACGCCCCGACGATGCGCTGAAGGTGGATCTGCATGGCGCGTTCGCCAAGTCCCTCGTCGAGGGCCGCGGCTGTGTCGACGATGAGCTTTTCGTGCAGGTCGCGGATGCCGTCGCTGTCGAGGACCGGGAGGCCGAAGCTCTCGGCGATGAGGGAGCATTGTGCGGCGTCGGGGCACGCGAGCCGGACCATCTGCAGGGTGGTGCCTTTGCGGAGCGGAACGACGCGGGCGCTCGGGCGGGAAGTGGCAGCTTTCTTGGTCATGGCATGTCCTTTCTTCAGGTTCCCGAAGCTCGGACCGGCCCCGTGCCGGCCCTCCCTCGGGCGCGGTCTGACAAGAACCGGCGGAATGACGGGCGTTTCAGGGTCCGGGCGGACCGAGGCGAGCATGGAAGGTTTGCGGCCCAGCAGGGCTTCTTCAGCCCTCGCGCGGGACGCGGGCCTGCCATGTCGAGACCGGTTCGATCCGGCCGCCCCGCGGCGCGGAACGCGGCCTTGAAGCGACCGGCCGCCGGTTCAGGACCGCAGGAAGCCCGAGGGAGGGCCGGCACGGGCCTCGATTTCGACAATGGGAACCGAAGGACAGGCGGTCATGACCATCTGCCAATTCGTGGGTCTCGATCCTGCAGGATCGCTGCCGCGACCACCATTGCCACGATGGTCGCTCGCGTGCTTGTCGCATCCGGCATCATCGGCAGCGTTGGCCATGTCGGCCGAACAGCGGCACGGCTAGACCTGCTCGCTCGTATCGGCGGCTTCGGCGTGCCGGTCGAGGAACCTGGCGATCGCCTGCTCCTGCCGCGCGAGCTTGCGCGACAGGGCGTCGAGTTCCGGCTGGCGCTCAGCGGTTAGAGCTGCGAGCTGGGACCGATAGCGCTCGAGGAACGCGCCAGGATCGGGCGCCTTGCCCCGACGATAGTGTGTCCGGCGTGGAAGCAGGCCGGGGATCAGCGCGGTCATGCGGCGTGTGATCTGCCGGTCGACCATGTCCAGTTGACGCTGCATTTGTCGGCGCGCCTCCTCCATGCAGGAGAGCTGGCGGCGCAGCTCGGGCGCGAGGGTCATGGCGACCCCCTCCCCCGCCAGCCGACGAAACTAGACGGTCCGGCATAGACGGCATGCCGGTCCGGATCGATGACCAAGCCGAAGCGGCCCATATCGTACTCGTCGGCAGGGACGAGAAAGCGGCGCTCCTCGGTGCCGGTGCCGCGTTTACCGCTGGGCGTGGCGACGCACTCGACGAACCCTTTCTGCTCCTCCGAGGTGATCGCTGAAACGACAATCCAGTCAGCGGCGTGCTCGGCCTCGAACGCACGCTGGTCCTTCTTGCGGGACTCGCCCGGGGCGAGGATGGTGCCGAAGATTGCTTCCCACGCGTCGGGCCAGGAAGCCTTGATGGTCCGCTCGGCGTAGCGGCGCTCGAGCGCGGTGAAGAGGTTCGGGAAGGTGATGGCAACGATCGCCCAACACTCGTCGTCTTCGTACCATCCGCCAGCGGCGCGGAGCATCGAATGGACCTTGCGGTTCCGCTCGGCCGAGAGCTTGAAGCCACCGTGACCAGCGGTCGAGTGCGAGGTGACGCCTTCGGCATAAACCGTGGCGCCCTGCGACGGCCCCCAGGGCGTGTGCGCGCCACCGGGAATGTCGCGGCGGCCGAGCGCACGCTTTTCCAGGTAGTTCTGGGCCTGCTCGAGCACTTTCGCCCGAAAGGCGTTCTCGTCGGCGAGGTCACCGCCATGGCCGTAGAAGTCCGAGCGGCTCCATTCCGCCATTGGCCGGGCGATACGCCAGCCGCTGGCGAGATAGTGTCTCCCGTCGCGGCCGGGCGCCATGGCATAGGCGTTCTGACCGACAAGGGCGACCGGCATGCCGTCGGCGCTATACCCAAACGAAGCCCCGGACGCATCCGGGGCTTCGGGTGAATCTGAGGGTTGAAGTGCCTGGCTCATGCCGCCGCCCTCCCCTCGACGGCATCGGCGGCGGCCTCATCGGCCGCGACCTCCTCGAACACAGCGTTCGGATAGCCGTGCAGCGACAACCATTGCTCGGCGGCGGCGCGATGCGGCGCGAGATGAACCAGATCGGCATAGTCGCCGGACCGATCAAAGACCCGCACCGAACCGACAGACGGGCGCTCGATGATGGTGAAGTGCAGGCTGGAGCCCACCGAGAACGTCCGGTGGACGCGAATGGCGATGACGCCGCCGGCGCCGTAGTCGGCTTCGTGCAGGGTGAAGCTCGCGTATGGGTCGAGCGTGCCGATGTCGCGGCCGCCCTGTTTGCGGATGAGCCGTCCCTGGCTGTTGCTGTTCTTCCAGGCGTCGAGTTTCCTGCGGTGCCGCTCCGGCGGCCGCGGCGTTCCGTCTGACCAGGCGACGATGGCGCCGATGGGTGCGTGTTCGAAGATTGCATGTGCGGACATGATGTCCTCCTGTTCGGGAAGGTGAAAACAAAACCGCCGCCGGGAGCCCCGGCGGCGGAAAAGCGATCGAAGAAGAGAGTTGGCGCGGTCCTACTCGGCCGCCTCGCGATAGCCCTCCTCGAGTTCGTCGGTCGGCGCTCCGTCGACCACCCGGTCCTCACCGGCGACGACGCCCTCTTCGTCAGGGCCATCGTCGTCCTCGACCTCGGTGACGGCGCTCTTGGCAAGCCACTCGGCGAGGCCGGCCCCGTCCGCCGCGAACAGGGCAGCGGGATGGACGAAGTGGCCCTCCCTGAAGTGCTCGACGAGGGCGGCGCGGGTGTCCTTCACCCGCGCCCGCGGCAGCACCGGCGTATCGCTGCACGAGGTTTCGAGCGCCGGACGCGACAGGCAGGAGAGGAAGTCCTCCGTGCCCATATTGGCGAGGAACCCATCGGCGCCGATCGCACTGCCGGCGACGATCGACACGATGCCGGACTTGCTGATGTTTTCCCGGCACGAGAGCACGTCGATCAGCACGCCGCGCGCGGCGATGCGCAGCGTATCGGTGTCAAAGGCGAACTTGCCCTCGGCATCGAACAGGGTCGCAGCGTGACGGGGGAAGCGGCGGCCGAACCCGTGGTCACCGCCTGCCCCGGAATCGACACGGACGTTCTGGCCGGCGAAGGCGAGGACGAGCAGCGCCATCAGCGTGTCGTCCTCGATGGGCGCGCGCGACAGCGCCTCATGCAGGGCATCGGTGCGCAGGTCGCCGATCATCTCGATGCCCTTGCGCGTGACGTCGGGACGGGGCTTGGAGACAACGATCGCCTCGTCGTCGCCGCCGGCGTCTTCCGCGCTCTTGCCCTTGGCCTTCTTCGTCTCGGGCATGCGGAAGTGAAGCGACTTCACCTTGCCCTCGCGATCGAGATACATCGCGGTGTGGTCCGATTTCTTGGGCGTGCCGTAGACGCGTTCGGCCTTGGGCGGCAGCTTCACCTCGCCCCAGCTGTTGGTCTCGGCGATGACGCCCTTCTTGGGAAGGTGCTGCGTCATCCATTCCTGCTGGGCGCCGAGGAAGGCCTCCACATCAGTGGTGTAGCGGCTATCCTGGTCGGCCGGCGCGAACAGGTCCTCGACCCAAGCGATGCCATAGGCCTCTCGCAGATCGTCGCCGAAGCTGGCGTCACGCGCATACATGCGGGTCTTGACCAGGCCGTTGGCGACGGCCCACCACGAGACCTGGGGATCGCCCTTGGTCGGCTTGTGCGCCTTCCAGACCTCCTTCTGCTCCTCGAGCGAGGCGGCCGCGATGGCGCGGAGCTGGCGCTCGTCGGGCATGTCACCCTTTGCCATATGATCCAGCATCGCCGGCAGCACATTGGCGAGCAGCCTCAGCTTCTTGATCTGCCGCACCGACTGGGCGAGCGCGATGCCAATCGCCTCCTCGGTCCAGCCGAGCGCCACGAGACGCTCGATGGCCCGCCACTGGTCGACGGGGTTGAGCTGCTCATGCGCGATCGTCGTGACCAGCGAACGCATGGCGCCGCCATCCTCGGCGCGGGGAACGACGAGAACGGCGACTTCCTCGAGGCCGGCGGCAATCGCCTGCTTGACGCGACGGTGGCCCTCGTCGATGACGAAGCCGTTGCCGCCATCCGCCTCGGCGGCGACGATGGGCGGCTGCACGATGCCAACAGCCTTGATCGTCGCCAGCAGCAGGGCGTCGGCCTGCGGGCTGGACTTGGAGCGGCGCGCCTTGTCGGGATTGTCCTTGAGCGAGCGCGGATCAACGAATTTCAGTTCCATGGGAATGCTCCTTGGAGGGTTGCGGACGCGGCCTTTTCGCCGGTCCTTTCTCGTCTTCTTTCCGAAGACATCCCCCGGCCCGCGGAGCGGGCGGGCCGGTGCAACTGCCTGGTGAGCATCCCTGCCCGGCAGGCCAAGCGGGGCTTTCAGCCCTGCGCCGGACGACGCGGCCGGGATTGCGAGGCTGGCGGTTGAGCGTCAGCGCCACCGGTCCGATCGATCAGCGAGCGGGTTTTCCTTGCCCGCCATTTTCCTCCCCCCATGTTGTCCAAATCTGCAGGGCGGAGCCCTCACGCCTCACGGAGCTTGAAATCCGTGTATATTATGGCAATATACACTGATGATTGAATGGGAACGGATTGCCGGCTTCGACTGGGATGCAGGCAATGCCCGCAAGAGCATCGACAAGCACGAGGTCAGCCAGGCCGAGGCGGAACAGGTCTTCTTCAACGAGCCGTTACTGACTGTTCCCGACGCAAAGCACAGCGCCATCGAGCAACGAATTCATGCTCTGGGGCGCACCGATGACGGAAGGCTGCTGCACATCACCTTCACGCTTCGGGACAAGGACACCAAGATCCGGGTGATTTCCGCCCGGGATATGAGCCGCAAGGAGCGAGGCTACTATGACCAAGACAGCTAAGCCGGTTCCGACTTTTGCATCGGAGGCCGAGGAGCGTGCCTTCTGGGAGACCAACGACTCCAGTGAGCATGTCGATTGGAGCAAGGCGGAACGGGTCCGCCTGCCCAACCTCAAGCCGTCGTCGACCTCGATCTCGTTGCGGCTGCCCAATAGCCTGCTCGAACGGATCAAGGTCGCGGCGAACAAGCGCGACGTGCCCTATCAGTCCCTTATCAAGACCTGGCTGTCCGAGAAGATTGACGCCTCTAGAGGCTAAGGGAGGCCGACCTTAAGCCACCTCCACCACTCCCGTCCTGGGGTCCGCGACGTCCTGGGCGAGTGATTTCTCGATGTCGCCAAGCTGTCGGCGTTTTTCGGCCAGCTCACCCGAGAATGCGAAGGTACCGCCTTCGCGCGAACGATATGACGCGAGGCGCCGCTCGGCGTCAGAGAGCCGATGCCGATAACGCTCCTGCTCGTCCTCTAGGCTGGCGAGGACGTGCTCCAGGCGGGCGATCGCACCGAGGGGTGTCGTGGTCACGGGGAGCTCGATTTCCGTCTCGGCCCCGGTGCGCATCAGCACGGTGGCGTACCGATAGCCATCCTGGCCGAAGCGCTTGCCGGAGTATTCGAGCTCGAAGCCACCGAGCGTCGCGATCGCGACATCGCCGGCGTGCTGGAGCTGGACCAGCGTCAGGATCTCCTTCATCAACGCCCGACCGGCGAGCTTGCGTTCGGCGAAGATCGCGTCGCCGACCAGCATCCGGAAGGCCTCGCCCGCGGTCGGAACCAGACGCTCAAGATCCTCGGCGATCTCGCTGATGCGACGTGTCGAATAGTCGATGTCGCGTTCGGCGTCGCGGATCTGGCGGCGGATGGCGAACTGATCGTCCTGATAGGCCGAGCGCAGGCGTTCGAGCCGGGCGATGTCGGCTTCGAGGCCGGCTTTCCGCATGAGGCGCGGATCGCCCGATGCAATGGCCTTGGCCATGGCGAACTGGCTCGCCTGTCCCTCGCCGAGATCCTCGAGCCGGCGGATGGAGGTGTCGCCTGAAAGCGCTGCCGCGATGAACCGGGCCTTCCGCTCATTGTTCTGCCACATCTGCGCATCCATCGACCCTTCCGTGGCATAGGCGAAGATGTCGACGACGTCGTGCTGGTTGCCCTGTCGCAGGATACGGCCCTCGCGCTGCTCGATCTGCGAGGGCAGCCACGGCACGTCGAGATGGTGAAGAGCCTTGAGGCGCAGCTGCGCATTGACGCCGGTGCCCATCGTATCGGAGGAGCCGATGAGGAAGCGGACCTTGCCGGCGCAGACATCGCCGAACAACCGCTGCTTGCCCTCCGACTTCTTGAACTCCTGCATGAAGGCGATCTCGGAGGCAGGGACGCCGAGACGCACGAGCTCATCCCGAATCCAGCGATAGGCCGAGAAGCCCCGGGTCTTCTCGACGCTGAGCGTGCCGAGATCGGAGAAGATCATCTGGGCGGCGCCGGTCTGCTCGAACGGCTTGCCGTCCGGACGGACATAGGCAACGTCCGCCGTCTCCTGCCAGATGCGAAAAGCATTGCCGACGAGGTCGTTGAGCTTGTTGTCGAGCTCATTGTCACTGTCGGCATCGACCAGGCGTAGGTCGATCGCGGCATGGCGCCCGTCGGTGATGACCGAGAGCAGGATATCGTCACCGGGTTCGGGTAGCCGGTCGCGTTGTTCGATCGCCTTGATGCGAGCATCGAGCAGGAGCTGGTAGCGCTTGAAGGCCGACGAGGGCTTGGAGGTCCTGATCTGCCGTGTGCCGGTCGAGAGCGCCGGCACCTTCACATAGTCGCGCAGGTCCGCCGGCATCACGACATCCGCGAAGGAGCGGAACATGGCGATGAGCTCGGGGACGTTGACGAAGGTGGCGAAACGCGTCACCGGCTTGTATTTGCCGTTGGGCTGCAATTCGAGCTCGGTGGTCACGTCGCCGAAGGTCGACGCCCAGGCGTCGAATTCGTGCAGGCCGCGCTCGGACAACGCGGCATAGCCGAGATAGCGCTGCACCGAGAACATCTCGCCCAGCGTATTGGTAATCGGCGTGCCCGACGCGAGTACAAGCGCCCGTCCGGGGTTCTTCGTCTCGAGAAGCCGAGACTTCACATAGAGGTCCCAGGCGCGCTGCGAGCCGTTCGGGTCGACACCCTTGAGTGTCGACATGTTGGTGGCGAAGCTGAGCTTCCTGAACTCCTGCGCTTCATCGACGATGATCTGGTCGATGCCGATTTCGGAGATGGTGAGCAGGTCGTCCTTGCGGGTGGCGAGCGCCTCCAGCCGCTCCTTGAGGCCCTCCTTCAGGCGCTCGAGACGCTTGCGCGACACGCGATCGCCGCTTTCGACCTTGGTCAACAGCGTCTCGTAGAGCTCGAGCTCGTCCTGAATCATCTGCTGCTCGAACGCGGACGGCACGCCGATGAAGCGGAACGCCGAATGGGTGATGATGATCGCGTCCCAGGTCGCGGTCGCCGCCCGCGACAGGAAGCGGTGCCGCTTGTCTTTGGTGAAGTTGGTCTCGTCGGCGACCAGGATGCGTGCGGTCGGATAGAGCGCGAGGAACTCGCGTGCCGCCTGCGCGAGACAGTGGCCCGGCACGACCAGCATGGCCTTGGCGATGAGCCCGAGGCGGCGCTGCTCCATGATGGCGGCCGCCATGGTCATGGTTTTGCCGGCGCCAACGGCATGGGCGAGGTAGGTCGCGCCGGCAGAGATGATGCGCCAGATGCCGCGCTTCTGGTGCCCATAAAGAGAAAAGGCGCCAGAGGCGCCCGGGAGTTGGAGATGGTCGCCGTTGAAACTTCGCGGCGCGATATTGTTGAAGCGGTCATTATAGACCCGCGCCAGCCGGTCGGTCCGGTCGGGATCGGACCAGATCCAGCTCTGGAATGCCGTCTTGATCCTGGTCAGCTTCTCCTTGGCCGCCTCCGTATCGACGACATTGAGCACGCGCTTCTCGGCTTGGCGCTCCTTGATGATGTCGAATATCTGCGGCACGCGGCTGTTGAGCGCATCGGCGATGAGCTCGCCGGCATGACGGCGCTCGGTGCCCCATTCGGAGGTGCCGGCGGCCATCCAGCCGAGCTGCCGGGCGTCGACAGTCCATGAGGCCAGTTCGGGCATGTGGTGGATGCGGATCTCGGCACCCATTGTCTCCTTGACGAAGGCGACAACGTCGGCGGCCGGAATCCATGGCGCGCCGAGACGCGCGGTGATGTCGGATGGACCGAGGTCGGCCGGCTGGACCGTGACCATGGCCCGGACATTGCGATCGAAGGCCGGATCGAGCGCGGCAGCCGCTTGCGCCGTTTTGAGCTTGTCGCGGACCTTGCCGGAGAGATAGGCGTCATCCGTCTGCCATGACCCGCTTTCCGGATCGCGGAAAATGGTACCGCCCAGGTCCGCGATCACCGTCTCGGCATCGACATGCAGCAATTCTGCAATGTGATCGACATCGACATGGCCGCGCTCGTTGAGCACCACGGCCAAGGCATCGGCGGCCGAGGTGATGATGGGCACTGAGGGCGGCGCAATCACCCGCTCGGTGAAGATCGGGCCGGGCCGAGCCGTGTCGGTATCGAGGTCATAGTCCTCAATGGAAGCGACCAGCCAGCAATCGGGATCGTCAAGGAACGGCTGCAGGTTCGGCCGGCGATGCGTCTCACGCACCTCCCCGGTCTCCGGGTCTTCCGTGGTGGACACGACCGTGGTGTTGACCGGACCGAAGGCCCGGACGAAGTTCGACCAGGCAATGCGCAGCTTGACCTGCGCCGGCTTCCAGGGCCGGTCGAGCTCCTGGGCCTTGAGGACTTCGCGCACTGCGTCGCGAATCGGGATAAGCTTTCGGATGATGCGGGCGTGCTTGTCGGGCACGCCTTCGGCGCCGCGTCGCTTTCGCGCGGGAATCGTCACAGGCGCGCCGTCGACCATCTGCATCAGCGCCGTGTTCGGCGCGATGAAATAGCTACCCTCGCGGATCGACGAAGCGTCGGGCAGCGTCTCCCCTTCCCCATCGTCGCCGGCGCTGGGATCGATGACCTCGGGCGTGCCGTCGTAGATGGCTCCCGGGAGAAGACAGATCGCATCGGCAAGCGCTTGGTCGAGATCGACGCCGTCGACCGGCAGGCACGTGTAGGCCTCGCCAAAAGGTCCGGAGGCCGTGGCATGCGTGCCGAGCACGAAATCGGGATGACGCGCGAACCAGCGGTTCACCTGGATTGCGCCCACATCATCATCGGCGGGACGGACGTGTTCGAGATCGAGCCAGGTGACATCGCCCTCGGCCTCTCCTGGCTGGCGCTTTCGGAAGAAGAGGATATCGACCACCACGTCGGTGCCGGCTTCGGCGCGGAAGCTGCCTTCTGGAAGGCGGATTGCCGCGACGAGATCGGCCGATTTTGCGATGTGCTCGCGGGCAGAGCTGTCGGCCTTGTCCATTGTCCCCGCGCTCGTGACGAATGCCCCGAATCCGCCCGGCTTCAGGAGATCGACGGACCGCGCGATGAAATAGTCATGCAGGCGCAGCCCCATGGATCGATAGGCGCGGTCCGAGCGGACGGTGCGATCGGAGAAGGGCGGATTACCGATGGCGAGGTCAAACACTGCCGGCAGATCGGCACGGGCAAAGTCGGCGTTGACGATACGCGCCCGCGGCTGCAGCAGCCGGGAAATGCGGGCGGTGACCGGATCCAGCTCGACACCGGTGAGATGCACCTGGTCGCGAAGTCCCGCCGGCATGAGCGCCGCGAACAGCCCGCTGCCGATGCCGGGTTCGAGCACCCTGCCCCCGCGCCAGCCGAGACGCTGCAGCCCGGCCCAGATCGCCCGGACGATGAACTCGGGCGTGAAATGCGCATACTGCGTGCAGCGCGCCAGCGACGCGTAGTCCTGGTCCGAGACCGCCTCCTCGAGTGCGGCACCGATCTCATGCCAACCGGCGCGGAAACCGTCCTCGCCGGGACGCCGGAACACGCCATTGGTGAGCTCCGAGGCCCCGAAGCCAGTGAACCGCATGAGCCGCGCCTGTTCGTCGGCAGTCGCCGGACGATCCTCGGCCTCGATCTTGGCGGCGAGCCGGATAGCCGCCAGGTTGTCGCTCGCGCGCTGCTTCCAGCCTGTGGCAAGACCACGATCGCCTTCGAGAATGAAGTTCTCGCCTCGCGCGACTGGCTCGCCCGCGCGGTCGGGTCGAGGAGCCGGCAGCGGGCCGGGCGGCGATTTCCGCGCCTCCGGCGCCGAGGACGGCCGGTCATCCTCGAGGTCGTTGATGTCGAAGTCGCCGCCGAAGGCCGTTATCCCGAGACCGAGGCCGGACGAAAGGGCGGTGTTGTTGAACAGGTCGAGCGTGAAGGGATCGTCGTTGGACATTGTGGTGTCTCCTGAAGGGATGGCGCGCACGAACGCCAGCCGAGCACGTCGGCCGGGGATCTGCGGCGTGGGTTCGGAAGAGGTCAGCGGGTGATCAGCGAGAGCGCGATTTCGGTCTCGGTGAGCTCCAGGTTGAGGTGCGTCGATCGCATGTTGCGGTCGAAGAGCGGGATCAACCGCTCGGCTTCGATAAACTCGATGCCGTCATCGCCGCCGAAGTGGCGGCGCTTGTAGTCCCACCAGTCGGGATTGCCGGACGGATGGCATTGCTCTGAATAGATGACGAGCGGACGTTCGCCCTCGGCGAGTTTTCCGTTGGACATGATGTAGACCCCCTCGTCGCCGACAAGCCAGATTCCGGGCTTCTCGCCCTCACCGGGCCGGGCACCGTAATAGGGATTGCGGAACCCGCCATTGACGGCGGCATCGGAAATCCCGCGGTCGACGACTTTGCGGATGCCAAGAATGGGAAAGGTGAACATTGCCCCACCTCACGCCGCCGCTTTGACGGGAAGGTGCCGCAGATGCACCGGCAGCTTGGCCGCGATCTCCTCGTCGGTCAGATCATCGAGCAGCTTGAGCTCGGTCCGTCCCCGGCCGTAGACGAGAACGGTGCGCTTGCCGCGGTGCTGGGCTAAGAAGCGTTCGCCGGCATAGCCGCGATATTCGTCATGGGTGGCGCTCCAGATATGCTCCAGGCGCTCCTCCTGCGTCATCGCCTTCACCGGCCAGGTCTCGCGCTCGACGATAGTGTCGCGCATCTCGACAGGAGAGCGAGCGACATTCAGGTCGCAATAGGCATGGAAGTACCGGATCCGGCCGTCGATGCGTAACGTATAGAAGATGCTGGTGATCGAGTCGGTGAGGAACTCACGCATGGCGAACATCTCACCCCGCATCCAGAGCGGCGGCAGGATTTCGAGCATGCAGTCGTGGTCGGCTCGGGCGATCTCGAACCATTCGCCGACGAACAACGCGCTGTCGTCAATCTGCCAGCGATCGGGGCGCTGGGCATGACGGTCAAACAGGCGGAACATCTGCCGGCGATCGGCGACGCCCTGGTAGATCTTGCGGGAGGGAGAGACGGGGCTCATAGCGGGCTCCTTGGCCAGTTGCGGGGCTGGAGCGCGGTTCATCCTCTTGACGTCACCATCATCTTCAGCCCTTGCGGACCCCTCCCCGCGGCCGCCTCTCCGTCCGGGCGGGTCAAAGGGCCGGCGCCAGCCGGGCGAAGCTTCACCCTTGAGGCGACCGGCGGGCATGCGGCAGCCGGAATTGATTTTCTTCTCGCCGCCTCATTTCCCTCCCCAATTTGGTCGCGCGCAGCGGCTCTCATGCACGGGCGCGACCAACAGCCGTGATTGCACTCATGTTGCTTGGCACAACCACAACGCACGGGCGAGATCGTGCTGGATATCTACATTCCGGGAGCCGAGGGCAGGACGTCGAGGGCACTGCGGCAGCATGCCGAGGCCGGCTGGGCGCTCCGCTACTGGTCCACACGACGACGGCAAAACCGATGTTGAACCCCAGGAATGCTCCCCAGGTAGTGGTTGTCAGCGCTGCTGCGTGGTTCTTGGTTTCAGCATCGCGTTCCAGTCCTCGGCCGCCGGCTTCAACCGCTCGAACTCGCAAGAGAGCTCGAAGGCAAGCTCGCGCAGGCGAGCGACGAAGACCTCGCCCTGAGGATTGGCATCGGTGGCCGCGACAAGCCGTGCCTCCGGCCGCTCTGCCACCAGGCGAATGGCCACGTCAGTCGCTGGCGACCAGCCGCCGCCGGTGCTGACATAGAGCGTGTCTGGTCTGCTTGCCTCGATCGCAGCAAGGCTCATGGCGTCGATAGCGGCTTCGGTCACACAAACGCGGCCGGCGTCTGCCGGACCAAGCCGGAACAGAACCTTGCTGCCGCCCGTCGCAAAGCCGCGCCATTCCGGGCCGCGTTCCTCCCAACCGGTGACGATGCCGGCCGCATCGGTATGTGCCGCCCACATGCTGCCATGCGGGCCTTCGCGCAGGTCGTTCCGAGTGATCGCGGTGCGGATCACCGGTTCTGGAATATGCCGATTGTCGCACAGGTAGCGCCATGTCGCCGATCCGCGCCAAGGCTTGCGCCGAGCCTGCCAACGTTCAGTGATGGAAAGGTCCGGCTCCCGTTCCCGGGACTGCCGGGTCCATGCGGGCTCCGAGGGCACGAAGCCGACCAGGGATGCGACCTGAACGAATGCTTCCAGGAAATCGCAGCCGTCCAGATGCTGGACCAGCGAATAGACATCGCCCTTGGCGTCCGAAAGCGGATCGAACCAGCCCTTGCCGTCGTGGATGACGATGATGATCGCGTCCCCGCGGCGATATTTCATCGCCCTGCGCGTGCTCTCCTTTAGATCGAGCGCAAACCCGCAATGCTCGAGCACAGCGCCGCAGGGCACTTTTTCTTTCAGCTCTTCCAGTTCTGCTTTTTCCATATTCGCCTACACGTGCCCTGACGCGCTCCTTTCTATTCGATTCCCGCCCCAAGCTTATGGGGCATGAACCGGATGCCGCGAAGAGCAAGGCGGGCAAGGGCGCGGCCGGCAACTCGGCGATAGTGCCGGGTTGCCGGAACTGCAGGCCGCGGCGGAGCTTCCCTTGCCGGCCGCAGCGCGCAAGCGGCAACACCACCTACCATCAGGTATCGCGGCGCTCTTCCTCGGTCACGATCGCGCGGACCGGGTCAATATCCATCGCCGCCTGCAGCGCGATCCGGCCGACCTCGGCGGCGATCTTGGCCCAGTGATAGAACTCGCCGGTGTCACCTTGCAGGCGCGCTCGGGTCGCGCGGCGCGGTGCCTCGTAATTGCGTTGACCTATTCGGCCAAGATGAGCCTACGGGCATCGGCTCGCCAACGCCGCCGAATCGCCCGTCTGTGTTCGACCATTACCAGATCGCGGTAAACATGGACCCCTCCTTCGCACGACAGCCCCAGTGCGCGTCAGGGATGGCTGCCCGAACGGCTGAAGCCCCCTTTCGATTCAGCTCCGCCAACAGCCCGGCCCGCAGGGCGACGCCAATCACGAAGTTCGGGTTTTTGATTCAAAATGCGAGCACCGCCTGTGCAGATGCTTCGCGAGGCTTGGAAACCACGAACGTGCCGGCAGGCAACGGCCGAAGCAGCTCTTCTTCCAAGCCGGTCCGGTCGAGCCAAACCATCCGCTGATCGCGCCGCAGCACCGCCATCTGCCGGTCGTGGAAGGGCGCCACGTCGTCGTTCGCCTCGATCGTCAGGATGGCATAAGCCTCAGGCCAGTCCCGTGTCGCCGGGCGCCAGACTCCGGCGAGTAGAAGTCACCGTCGGCGAGCGAGAAACTATAGGCCTTGTTTGTTAGGGTCGCCATGAAAAACACCTGTCCTGTGCCCGACGAGCCGCGACCACGCTGCCCTACATCGGGCAACGCCGTCCGGCGGCATCGCGGCAAGGTCGATCCTGGTTCTGGTCTCGGATTGCAGGAGGCGATTGACGAACGCCAGCCTGGTCGTACGCGGAGTTCGTGAGAAAGCTTAACTACGTCAGCGACATTGACATCGAAAATGCGACCACCGAGCGAAAGGTGCAAATCTCGCTCCGCTGACGCTTCAAAGCCAAGCCCGCGCGCCTCACCGATAAGAGCTTGTCTTATGACTTTCATTGCGAAGAGCCGAGAATGAATCGCTGGGAGAGAGTAGCAGCTCTCCCCTCAGCGGCGAGGGATGGATCGTCGACGCGCTGGCCATTTGAGGGCCGAGCTAAAGTTTGATCACCCTCGTCTTTTCCCGAAGGCCTGAACGGATACGCGCAGTTTGAGCTGCGCATGACAAGCAGAGGCACGGCAAAAGATGACAGACATTACCATTGGCGTCGACCTCTCGAAAGAGGCGCTGGACGCCTTTCGCTTTCCCGACGGCGAGAGCTGCCGCTTCGACAACACGGCCAAGGGCCACAAGGCGCTGATGCGCTGGATCGGCTCCGAGGTTACACGGATCGTCTATGAGCCGACCGGAGCTTACCATCGCGGGTTTGAGTGCCGGCTCGCCGAGGCCGGACTGCCACTGGTCAAGGTCAATCCGCGCCAGGCACGCCACTTCGCGGAGGCGACCGGCAAGCTGGCCAAGACCGACCGATGCGACGCCGCCATGCTGGCGCGCATGGGGGCAGTGCTGGCGTTGACGGCGCGGTCGCCTCGCAGCGCCCTCCTCAATGAACTCAAGGATCTGCACATGGCCCGTGCGGCTCTGATCAAGGACCGCACCGCAGCCAGGAACAGAGCCAAGACCCTGATCCTTGCCCTGCTCAGGCGCCACAACGGCGAGCGGCTGAAGCAGATCCAACGTCAGCTCGCCGATATCGATCAGACGATCCTTACTCTCTTCAAAGCCGATCCCGACCTTGCCCAGCGCCTCGACATCCTGACCAGCATACCCGGCGTCTCGCACACCACCGCATTCGCGCTCATCATCGATATGCCGGAACTCGGAACCCTCGAGCCGCCAGAAGCCGCAAGCCTCGCCGGCCTCGCTCCGGTCGCCCGTCAGTCGGGCAAATGGACCGGCCGCGCCTTCATTCGCGGCGGCCGGGCCAATGTTCGCCAGGCCCTCTACATGCCGGCCCTCGTCGCCATGCGCTTCAACCCCGACCTCAAGGCAAAATACCAGACCCTAAAGGCGGCAGGAAAACCCTCCAAGGTCGCCATCACCGCATTGATGCGAAAGCTCATCATCCTCGCAAACGCTCTCCTCAAGGCGCAGCGAAAATGGGGCCCCTCAAACCCCTTGATCAAAACGGATACTTTAGCGATCGCGTTGGCGGCATCGTCGCGGGGCCTTCCGAATGTCGAATAGGCCCGCCCGCGGCGCTCGGACTTGATCTCGGCGTGGGTTTCCCTTGCCTGTCAACGCCTTGCAAATGAGCGAAACCAAGCTGTCGCGCGCTCGCTCGTGGAGTGCGCCTTTCGGCCGCCATGCAAGGAAATCATCAACGCTCATCCAATCAACCGGGTTTGTGTCGGCGTCTGGCTCGCTGACTTCCACATACAGATGCAGTTCGTCCGGCACGAAGACGATCCTCCACAATCCTTTGATACCATTGGCAAGGTTGTAGGCGAGGACGGTCAGGACGGGGCACTCCTTTCGCCGTGGAGGGTGCCTATCTCACGGGAAAATTCCATCGCCAGAAGCAGTATTGACGCTCGCTTTCTCAGAAATCCAACGTCCGCGTGATGCCGAAAGGTGCAGCTAGCTTTTTGTGCATCTCGATGGAACACGGGACCGCCGCGAAAGTTCGGTGCAGGCAGCGAATCCTCCCCTCCAGGTATTGCTGCAGATCGGTATCCCGATCGGCCCGCGCTCCCCGCAAGGCGCGGGCCTCGGCCTGTGGTGCGCTCATGCCATCTACTTCGATCCGCAAGATGGAATATGATCTGGATAGAAGGACCCTCTCGGTGTGGTTCGTCGCCAGCGGCAAGCGGTACGAGTTTGAGGGGGTACCGCCGGAAACCTTTGCCGCGTTCCGGGCCGCGTTCGCCAAGGGCCGCTATTTCAACGACCACATCCGCAACAATTTCCGCTACCGGCTGGTTGCGAGCGATAGCGACCCGGGATGACCTGACCTGGCGGCGGCTCAATCGTCCTGTCGCTCCAACCGGCGGTTGGTGGACGCGTTGCCGCTGTTGCGCTTAGGGTTGGTTACGGTCCGCGCTCACTTGGCAAGCCCACCCCCCGCATCCCCCCGCCTGGTGAAAAGCGTTTGATCGGTCCCGCCGTTCTGGCAGTGCGGCGGGACTTTTTTGCGGTCCAGGTGGAACATCGGCGCGCGGGGAAGGCGCGGTGCACGCAGCACCCTTTTCTCATCCAACGTACGTCGGTGGCGCGCTGAAGGGTCTCAACGTCGGTCTGCCGGAGCTCAACTAGCTGGACTAGTGCTCGACCGGAAGCGGCTCGTGCTGCGGCTCAGCGTGGTGGAACACCTGTCCAAGATCGCGCGCGTCGAACGTTTGGCCGCAGACTGGGCAGTAGACCATGTGCTTCGACTCGTCCTCTACCGGCCCGTCATGCGGCCTGCCCTCATAGCCTGTCGCGATGTTGTCGGTTCTAATCCGGGGCAACGACAAGTGCCTTTCATCGTTTTGGCGGCCGATATTTCTCCATTAGCCGGACCTTGTCACGGTCGACCGTGACCAGCGGCCCGAGGTCGATCGTCACGGTGTCCTCGTCGATGCGCGTGACCTCGCCTTTCCGGTCGATTTGCTGGCCTCGGTTTACCTTGGTGTGATCGATGATGGAATGTGGGAAGTCGTAACCTGGGATAGAGACGCTTACGCGGTCCTCTGTTATCCGCCTTCGAACCGTGCAGTAATCGCCACCTGGTCACCAATGCCTATTCCCCGAGCCATGCCATGGATTCTGGTGCGGGCAGCGTCTTCTTCAAGAGGCTTCTAATATACGCCCGCCATCCTAAGGCTGACGTACGACCAGAGTTACAAAAGTTGAACTTCATCGGGGAACACTCCTTCTGTCTACCTGTTGGATTTGCCAGGCGCATCCCGCGCTTTCAGACAGGAGAAAGAAGATGAAACGCATCCTTTTGGCTTCGGCCGTGCTGACGGTGTCGGCTGGGCTTTCCTTTGCCCAGACGACGAGCGGAACTTCGAGCGGAAGCTCGACGAGCGGCACCTCGACCACCACAACCATGCCCAGCACGACGGATCAGGGCACCGGCACGACGACCAGCGGGACCAACATGTCCGGCGATCAGGGCACCGACACGACCACCACCAGCGGCACCACAAATCCGAACTCGGCCAGAGACTGCGCGCCCGGCCAGCAGACTGGCAGCGCTCAGCAGGCGGCGCCTGGTCAGCAGGACACGACAGCCAATACCGCCGCGCCGGGCCAGGTGAAAAAGACCGACGAAGGTTGCTGATTGGCACATCGGCTCAGGTTGGAATCACCAGCGTGGCTGGTCTCCCCCGACCACCGACTAAGATAAACTCGGCTGGTGAGCAAGTTGCCGCCAGCCGAGCATCAGTCCATGAACCCTTGCGCTTGCTTGTGCTTCAGTGGGGCACGCCTGGCTTCTTTTTTGCGTTCGGTCAGATAGATACGCGATCGCCTCTATTCTAGCGCTGAACAGACCTGATGGCGCGCTGACGCAGGACACTCACCGAAAAGCCCGCGTCTCTGGATTGAGCAGACGCGGGCTGGTCGGAGCACCACCGATCGTGCAGCAATATCGTATGGAGGATGTACTGCGTGCATCGAACCTTCTTCGCGCCCCATGTTCCCGGACCCACCAAAGTCCCGCCGCAATCCATGACGGCGGGACCGATCAAGCGCTTTGCATCAGGCGGGGGGCACGCAGGGGTTGGGGTTTCCAAGCGAGCGCCGACCGTAAGCGACCCTAAGCGCAACAGCGGCAACGCGTCGGTTGGACGATTGAGCGACCGGCAGGTCAGGTCATCCAGGGTCGTTGTCGCTCGCAAGTAGATGGTACCGGAAACAATTGCGGATATGTTCGTTGAAATAGCGGCCCCTGGCGAACGCGGCCCGGAACGCCGCAAAGGTTTCCGGCAGTACCCCCTCAAACTCGTATCTCTTATACCTCTGGCCACGAACCAGACCGAAAGGATGTCGGGATGGTATTCCGTTTTGCGTATCGATGTGGAGGCATGACGGCGGCTCGATTCGAAAAGCAATCAACGAGCGGAGAGCCCGTCGCGTTCCTTGCGACCGTGATGGTGCGGTGAGGCACGAGTCTCAATGCGGAGCGCCAGCGGCCGCGATCAGCGCCTCGTCGAGAAACCACTTCAGCTTCGCCGAGCGCTGGGAGTTTCACCTGCTTGCCGTTCTTACTTGCCCGGAACGACAGACGGCGGTCGCGGTATGCCATGCGGGGCAGCTTCAACATGTCGCCGCGTGGGATGGCGAGGACGCAGGCCAGTGCCAGTTGGACTTTGTAATGGAACGCGCAGCGGGGAGCACGTGTGGTTGATCGGCGCGTCTCGCGTTCATGGTCCGTTTTCCTGGCGCCGATCTTCCGCGATCTTGGCCCTCACCCGCATCGCTGCAGGATTTTCGCGAGGTGAATTGAGACCCGCCACGACTGTCAGGAGTCGTTCGGCGGGCTCTACTTCGGAACAATGTCCTCTTCTGAAAGTTTTTCCTTACATCGCAAAGGAGATTCGAGATGTCAGAAAGCCGCGAATGGTTTGTCCAATGGCTTAGAGATGCTCATGCCATGGAAGAGCAGGCCGAAACGATGTTGAACGGGCAGTTGAGCCGTATCGAGAATTATCCCGAACTGAGCGACCGGATCCGACAGCACCTCCACGAGACCAAGCAGCAGGCTGCCCGGCTGAAGACTTGTCTCGATCAGATGGATGAGGGTTCATCCATGATGAAGGACGCTGGCGGCAAGCTGACCGCGATGGCGCAATCGCTGAGCGGTGTCTTCGCCGGAGACGAGGTGATGAAAGGATCACTCGCCAGTTACACGTTCGAGCACATGGAAATAGCCTCCTACACGATCCTGATTGCCGCTGCTCGATCGCTCGGCGAAACCGAGGTTCTTCGGGCTTGCGAAGAGAACCTGCGAGAGGAAGTCTTGATGGCGGATTGGCTGAAAACCCATCTTCCCTCAACAACCGAGCAGTTCCTTGCGCGGGCCGAGGCGGATAGCGACAGCGCCAAGCGGTGATCGGGTGGGAACGCATTGATCGTGAAGTGCGGGCTCGGCGCGGAGGCTGGTTAACACCGGCTCGATGTCGATTACTAGGAGCGGCGGCGGACGGCAACGATCGAGGGTGCCCACCGATCGTTGCCGCCAAAGAGAAACACAAAATTGCTTGTAGGCGCTGCAGCGCGCTCGATACCTGCTTCCGGCGTCGGCGTTTTTCGAATTTACCGGAATGACGTATCTGAAGGCAAAGATCGACTTCCGCTCCACGCTCCTCGTTTGTGGCCATCGCCGGATCGAGAGGAAGTCCGCCGCTCCTCTAACACGGGGCCGGGCGCGCCAAAGTCATCGCTGAATGTAAAGCCATTTCTGCAGAATTCGATGCACACAATGCCGATCCGAGGCCAACTGGGAGTGCATACCCCAGCTTGGAATTGTGCGGAACCGTACGAAGTCGATTGCAAGCAACCAACCTGGTTGGCCGGCATTAATTTAGCAAAGCGTGAATTAGGAAGGCATCGGGAGGAAGACCATGCTGCACGTTAACATGCCTCGCGAATATTTGAGGTCGGCGATGAGGTGGCGCTGGCAGGTATCGTCATCGCGATTCTCCCTAGCGGCCGCGCCAGAGTGAGCATTCCTTCGTATGACCATCCTTATACGATTGATCCGCCACCCAAAATCCGGGCCGGCCACCGAGTGGTTCTGGTTGGGGACGTCACCCGCATCGATCGCGGGGCGAACAACTCTCTGTGCGGATTGACTGCGGCGGGGTGATCACGGTCGACAAGTCGGCGATCACTCGGCTGAGAAAGCACCGCCGGACTTCAGCGGGTTGACGCTCCGGCGATACAACGGCCGGTGTCGGCGTAGGGAAGATGCCAAACCCTTTGAACAGCCCAAGGGTGCAGCGCGGTCCAGCCGGATATGGAGCGGACGGTCGGATAAATGGGAGCTCGACGGCTAGGGCACGCGTCCAGCGTAGTGCGTCCCTGGCGTCTTCGGATTACTGGTGAAGCAAGTCAGATCTGGCCTATCGCAACCGCGCCTCACCTGCCGTCCAGCGTTCGGATTTGCGATCGTCGCTCTCGGCAACAGTCGGCGCGCCCGTCCAGGACGTGTCGCACGTGTGCGCTGTCGAAGGAGACGATCCGGTCGATCGTAACCTTTCTCTGCAATGAGCGCCTTGTCGCCGGCGATGGGCCTCCGGCTCTTACGCATTATGGAGATCACATGTTGGTCCCGGCACCCGATGCCGGGAGCAGGTCTGCTTCGGAGCGTCGTGACAGAACTGGGCGACATGGTTGCGGTGGAGTAGGCGCCGTCGCCCTGGATGAACAACAACCTGTCGCATGTGGTGGATGCGTTGTCGAAGCTTTCGGTTGGTCACGGCCGCGGCCGCATCGACAACGACCGCAACGGCATCAAGTCGTTGCTGAAAGCCCGCAAGTTATCTGTCAAGACATAGCGTGCCGACGAAGGTCCCGCCCTTGCGACAGGGATTCGTTTAGCCCGATCGGCAACGCGACCGGCCACATGAGCGAGAGCTTACCCTCGGTGTTGGTCTCGACCCGGCTCGCATAGAGGCCGTGAACGGACATATCCAAACACTCATCGACGGTCGTCGATCACTGCCGACTACGAGTCGAGGTCGTATGGCTCGTGGCCTAGCTCGTTGTGATGAAGCGCCTCTGCCATACACCTGATGTCGAACGCTTGGCCGCACGCCGGGCAGAGGACGAAATACTCCTCCTCCCGAAGTGGCGATGCATCGTGGTGTTGGGGGATGACGATGTCATTGTATTCGTCGGGCATTGGGTCCTCCGGCAACGCCGCCCGCCATGCTGGAACGCCTGCCGGCAGGATTTGTTTCAAAGTTACTGCGCTTAAGAAGAGGGCCGGAACGGGTGAAGCACAATGTCGGTAAACGCAAGGCGACGACAATCAGCGGCCCCGCTAACAATCGTGGTTGCGGCTTTAGAGCATCGTGGTTCAGACCGCTGGCGGATTAGAACTTTGTTGGCTTTGCGATCGGCTCATCGCTGCCGAAAATCAGTGACCTATATAAAGGGGCATGTCCACGCGCCGAAAAACCGATGCAACAGCGAAGCTGATTGGAGAGTGGCCTTTAAGCCCGGCTGCAACGCTTGGATCGTCCGTCAGAGCGACGGGTATTTTTCTCGAAATACGCGCCCGCCTCCCAACGGAGTTCAGGAAATTGCTCAATCTCGAGTCCCGCGTGCTTACCCTGCGCCTGTCTGAGGGCGCCGAGAATGATGTGCAGGTGGTATTCAGGATCGTATCCAAAGCACTGCAGAATATCGAAGACCTGCCCGTAATCCCCCGTGAAAATCGAGGACATTCTGACGATCTCGACGGCCGAACGGCACCGCTGGCTGAAAGGTGGTCGCTTGCAGAGCGCCGGGACGAAAACCGTGAAACTCCGCGGGCGGGCAAGGAACATCACCTTTCACGTGTTCGACCCGCAGTACGTGGAGGATGTGCTTGACCGCGACCTGGTTACGGTCTG
>NZ_JAMYOQ010000007.1:0-229894 GCF_040319905.1 Mesorhizobium sp. M0833 | reverse complement strand
GAAACCCCAAACAAGGGGGCGGAGCTCACAAAGACGAGCGAAATCCCTGCGATCCCGCCCCATCCAAACATCCCCGGTTACTGCGCAACAGGCCCTCAAGGGGTGAGATCGGCAGCTTTGACCTCGCCGCCCGTTCTGCAACACTGAAAATTAGCGAAAACCGATGCGAAATCCGATCTCCCCCCTTGCGGGAGAGATGGCCGGCAGGCCAGAGGGGGGTGTACGAGCGCAGAGTCAGCGCGAGTTCCCGCGCAAGATCGTCATGAAATGCGCGCCACAAGCGGGCCTACTGCCCCATCTTGTAGTCGAGGAACCACTTCTTGTTGAGCGCGTCGAGCGTGCCGTCGGCCTTGAGCGCGGCGATCGCCGCGTTGACCGGCTTCACCAGATCGGAGCCCTTGGGGAAGATGAAGCCGAAATCCTCGGTGCCGAGCGGCCCGCCGATCAGCTTCAGCCCGCCATTGGACGCATCGACATAGCCCTTGCCGGCAGTGCCGTCGGTGAGCACGACGTCGACGTCGCCGGCCTTCAGCGCCTGCACCGTCGCGCCGAATGTCTCGAACAGCTTTATGCGCGGGTTCTGCTCATTGCCGTCGAGCACGCTGTAGACGGCGGTGTAGAACGGCGTGGTGCCGGCCTGCGCACCGATCAGCCCGTCCTTGAAGGCAGCGAACGTCTTGGCATCGGTGAAGCGTTTCTCGTCGCCGCGCACCAGCATGAACTGTTCCGAGCGCATATAGGGATCGGAGAAATCGACCTTCTGCTTGCGGTCGTCCTTGATGGTGATGCCGGTCATGCCGATGTTGTATTGGTTGTCGGAAACCGCCTGGATCATCGCGTCCCACGAGGTGTTCTGGTACTCGACCTTGAAGTTCAGCCGTTTGGCGATCTCGTTCATCGCGTCATATTCCCAACCGATCTGCTTACCGGTCTTGGCATCGATAAACTGCAGCGGCGGATAGGCGTTTTCGGTCACCACCACCACTTTCCTGCCGCCAAGATCGGGCAGCGCCTGCGCCAGGGCCGCGATGGGCACGAGAAGGCAAGCCAGCAGGCCGGCCAGCAGCAGTTTCGATTTGGTCATGACACGCTCCCCAAGAACTGAACCGCCTCGATCGACCGAGGCATGCAGGAAATCCGGCGCAGACTTTAGCTTTCCGCAGGCGCCTTGCAAGCCGCTCCGATGCGCCGCTCGGCACGAAAATGAGTTTCCGATGCTTTCAATGGCGGCATTACGGAACGATCCGTATCGATTGCGGACCGGCAAAAATCGAATCCACCTCGCACAACAAAAAGGCGGCCGAAGCCGCCTTTCCGAAACCATGGGTTTTAACGACGCCTTATTCGGCGGCAGCTGCTTCCGCGGCCTTGGCGGCCTCGTCGGCGGCCTTCTTCTCGGCGGCGTCCTGCGCGGCCTTCTCGGCGGCCAGCGCCTGGGCGGCGGCCACCTTCTCGGCCTCGATACGCGCCTTCTCGGCGTTCAGCGCATCGCGCTCTTCATCGTTGAGCTTGCGGGCGCGCACGCCGGTGTTTTCCGAAATACGGGCCGACTTGCCGCGACGGTCACGCAGATAGTACAGCTTGGCGCGACGCACCTTGCCACGACGCACGATCTCGACGCCCTCGACCATCGGCGAATAGACCGGGAACACACGCTCCACGCCTTCGCCGTAGGAGATCTTGCGGACGGTGAAATTTTCCTGGAAGCCGGCGCCGGCGCGGGCGATGACGACGCCCTCATAGGCCTGGACGCGGGTGCGAGTGCCTTCGGTCACACGGACCTGGACGCGCACGGTGTCGCCGGGCTGGAATTCGGGAAGCTTGCGCTTGGCTTCGATCTTGGCGGCCTGCTCGGCCTCGAGCTGACGGAGGATGTCCATCTCAATAATCCACTTCTTGTTCTTCCGACAGTCAGAGCGTCCGACACTCGCCTTGCAGTCGCATCGACCGCTCGGCTATGCCCTTCGTTCGAGAACTTCTGTTCGAGAACATCGGGCAGGGGCGACTACACCGTCACTGTTGACGGGTCCGGGAGAATTTTCTTCCGGTTCGGCGCGCACATACAGCTATTTCGGCGCTTTGTCACGCCTTCGCTGGCTCTTTTTTGGCGCTGCTTCTTTTTGGCTGGCGCCGCTGTGGCAATCCCGTGATCGCTTGTGGTCCAGGGGGTTGCGCCCGCGCGTCAAGCTTTCTAAGCCGGAAGATAAGCATTTTTCCTCCAGCGACGACACCCCTCATGCCAATCTTGGACGCGGTCCTGCTCTTTCTCGCCGGCTTTCTATCAGGTGCGGTCAACGCCGTTGCCGGCGGCGGCACGTTCATAACCTTTGGCGCCATGACCCTGGCCGGCCTGCCGCCGATCGTCGCCAACGCGACATCGTCGGTGACGCAATTTCCTGGCTATATCACCTCGACGCTGGCCTATTGGCACGACATCAAGCATTTCTGGCGCGGCGCACTGCTGCTCAGCCTCATTTCGGCTCTCGGTGCGCTGTCTGGCGCGCTCATCCTTCTAGGCCTCGACAACCCGTCGTTCCGCGCCTTGGTGCCGTGGCTGCTGCTGGCGGCAACAGCGTTGTTCGCTGCCGGACCATGGCTGAAGCCGGCGCCCAAGCCGGAGCATGAGGCCGCGGTGGGGTCGCTGGTCGGGTCGCTGGCGCAGTTCGCCACCGCCGTCTATGGCGGCTTCTTCGGCGCCGGCATGGGCGTCATGATGCTGGCGACGCTCGGTCTAACCCAGTCCGGCGATTATCATCGGCTGAACGCATTGAAGAACATGCTGGCCGTGGTCATCGCTGCGGTTGCCATCCTGGTCTTCGTCTCTGGCGGCGTCATCGCCTGGCTGCAGGCGATCATCATGATCCCGGGTGGCGCGCTCGGCGGCTATGCCGGCGTCTGGATCGCCAGGCGCGTGCCGCAGAACGCGGTGCGCGGCTTCGTCATTGCCGTCGGCCTGTTCCTGGCCTTCTACTATTTCGATAAGGGCTGAGCGGCTAAAAGATCCGGCCGTCGCTCCTTCGTCAGCCTCTCCGCTTCGGCCCGCCGCCACGCCGCGATCTTGCTGTGATTGCCCGAAATCAACACTTCGGGAATCGGCCGGCCCTCGAATTCCTGCGGCCGCGTATAATGCGGATGTTCGAGCAGGCCGTTTTCAAAGCTCTCTTCCTCGCCCGATACCGCATTGCCCATCACGCCGGGTAGCAGGCGCACCACGGCGTCGAGCAGCACGAGTGCCGCCGGCTCGCCGCCGGACAGGATGAAATCGCCGATCGAGACTTCCTCGAGGCCTCGCGATTCGATGACCCGCTGGTCGACGCCTTCGAAGCGGCCGCAGACGATCACCGCACCCGGCCCGGCGGCGAGCTCACGCACACGGCGCTGTGTCAGCGGCTTGCCGCGAGGGCTCATCAGCAGGCGCGGACGTGGATCGCCTGCCGGCGAGGCATGGTCGATAGCGCTGGCCAGCACGTCTGCCCGCATCACCATGCCGGCGCCGCCGCCGGCCGGCGTGTCGTCCACGGTCCGGTGACGATCGCGGGCAAAGTCGCGGATCTGGATCGTTTCGAGCGACCAAATGCCGGTGTCGAGCGCGCGGCCGGCTAGCGACAGGCCAAGCGCGCCGGGAAACATCTCGGGATAGAGCGTCAGCACCGAAGCCGAAAAACTCACCGGTTGCCTCCGGCGTCCCTCGGCCCGCGCGGCCTGCCCTTGGGGTCGAAGCTGTCGCGCTCGGCGGATTCTCCGTCCTCGTCCTCGACCAACCCTGCCGCAGCCGGATCGATGCGGACAAAGCCGCCGGCGATCGACACTTCCGGAACAGCGGCCTGCGTGAACGGGATAAGCACGCCTTTGCGCCCCGCCAGCGTCACGTCGAGAATGTCGCCGCCGCCAAAATTATGCACGGCGACGACCTTGCCGATAATGGCACCGGTGTCGTCCTTGACCTCCAGCCCGACGAGATCGGTGTGGTAAAATTCGTCCTCTTCGCCCTCATCAGGCAACACCGAACGGTCGACGAACAATTCGGTGCCGGCAAGCGCCTCGGCGGCATTGCGATCGTTGACGCCTTTGAAGCGCACCACCACGACGGTGTTGGCAGGCCTGATGTCGACGATCTGGAAGGCGCGGCCATCCCTGGCGTAGAGCGGCCCGTAATCGGCCAGCGCCAGCGGGTCGCCGGTAAAGCTCTTGACGCGCAATTCGCCCTTGATGCCGTGCGCGGCACCGATCACGGCCATCTGGACGGGGTTTTGCGGTTTGCTCATCTGCGGAAAATCCTTTGCCTTGCTCTAACCCCAGCCCATCGTCATTTCAATGATGCCGCTCTTCACCGCTTCCTAACCCGCATGCCGGAAGATCGCGGAGAACTGGAAGAGCGCAATGCAGGAATTCCTCATACCGGCAAAACCCGATCTTCAGGCGGCGCGCGAGGCCTGGCTGAAGATGCTGGCGCGCGAACGCCGGCTGTCGCCCGAAACCGTCGAGGCCTATGAGCGCGACACGCGCCAGTTCCTGCATTTCCTGACCGGCCATTGCGGCGGCTCGCCCGGTATTTCAGACATCGCCGATCTGCGCCCAGCCGATCTGCGCGGCTTTCTCGCTGCCCGCCGTGCCGAGGGCGCCGGCGCCCGCACGCTCGGGCGCGGGCTGGCCGGCATCCGCTCGCTGCTGCGTTTCCTGGAACGGCGCGGCCTCGCCAATGCGGCAGGTGCGGCAGCCTTGCGCGCACCGCGGCAGCCGAAATCGCTGCCCAAGCCGCTGACCGCAAGCGATGCAAAACACGTCGTCTCGGTGGAAGGCCAACTGGCGGAGGAGCCGTGGATTGCCGCGCGCAACGCCGCCGTGCTGACTCTGCTTTATGGGTCCGGCTTGCGGATCTCCGAGGCGCTCGGCCTGTCGGGCGCCGATCTGTCCTCACCTGGTGATACTGTGCTGCGCGTCACCGGCAAGGGCGGCAAGACGCGGCTGGTGCCGGTGCTGCCGGTAGCGCTGCGGGCGATTGCCGAATACCGCCGCCTCTGCCCCTGGCATCTCGATCCCAAGGGCCTGCTGTTTCGCGGTGCCCGCGGCGGCCCGCTCAACCCGGCGATCGTCCAGCGCGACATGGCCAAGCTGCGCTCGGCCCTCAACCTGCCCGACACGGCGACGCCGCATGCGCTGCGCCATTCTTTCGCCACGCATCTGCTTGGGCGCGGCGGCGACCTGCGCACCATCCAGGAGTTGCTCGGCCACGCCAGCCTGTCGACAACCCAGATATACACCGGCGTCGACACCGCGAGGCTGCTCGAGATTTACGAAGCAGCTCATCCTCGTGCGTGATGGACGCTTGAATAGGTGACGATCTCGCAACAATTTTGATGCGCTGATTAACCGTTTTGCCGCTTTTTGCGCCTACAAGCGCAGCATGAAACGCCTCATCGCCATCGCCGACCGCGCGACCCAAGTGTCGCTGAAGCTGCTCGTCGCGCTCAACGCCCTGTTTTTTCTCTCCTTCCTCATCATCGCGCTGCTCGCCGCGGGCAAGGCACGCGCCGAGGCCCCGGCCTGCACCGGTACCGATATGCTGAGCGCGCTGCAAAAGAACGACCCGGCTGGCTACCGCAAGATCGAGGCGGACGCGGCAGCAACGCCGAACGGCAAAGGCTTGCTGTGGAAGCTGGAAAAATCGGGCGAAAAACCGTCCTTCCTGTTCGGCACCATGCACCTTACCGACCCGCGCGTCACCACGCTGCCACCCGCCGCGCAGAAGGCATTTGATGCGGCTGGCACCGTCATCATCGAAACCACCGAAGTGCTCGATAAGCAGAAGATGATGGCAGCATTGCTGAAAGAGCCGGATCTGATGATGTTCACCGACGAGACGACGCTTTCGTCGCTGCTGTCGCCGGAGGACGCGGCGGTGGTCGACAAGGCGCTCGACGCGCGTGGCATCCCGCCAGCGACCGTCGCCAAGATGAAACCTTGGTTGCTGTCGGCGATGGTGGCGCTACCAGCATGCGAAGTCGCCCGCCAGGCTGGCGGCGCGCCGGTGCTCGACGTCAAGCTTGCCAAGGACGCCGAGGCTGCGGGCAAATCAGTCGAGGGGCTGGAGACAATCGCCGACCAGCTGCGCGCCATGGCTTCGCTACCGATCGCCTTTCACCTGAAGGGTCTGGTCGATACGCTGAAGCTTGGCGACAAGGTGAACGACGTCAACGAAACCATGATCGTGCTTTACCGCCGTGGCGACACTGGCATGTACGTACCGCTGTTTCGGGCTGTCGTCCCCGAACAGGTCGACGACCAATCGGGTTACGCCGAATTCGAGCAGACCATGATCACCAGCCGCAACAGGGTGATGGTTGATCGTGCAGCGCCGATCCTCGCCCACGGCAATGTCTTCATGGCGGTCGGCGCCATGCACCTTCCCGGAGCGCAAGGCTTGGTCGAGGGTTTCCGCAAGACCGGCTATACTGTGACTGCCGTCAACTGAACAACACGGCGGAGTTGCACACCGAATCATCGCCAAGCCTGGGTCAACCCCTGCTCGTGGCGCGACGGCGGACCAGCCGCGCTTCGTGCCAAGAAACTGAAAAAGGTTCGGTTTGGCTTGATCGAACCCATTTTGCGGTGGAAATGCATGCCTGCAAGCGATTCCGGATCAGAATTGCCCTGTTTTCGGCGTTTTCAACGCCTAATGTGAAACTGATTCAACGATTGTACGTTGATGGCTATTACTTGATGTTTTTCATCCACGGAGGACACTTTTATGGCGAACACACCCAATCCGAACGACCCATTCACCTCGCCGGGCTCCGCACGGCCAAGCGGCGGCGGCAGCGGCTGGCTGATTGCCCTGGTCGTCGTTATCCTGGCAATTGTCGCCTATTATGTTTTTGGAAGACGTAGCGAGGCACCTGCGCCTGCCGAACCGCCCGCAGCCAGCACACCAGCTCCGGCCCCAGCGCCCGCCGAGCCGATGAAACCAGCCGAACCGGCTCCTGCGCCAGCTCCGGCAACACCGGCTCCGGCTCCGGCTCCGGCAGAACCCGCTCCTGCTCCGGCCCCTGCGCCGGCCCCGGCACCAGCACCAGCACCTGCCCCGGCTCAGTGATCAAACTGCTGATTTGATATAAGAACGGCCCGCTGAAAAAGCGGGCCGTTTTGTTTTTGGGAGCAGCCGTCGAGGGCTTCATCCCTGGGGTGACGAAGCGCGGATGTTTCAGCCAAAATCTAAGGTTTGCGATTCACCGCTCAGATATGGATCGGCTTGAAGAACGTCGCCAGTGCCGCCTCCTTTACCGCTTCCGACATAGTCGGATGGGCGTGACAGGTGCGGGCTAGGTCCTCCGACGAGCCGCCAAATTCCATCAGCACGGCCGCCTCGTGGATCATCTCGCCGGCGCCGAAGCCGACGATGTGGACGCCGAGCACACGGTCGCTGGCCTTGTCGGCCAGGATTTTCACAAAGCCGTCGGTGTGCAGCATGGCGCGCGCCCGTCCATTGGCGCTGAACGGGAATTTTCCGGCTTTGTAGTCGACGCCGGCCTTTTTCAATTCTTCTTCGGTCTTGCCGATCGAGGCGATTTCCGGCGTGGTGTAGACGACGCTCGGAATCACGTCATAGTTCACATGCCCGGCCTGGCCGGCGATGGTTTCGGCCACCGCCACGCCCTCGTCCTCAGCCTTGTGTGCAAGCATCGGCCCGGCGATGACATCGCCGATGGCGTAGATGCCGGGCACGTTAGTCCTGAGATGACCGTCGGTCTTGACCCGGCCGCGCTCATCGACGTCGACGCCTGCCTCCTTCAGCTCGAGAGCGTCCGAATAGGCCCGTCGTCCCGTCGCAATCAGCACCGCGTCCGCCTCGATCGTCTCGGCTGCTCCGCCCTTGACCGGCTCGAAGGTGACAATCGCCCCCTTCCTGGCCTTGGCGACGCCGGTCACCTTGGCACCCAGCCTGAACTCGAAGCCCTGCTTCGACAGCAGGCGCTGGAACTGCTTGGAGACCTCGCCATCCATGCCGCCCAGTATGGTGTCGAGGAACTCGACCACGGTGATCTTGGCGCCAAGCCGCGCCCACACCGAGCCGAGCTCCAGACCGATGACACCGCCGCCGACCACCACCAGATGGCCCGGCACCTTGTCCAGCGACAGCGCGCCGGTCGACGAGATGATCACCTTCTCATCGAAATCGACCTCGACGCCGGGAATGCCGGCGACGTCGGAGCCTGTGGCGATGACGATGTTCTTGGTCTCGATCTCCTCGACCTTGCCGTCATCGGAGGTCACCGACACCTTGCCGGCCGCAACTACCTTGCCGGTGCCACGAAAACTGTCGATCTTGTTCTTCTTGAACAGGAAGGCGACGCCATTGACGTTGGCCGTTACCGTCGCATCCTTGTGTGCCATCATCTTCCCAAGGTTGAGCTTGGGCGCGCCGATCTCGACGCCGAGCGCCTCGAAGGAATGGCCGGCCTCGGCAAACATCTCGGTCGCATGCAGCAGCGCCTTTGACGGGATGCAGCCGATGTTGAGGCAGGTGCCGCCGAAGGTCGGGTTCTTTTCGACCACCGCCGTCTTCAGACCGAGCTGCGCCGCCTTGATGGCGCAGACATAGCCGCCTGGTCCCGATCCGATGATAACGACATCATAGGCCATGATACTGTCCCTTTTGCTTTAGCGGCCGCCGCCGATTTCCAGATTGGCGCCTGTTGTGTAGGACGCCTCGTCCGACAGCAGCCACAGAATTGCGGCTGCGACTTCCTCGGCGGTGCCGACGCGCTGCATGGGCACCACCTTGCGCATTCTCTCGGCGCGATCCGGCTGACCGCCGGAGGCATGAATTTCGGTGTCGATGATGCCCGGGCTGACCGCGTTGACACGAATGCCTTCGCCGGCCACTTCGCGGGCAAGCCCGATGGTGAAGGAATCGAGCGCGCCCTTCGAGGCGGCGTAGTCGACATATTGACCCGGCCCGCCAAGCCTTGCCGCGATCGAAGAAACATTGGCGATGGCGCCACCCTCGCCGCCATGCCTGGTCGACATCCGCTTCACCGCCTCGCGGGCGCAAAGCATCGGCGCAATCACATTGATGCGCATCATGCGCTCCAGCCGTGCAGCGCTAAGCCCGTCGACGCGCGCGCTCTGGTCGACCACGCCGGCATTGTTGACGAGCGCGTCGAGCCGACCGAAACGGCCATCGACAGCCTCGAACATGGCCAATACGTCCGTCTCGCTGCCGACATCGGCCTTGACTGTGAAGGCTTCTCCGCCAGCAGCCTCGATGTCGGCGACCACCGTTTCGGCGGCTTTTGCATTCGACGCGTAATTGACCGCAATGCGATAGCCGGCCTTGGCGGCAAGCCTGCATGTAGCGGCGCCAATGCCGCGGCTGCCGCCGGTCACCAGCAGGATCTTTCCGCTCGCGCTCATTCCTGACATCCCTTCAGGGCAAAGACGTCCCAGGGCACCCTGGAAAAGCCGTTGGCGCCATAGGCCGCCGACATCTGCAACGACGCTCCCAAGTCCGGCAAGATCAGCTTCTTCGGCGCATCCTTTCCTTCGCCCGGCAGCAACGCGATATTGCCCTGGTCGTCGGCAGTGTAGATGACGCCCTCCCACACCGTGCAGGCGGCGAGCTCGTCGCCGGTGACGTCGCCGGCCGGGCATTTGTACATCAGCGAGCCGTGCGGCCGCGCCACGCCCTCCGTCCACATGACGATGCCGTCGAGCACGACGCCGTTGTCGAGCACCATCTTGAAGGTATTGGTGACGGTAGCCGACTCCATGGTCGGCCTGAAATCGATCTCGGCGGCGTTCTCAGGATCGCCATAGACGGCCAGTTCGAGCGGGCAGGCGGCGAGGGCCGCGGAGACCGTCTGCACGCCGAGTGCGCAGATTGTGACAAACAAACCGGACCGGAAACGGCACGAACTCATCCGGCGGCGCAGATCCATGCTCCGGCCCACGTCGGCCGCCCCTAGAGGTCGAGCACCAGCCGCTCAGGATCCTCCAGGCTTTCCTTGACCCGCACCAGGAAGGTCACCGCTTCCTTGCCGTCGACGATGCGGTGGTCGTAGGACAGCGCCAGATACATCATCGGCCGGATGACGATCTGGCCGCCGACCACCACCGGCCGCTCCTGGATCTTGTGCATACCCAGAATGCCGGACTGCGGCGCATTGAGGATCGGCGTCGACATCAGCGACCCGTAAACGCCACCGTTGGAAATCGTGAACGTGCCGCCTTGCATATCGGCGACGGAAAGCTTGCCGTCGCGCGCCGCAAGCCCCAGCCTGCCGATGTCCTTCTCGATTTCGGCGATGGACATCTGGTCGGCATTGCGCACAACCGGCACGACAAGGCCTTTCTCTGTACCGACGGCAACGCCGATATGAGCGTAGTTCTTGAAGATGATGTCGGTGCCGTCGATCTCGGCATTGACCGACGGGATCTCCTTCAGCGCATGGGTGACGGCCTTGGTGAAGAAGCCCATGAAGCCGAGCTTCACGCCGTGCTTCTTCTCGAACACGTCCTTGTATTTGCTCCTCAGCGCCATCACCGCGCTCATGTCGACCTCGTTGAAGGTGGTCAGCATGGCGGCGGTCGATTGCGCTTCCTTAAGGCGGCGCGCAATGGTCTGGCGCAGCTTGGTCATGCGCACACGCTCCTCGCGCGACGCATCGTCGGCAGCGGACGGCGCGCGCGCGGCAACGGGTGCCGGTACAGGCGCGGCCTTGGGCATTTCTGCCGGCTGCGACGGCGCGCCCCTGGCGATAAGGTCGAGCACGTCGCCTTTCAGCACCTGGCCGCGCTTGCCCGAGCCCGACACCTGGTCGACCGCGAGATTGTGCTCGGCCAGCAGCTTTGCCGCCGACGGCGCCGGCGGCATGGTGCGTGTCTCGATCGCGCCGGCGTCACCGGCAATCTTGGCGGTCTCGGCCGCAGCCTGCTTGACGCTCGAGGCTGCAGTCGGAGCCGAGGCCTGCGACACCGCCTCCTGCTTCGTTGCCGGAGCGGCGGCGGCATTGGCTGCCGCGCCGGCGCCTGCCGAAATCGTGCCGAGCAGTGCGCCGACGCCGACCGTCTCGCCTTCCTTGACGGCGATCTCGGCGAGCGTGCCCGCGGCGGCGGCCGGCACTTCCACCGTCACCTTGTCGGTTTCGAGCTCGACCAGCGGCTCATCGGCGGCGATCGCGTCGCCGACCTTCTTGAACCACTTGCCGATGGTCGCCTCGGTGACGGATTCACCAAGTGTCGGGACGCGGATTTCGGTTGCCATTGTGCCTGTCCGTTTCTTTCGGTTCTGTTCTATTCACCAAGCGCGTCGTCGAGCAAGGCGGCAAGCTGGGCGAGATGCTTCGACATCAATCCGGTCGCCGGCGAGGCGGCGGCCGGCCGGCCGGTATAGCGCACCCGCTGATGCTTGGCGTCGATATGCGCCAGCACCCATTCGAGATACGGGTCGATGAACGACCAGGCGCCCATGTTCTTGGGCTCCTCCTGGCACCACACCATCTCGGCATTACGGAAGCGCGACAGTTCGGTGATCAGCGCCTTGGCCGGGAACGGATAGAGCTGCTCGACGCGCAACAAATAGATGTCGTTGATGCCGCGCTTCTCGCGCTCTTCGTAGAGGTCGTAATAGACCTTGCCCGAACAGAGCACGACACGGCGGATTTTCGAATCCTTGGTGAGCTTGATGGCCTGGCCTGACAGCAGCTGCGCGTCGTCCCACAACAGCCGGTGAAAGGCGCTTTCGCCCGACATTTCCGGCAGCGTCGACACCGCCCGCTTGTGGCGCAGCAGCGACTTCGGCGTCATCAGGATCAGCGGCTTGCGGAAGTCCCGCTTCAATTGCCGGCGCAAGATGTGGAAGTAATTGGCCGGCGTCGTGACGTTGGCGACCTGCATGTTGTCTTCGGCGCAAAGCTGCAGGAAGCGCTCGAGCCGGGCCGACGAATGCTCGGGCCCCTGGCCTTCATAGCCATGCGGCAGCAGGCAGACGAGGCCCGACATTCTGAGCCATTTGCGCTCGCCCGACGAGATGAACTGGTCGAACACCACCTGGGCGCCGTTGGCGAAGTCGCCGAACTGCGCTTCCCACAGCGTCAGCGCCTTCGGCTCGGCCAGCGAGTAGCCATATTCGAAGCCGAGCACGGCCTCTTCCGACAGCATCGAGTTGATGACCTCGAAGCCGGCCTGCGCCGCCGACAGATTGTTGAGCGGGATATAGCGTGTCTCGTCGCGCTGGTCGTAGAGCACGGAATGGCGCTGCGAGAAGGTGCCGCGCTCCGAATCCTGTCCGGACAGCCGGATCGGATTGCCGTCGAGCAGGATGGCGCCGAAGGCCAGCGCCTCGGCCGTCGACCAGTCGATGCCTTCGCCGGACTCGATCGCCTGGCGGCGATTGTCGAGGAAGCGGATGATCGTCTTGTGCGCCTCGAAATCCTTCGGCACGTCGGTCAGTTTCTTGCCGATTTCCTTCAGCGTCTTGACCGGCACGGCGGTCTTGCCGCGCCGCTGTTCGTCCTGGTTGTCGGCCGAGCGCAAGCCGGACCACGCGCCGTCCAGCCAGTCGGCCTTGTTCGGCTTGTAATGCTGGCCGACCTCGAATTCCTGCTCGAGATGCGCCCGCCAATCGGCCTTCATCTTTTCGAACTCGGCCTGGGTGATGTGGCCTTCGGAAATCAGCCGGTCGGCATAGATCTGCACCGTCGTCTTCTGGTTGCGGATCTTGCGATACATGATCGGCTGGGTGAAGGCGGGCTCGTCGCCCTCATTGTGGCCGAAGCGGCGGTAGCAGAACATGTCCACCACGACAGGCTTGTGGAACTTCATGCGGAATTCGATCGCCACCTTGGTCGCATGGACTACGGCTTCCGGATCGTCGCCGTTGACGTGGAAGATCGGCGCCTCGATCATCTTGGCCACGTCGGACGGGTAGGGCGACGAACGCGAAAAGCGCGGGTTGGTGGTGAAGCCGATCTGGTTGTTGATGATGAAATGCAGCGTGCCGGCGACGCGGTGGCCGCGCAGGCCGGACAGGCCGAGGATTTCGGCAATCACGCCCTGGCCGGCAAAGGCGGCGTCGCCATGCAGCAGCAAGGGCAGCACCTTGGCACGCTCTTCCAGCGGCACGATCTCCTCGCGGCTGCGGCCGAACAGATAGTCCTGTTTGGCGCGCGCCTTGCCCATCACCACCGGATCGACGATTTCCAGATGCGAGGGATTGGCGGTCAGCGACAGATGCACCTTGTTGCCGTCGAACTCGCGATCCGACGAAGCACCGAGATGGTACTTCACGTCGCCCGAGCCTTCGACCTCGTCGGGCGCGGCCGAGCCGCCCTTGAACTCGTGGAAAATGGCGCGGTGCGGCTTGGCCATCACCTGTGACAGCACGTTCAGCCGGCCGCGATGCGCCATGCCGAGCACGATCTCCTTCATGCCGAGCTGGCCGCCGCGCTTGATGATCTGCTCCAGCGCCGGGATCAGCGACTCGCCGCCATCAAGGCCGAAGCGCTTGGTGCCCTTGTATTTGACGTCGATGAACTGCTCGAAGCCTTCGGCCTCGACCAGCTTCTGCAGGATCGCCTTCTTGCCGGCTGCGGTGAAGGAGATCTCCTTGTCGGTGCCCTCGATGCGCGCCTGGATCCAGGCTTTCTCCTCGGGGTCGGAAATATGCATGAATTCGACGCCGAGCGTCGAGCAATAGGTCCGGGTCAGGATGTCGAGCATCTGCCGGATGGTGCCGAATTCCAGCCCGAGCACATTGTCGAGGAAGATCGGCCGGTCGTAATCGGCTTCGGTGAATCCGTAATTCTCCGGCGACAGCTCGTTATAATCCTCGAGCGGCTTGGCAATGCCAAGCGGATCGAGATTGGCGTGGAGGTGGCCGCGCATGCGGAAGGCGCGGATCATCATGATGGCGCGGACGGAATCGCGCGTCGCCTGATGCACGTCGGCGTCGGAAAGCGCTGCGCCGTTGCCGGCTGCCCTGTCCTTGACCTTCTTTTCGATGTGCCTTTCGACCAGGCCCCAATTGCCGTCCAGCGCCGAGACCAGCTCGCCATTGGCCTGCATCGGCCAGGAGGGCTTGGCCCAAGAGGCCCCCTTGGCGTTCCTGCGCACGTCGCCGGCGTCATCCTTCAGCGCCGCGAAGAAATCCTGCCATTCGGGATCGACCGAAGCGGGATCGTCCTCGTAGGCGGCATAGAGCGCGTCGATATAATCGGCATTGCCGCCATAGAGGAAAGAGGTAAGCGAAAACTGGTCGTTGGCCTGATCTTGTCTTGCCATTTTTGTCCGCGGAGCCGCGCTCCGTCTCCTTTTCAGAGCGAATAGAGAGTAGCGAATAGCGAGTAGGGATTTTCCCTGGTTCGCGCCGTTACTCTGTTCTTACCTATTCGCTATTCACTACTCGCTACTCACTAACCTTTGATCGCCTCGACCAGCGTCGTGCCGAGCCGGGCCGGCGATGGCGAAACCTTGATGCCGGCCGATTCCATCGCCGCGATCTTGTCTTCGGCACCGCCCTTGCCACCGGAGATGACCGCGCCGGCATGACCCATGGTGCGGCCGGCCGGCGCGGTGCGCCCGGCGATGAAGCCGGCCATCGGCTTGCTGCGGCCGCGCTTTGCCTCGTCCTTGAGGAACTGCGCGGCGTCTTCCTCGGCCGAACCGCCGATCTCACCGATCATGATGATCGACTTGGTCTCGTCGTCGGCGAGGAACATCTCCAGCACGTCTATGAACTCCGTGCCTTTGACCGGGTCGCCGCCGATGCCGACGGCGGTGGTCTGGCCGAGACCGACATTGGTGGTCTGGAACACCGCCTCATAGGTAAGCGTTCCCGAGCGCGAAACAACGCCGACGGAGCCCTTGCGGAAGATGTTGCCGGGCATGATGCCGATCTTGCATTCGTCGGGGGTCAGCACGCCGGGGCAGTTCGGCCCGATCAGCCGCGATGTCGAGCGGTCGAGCCTTGCCTTGACCTTGATCATGTCCATCACCGGTATACCCTCGGTGATGCAGACGATCAGCGGGATCTCGGCCTCGATCGCTTCCAGGATCGCTTCGGCCGCTCCTGCCGGCGGTACGTAGACGACCGAAGCGTTGGCGCCGGTCCTGGCCTTGCCTTCGGCAACGGTGGAAAAGATCGGCAGCGTCTCGCCCTTGGCGCCGGTCCAGGTCTCGCCGCCCTTCTTGGGGTGGATGCCGCCGACCATCTTTGTGCCGTGATAGGCGAGCGCCTGTTCGGTGTGAAACGTGCCGGTTTTGCCGGTCAGGCCCTGCACCAGCACCTTGGTGTTCTTGTCGACGAGAATGGACATGGTGGTCCTTTTTAAAAACCGTTGATCGGGGAAGGCCGCGCGCTCATGGTCACAACCGCTTCAGGTCGGCGACGGTGAGGTCGCTTTTGGCGTTGCCGGTGTTGAGCGTCGTCGCCGGCTCGAACATCAGCACGACAGGTTCCTCGCTCAGCGAGCGCGGCCGGTGCTCGACGGCGCGCGGTACGACGATGAACTCGCCGCTGCCAAGTTCCACCGTGCCGTCGCGGAAATCGATGGCGATGCGGCCCCGCAGTACCAGGAACGCTTCGTCCTCATTATCATGTGCGTGCCAGTCGAAGACGTCGCCGAACTTGGCGATCTTGACCTGGCTGTCATTCACGTCGCCGGCAATGTGCGGATCGAACACCTTCTTGATCTTCGCATCGGCCGCTTCGACGAGGTTTATCTTATGCGGAGGCACAGACTCAGCCCTTCACCGCCGCGACAATCTTCTTGGCTGCGTCATCGAGGTCATCGGCCGAAACCACGTTCAGTCCGCTGTCGTTGATGATCTTCTTGCCGAGCTCGGCATTGGTGCCTTCCAGCCGCACCACCAGCGGCACTTGCAGGCCGACCTCCTTGACTGCGGCGATGACGCCCTCGGCGATAATGTCGCACTTCATGATGCCGCCGAAGATGTTGATCAGGATGCCTTTGACCGCCGGATCCTTGGTGATGATCTTGAACGCCGCCGTCACCTTTTCTTTCGACGCGCCGCCGCCGACGTCGAGGAAGTTGGCGGGCTCGGCGCCGTAGAGCTTGATGATGTCCATCGTCGCCATGGCGAGGCCGGCGCCGTTGACCATGCAGCCGATATTGCCGTCCAGCGCGACATAGGCGAGGTCGTATTTCGACGCCTCGATCTCCTTCTCGTCCTCTTCGGTGGTGTCGCGCAATTCAAGCACGTCCGGGTGACGGAACAGCGCATTGTTGTCGAACGACACTTTTGCGTCGAGCACGCGCAGCCGGCCGTTCTTCATGGCGATCAGCGGGTTGACCTCGAGCAGGCTCATGTCCTTTTCGACAAACGCCTTGTAGAGGATCGGAAACAGCCTGCCACCATCCTTGGCGGCGTCGCCGTCGAGCCTCAGTGCGGCGTTGAGCTTCTTCACATCGTCGGCCGTCACGCCCTTTTCCGGGTCGATGGCGACGGTAATGATCTTTTCCGGCGTGTCGTGGGCGACCGCCTCGATGTCCATGCCGCCCTCGGTCGAGACGACGAAGGCGACGCGCCCGACCGAGCGGTCGACCAGGATCGACAGATAGAGCTCGCGCTCGATGTCGGCGCCGTCCTCTATATAGAGGCGGTTGACCTGCTTGCCGGCCGGGCCGGTCTGCTTGGTGACCAGCGTATGGCCGAGCATCTCCTTGGCGTTGGCGACGACCTCGGCCACCGACTTCGCCAGCCTGACGCCGCCCTTGGCATCGGGCCCGAGTTCCTTGAACTTGCCCTTGCCGCGGCCGCCGGCATGGATCTGGCTTTTGACCACATAGAGCGGGCCGGGCAGCGCCTTGGCGGCAGCTTCCGCCTCGCTCGCCTTCAACACCGGCACGCCCTCGGCCACGGGTGCGCCAAAGCCTTTCAGCAGCGCCTTGCCCTGATACTCATGGATGTTCATGCGCTATGTCTCCAGCTTGCTTGGCGGGCTTGGTTACCGGCTTACTTGGCCGCGAGATGTGGAGCGATCTTGACGCAGGCGTCGCACAGGCCCTGCACCGCCGCGACCGAATTGTCGAACATCTTCTGCTCGTTCTTTGTGAGCTCGACCTCGATGATCCGCTCGACGCCGCCGGCGCCGATCACCACGGGAACGCCGACATAGGTGTTCTTGACGCCATATTGGCCGGAGAGGTACGCCGCACAGGGCAGCACCCGCTTCTTGTCCTTGAGATAGGCTTCGGCCATGGCGATGGCCGAGGCGGCCGGCGCATAAAAGGCAGAGCCGGTCTTGAGCAGGCCGACGATCTCGGCGCCGCCGTCGCGGGTGCGCTGCACGATCTGGTCGAGCCGCTCCTTCGAGGTCCAGCCCATCTTGATAAGGTCGGGCAACGGGATACCGGCAACCGTCGAATAGCGGATCATCGGCACCATGGAATCGCCATGGCCGCCGAGCACGAAGGCGGTGACGTCCTCGACCGAGACCTTGAATTCCTCGGCCAGGAAATAACGGAAGCGCGAACTGTCGAGCACGCCGGCCATGCCGACGACATGGCTCTTGGGCAGGCCGGAAAACTTCTGCAGCGCCCAGACCATGGCGTCGAGCGGATTGGTGATGCAGATGACGAAGGCTTTCGGCGCGTATTTCTTGAGGCCGGCGCCGACCTGCTCCATCACCTTCAGATTGATGCCCAGAAGATCGTCGCGGCTCATGCCGGGCTTGCGCGGCACGCCGGCGGTGACGATGCAGACGTCGGCGCCCTCGATGCCGGCATAGTCGTTGACGCCGGTCAGCCTGGAGTCGAACCCATCGACCGGCGACGACTGCGCGATGTCCAGCCCCTTGCCTTGCGGGATGCCTTCGGCGATATCGAACAGCACGACGTCGCCGAGATCCTTGAGGCCGACCATGTGGGCGAGGGTGCCGCCGATCATGCCCGAGCCGATGAGCGCTATCTTGTTGCGTGCCATGTCAGGATGTTTTCCCTTTGACTATGACGGCGCCCAAATCCTTGACGATTTGATGACGGCGTCGGAGGAAGAGGCCGGAATGCTGCGGAACCGCGAAATTCGCCGCACGCAATAGCCCCGGCCGCACAAAAATTCAAACGATTATTTTGCAGTGAATAATTTCAATCGGTTAGAAACAATGGGAATTACGTAAACGTCAAAATTCTGAAGCCGACTAGAGGAATTCTACACAATGGCACTGGAAATCAGAAGGCTGTTTCCTGGCGATGACGCTCTTTTGATGCGGGTTGCCGACGAAGTCTTCGACGAGCCGGTCAGGCCGGATCGGCTCTCCGCCTATCTCGCGGAGCCCGGTCATTTCATGGTCGTGGCCCTCGCCGACGGCATCGTCGTTGGCCAATGCGCAGCCGTCATCCACCGCCACCCTGACAAGGTGAGCGAACTCTACATAGACGAGGTCGGCGTGGCGCCGGCCTTTCAACGCCAGGGCATTGCGACGAGGATGCTCGGCGCCATGTTCGCACTCGGTTGCGAGCATGGCTGTGAGGAGGCGTGGGTCGGCACCGAGCCGGACAATGTTACTGCTCGCGCACTTTACGAGTCGCGAAAAGAGCTGCATGGGCCGGCGGAGGGGTTCGTCATGTATCTTTATCGGTTGTAGGCGCCGGCAGCAGCGGCCTCTTCTGTACTATCCCTCACGCCTGAGCCTGCCGTGCCTCGGTCGATGATCCCTGCGCCCTCTGCCTCTCCGCCCAGTTCTCCAGCCAGTCGTGGCTCTGCATCTCGATCAGCCGCGATGCGGTGCGCTCGAACTCGAAGACTTCGTTGCCGCGCTTGGCCGTATAGAGCTGCGCCGGCGGTGCCGCGGCGCTCATCACCAGCCGTACATGATGATCGTAGAGCGTATCGACCAGCAGGATGAAGCGCTTGGCTTCGTTGCGCTTGCCTTCGCCGAGCACCGGCACCCGGTCGATGACGATGGTCGAGAAACGGCGGGCAATGGCAAGATAGTCGCGGGCCCCGAGCGGCCTCTCGCAGAGATCGGCGAACGAAAACCGCGCCGCCTCGCCGGCAGTACGCGGCACCACGACGTGTCGGCCCTTAACCGTCAGCATCGTCTCGGCCGTCGGCCTGCCATGCGTCATCACCGCCCACAGCTCGTCGAGCGCATGGTCGGCGGCGGCATCGGCCGGGGTGATGTAGACCGGCATGCGGCTGAGCTTGTCCAGGCGGTAATCCTTGTCGGCGTCCAGCGCCAGCACGTGCGCGTGGCGCTCCAGGATAGCGACAAACGGCAAAAACAACTGACGGTTCAGGCCGTCGCGGTAGAGATCCTGCGGCGCGACATTGGAGGTGGCGACCAGCACCACGCCATTGGCAAACAACGCCGAAAACAACCTGGACAGGATCATCGCATCGGCGATGTCGGTGACCGAAAACTCGTCGAAGCACAGCACCCAGGCTTCCTCGGCAAGCGCGCGCGCCACCGGCGGGATCGGGTCGTCCTCCTTGACCGTACCCTCTTTACGCGCCTGCCGGTGCTTCTGGATGCGGTCCTGCACGTCGGCCATGAAATCGTTGAAATGCACGCGGCGCTTGCGCCGCACCGGCAGCAGCTCGAAGAACATGTCCATCAGCATGGTCTTGCCGCGGCCGACGCCGCCATGGATATAGAGGCCCTTGACCGCCTCGCGCCCCTCGCGCTTGCGGGCGAACAACCACCCCAGCGCGCTTGATTTATGCGCCAGCCGCTTTGCCGATATCTCGTCGATCAGACGGTCGAGCGCAGCGGCGATCCGCTCCTGCGCCGGATCGCGCCCGATGGCGCCCGTCTCGACCAGATGGTCATAGCGCTGCTTGACGGTCGCATGGGTCTGGAGGCCGTCACGCAGATGCATCGGTCACGTCGTTCCGGAGCAATTCCAAGAAAAGTGTGTTGCGGTTTTCTGTCCGGAATTGCGTAAAAAACAAAAGAGAGCAATTCCAGGAAAAGGGTGTAGCGGTTTTCTGCCCGGAATTGCGTAACAATGGGGGCCGTTCTCTTACCTTGTAAGCGAGATCGGCAGCCCGTTGGAAGTCTGGCCGTCGAATTTCTCGCCGCCCGAGGAATAAAGCCGTGCCAGCGTGCCGCCATTCTCGTCATAGAGCGTCAGTTGCTTGCCGGCGACGTTCCAGGATTTGATGCCGTCAAGCGGCGCCGGGCAATGCAGCGGTCCGGCGCGGTAGCCCGACCCGAATTTGGTCTGCGGCGTCGCCACCTGACAGCTCTGGCCGGACACGCTTGCTTTCCACACACCAGCGACGCTTGAGGCGGTCAGGTCGGCCGCACCGGCCGGCGCCGTCCCGTCGGGCGGCAGCGAGGCGACCTGCGTGTTCTGCGGCGCAGTCGGAAATTTCGACGGGTCGGCCGCGCCGGGTGTCGCCGGTGGCGGCAGCTGGTTTGCAGTCACCTTGCCGGCGGGCGCAGCTTCCAGCGGCGCCGGCTGCTGCTCGTCCATCGATGAGAACCGTGAGGTTGAACAGCCGCTCGCAACAAGCACGGCCAGCGATACGGCCAGCAGGCCGGTTTTCGAAAATTTCATTCTTCAACCTCCGTCGGATCGAGCTGGGGAAGCCGTCCGCGCAATGTCCCCCTCACCAAGATGGAGAAGGTGGCGAAATTTCAACCCGATATGGTTAAAATACGGTTTGCGCCGCTAATGTTGCAAATTTGTCGCAAAATGCACATTGCCTGAATTGCGTTGCGCCTTGGCCTTTTGGCCGCCCCCTCCGGTTGATGCGATACGGCGCGCTGGCGTCAAATCCTTCGCGTTTCCTTGGCGTTCACCTCAAATGCTTGTGCGGGCGGGCTCCGGCATTATCTCTTGGCGATCAGCAAACTGCAGGGAGCCGATTTCTTGGCCGCGAGAAAGAGAGCCGCCAACCGCTATTACAGCGGGCCGCCCAGCGATCATTTCGACGGCACCTTGTTCTTCAATCCCGGCGGACGGCCGCCGGGTCGCTTTGCCGATCTGTTGAAGTGGCAACTGAGCCGCGAGCGCTCGAAATGGCCGACGGCGGATCCGAGCCCGTTTCCGCCGGCAAGACCGGTCCAGCGCATCGATGGTTCTGCGCTGCGCCTCACCATGGTCGGTCATTCCTCGCTGCTCGTCCAGACAGCAGGCCTGAACATCCTGACCGATCCGGTCTGGTCGCGGCGTGTCTCGCCGCTCTCCTTCGCCGGGCCGAAACGCGTCAATCCGCCGGGCATCGCCTTTTCGCATTTGCCGCCGATCGACCTCGTGCTGGTCAGCCACAACCATTACGACCATCTCGACCTCGCCACGCTGAAGCGCCTGAAGGCAAGACACGACCCGCTGCTGCTGACGCCGCTCGGCAACGACACAATCATCGGCGCCGCCGTGCCCGGCATGCGGCTTTCCGCGCATGACTGGGGCGACCGGCTCGATATCGGCGATGGCGTCGCCGTCCATGTCGAGCCGGTGCATCACTGGTCGGCCCGCGGTACTCGCGACCGGCGCATGGCGCTGTGGGCGGGTTTCGTCGTCGAGACACCCGACGCAAAGATCTATTTCGCCGGCGACACCGGCTTCCATGGCGGCATCAATTACCGGCTGATGGCGCAAAAGCACGGTGGCTTCCGCCTCGCCATCCTGCCGATCGGCGCCTACGAGCCGCGCTGGTTCATGGCGCCTCATCACCAGGATCCGGAAGAGGCGGTGCAAGGCATGCTTTTGTGCAACGCCGCCTATGCCGCCGGCTGTCACTGGGGCACGTTCCGGCTCACCAACGAGCCGATCGGGGAGCCGCCCAGAAAGCTCGGCGAAGCGCTCGATGCTGCCGGCCTGCCGCGGCAACGTTTTCGCGCCTTGCGGCCGGGCGAAGTCTGGGACGTACCGGAGGTTTAGCGCGGCGGAACCTGAGGCATCACATAGACGTTTGTAGGTTGTTCAAACCTGTCGGTTGCGAGGTGCCTCTTATGATCAGGTGGATTATCATTCTTTTGATTATCGCGGCCGCGGCGAGCCTGCTCGGCATGCCGGCACTGGCCGGAGCCGCCGCCACCGGCGCGCGCATCCTCATCGGCATCGTGCTGATCATCTTCCTGCTGATCGTGCTTGGCGTCTTCGCGGTGACGTGAAAATCACGCCGCGCTGGTAATTTCTGCCGCTATCCGCCATATAGGCGCCAAACCGGCAAGAGACCTTTCGATCGATGGCAAGCGCGGCCCCTTTCGCCAAGATGAACGGCATCGGCAACGAAATCATTGTTGCCGATATGCGTGGCCGTGCCGATCGCGTGACGTCTGCGGCAGCCGTCGCGCTCAATGCCGACACGTCGACCCGGTTCGACCAGATCATGGCGATCCACGACGCCAGGACGCCGGGCACCGCCTTTTTCATCGATATCTTGAATTCGGACGGGACCAGCGCGCAAGCTTGCGGCAACGGCATGCGCTGTGTCGTCCAGGCGCTCGCCGCCGAGACCGGCCAGAAGACATTTGCCTTTGAAACAGTCGCCGGCATCCTAAACGCCGAGGAACATGCCGACGGAATGATCTCGGTCGACATGGGCAGGCCGCGCTTTGGCTGGCAGGACATCCCGCTGGCCGAGGAATTCCGCGACACCCGCATGATCGAGCTGCAGATCGGCCCGATCGATGCCCCGGTGCTGCATTCCCCGTCGGTCGTCTCGATGGGCAATCCGCACGCTATCTTCTGGGTCGACCGCGACGTCTGGTCCTACGAGCTCGAGCGCTTCGGCCCGCTGCTCGAAAACCACCCGATCTTCCCCGAGCGCGCCAACATCACCATCGCGCAGGTGACTTCGCCGGAGACCATGATCATCCGCACCTGGGAGCGCGGCGCCGGCCTGACCAGGGCCTGCGGCTCGGCCGCTTGCGCCGCCGTGGTCGCCGCGGCCCGCACCCGGCGCACCGGCCGCAGCGTCACACTGATGACGCCCGGCGGCGGCTCGCTGCATGTTCTGTGGCGCGACGACGACCACGTCATCCTCACCGGTGCCGCCGAATGGGAATTTTCCGGCAGCTTCGATCCGTCGACCGGGGCGTGGGCGCGCGACACCGAAAGCGCCGCCTGATGGCTCCTCTTGGCAACAAGGGCATCGAGGTCGTCACCTTCGGTTGCCGGCTGAACACCTATGAATCCGAGGTGATGCGGCGTGAAGCCGAAAGTGCGGGCCTCGGCGGCCTCGAAGGCGGCGCCATCATCTTCAACACCTGCGCCGTCACCGGCGAGGCTGTACGCCAGGCCAAGCAGTCGATCAGAAAAGCCCGCCGTGAGAACCCGGCCGCCCGCATCATCGTCACCGGCTGCGCCGCGCAGACCGGCCCGCAGGATTTCGTCGCCATGCGCGAGGTCGACCTCGTCCTCGGCAATGAGGAAAAGCTGAAGGCGCATTCCTATCGCGCGCTGCCGGATTTCGGCGTCAACGACACCGAAAAGGCGCGCGTCAACGATATTTTTTCGGTACGCGAGACGGCCGCCCACATGGTCGACGCCATCGAGGGCCGGGCACGCGCTTTCGTCCAGGTGCAGAACGGCTGCGACCACCGCTGCACCTTCTGCATCATTCCCTACGGTCGCGGCAATTCGCGCTCGGTGCCGATGGGCGCCGTTGTCGAGCAGGTCAAGCGACTCGTCGGCAATGGTTATGCCGAGATCGTGCTGACCGGCGTCGACATGACCAGTTTCGGCGCCGACCTGCCTAGCGCACCGAAGCTCGGCAAATTGGTCAAGACCATCCTGAAGCAGGTGCCGGACGTGAAACGCCTGCGGCTTTCCTCCATCGATTCGATCGAGGCCGACGACGATCTGCTGGACGCCATCGCCACCGAGCCCAGGCTGATGCCGCATCTGCATCTGTCGCTGCAATCGGGTGACGACATGATCCTGAAGCGGATGAAGCGCCGGCACAGCCGCGACCAGTCGATCCGCTTTTGCGAGGATGTGCGCAAACTGCGCCCCGGTATCGTTTTCGGCGCAGACATCATCGCCGGCTTCCCGACCGAGACGGACGCAATGTTCGAAAACTCGCTGGAGATCGTCGAGGAATGCGGCCTGACGCATCTTCATGTCTTCCCGTTTTCGCCGCGCGAAGGCACGCCCGCCGCGCGCATGCCGCAGCTCCGCCGCGACGTCGTCAAGCAACGCGCGGCACGCCTGCGCACCGCCGGCGAGGCCGCCTATCGCCGCCATCTTGCCTCGCTCGCCGGAACGCATCAATCGATCCTGGTCGAGCGTGACTGCCTTGGCCGCACCGAGGGGTTTACGCTGGCAGTGTTGTCGGCGGGCGCGCCTGGCGACATCGTCGAGGCTGATATCGCCGGCCATGACGGTGTCAGACTGATCGCCGCGCCGCTTGCCGCCCGCGGCGTCTGAGAGCGCAAGACATGGCTGGTTTTTTCAAGAAGATATTTTCGTTCGGCAAGAAGGAAGTGGTCGAGGAGCGGCCCGACGAGACCGCACCGCTGCCGCCGATCAAATGGGACGAACTGGAGGCGCTGAAGCCGGCCGCCGAGCAGACCGTTCCGGAGTTTTTGAAACGCGAAGAGCCTCGCCCCGAGACCGAAGCCGTACCGCCGGTCGAGGCGGAAGCACCCGCGCCGCAGCCGGCGCCTGTTGAAGAGGCCGAGCCCGAGCCTGCGCCGACCCTTCCGCCCGAGCCGGACATCCAGCCAGAATCCGCTCCGGTCGAGGAGCCAGAGGCGCCAGCCGAACAGGCGGCGTCAGACGCCGCTCCCGTCGTTCCCGAGCCAGCCCCGGAGCCAGAGCCGGAGGAAATTCCTGAGCCAGAGCCGACGCAGCCAGAAATCGTCCAGACTGAGCCTCCGCCATCCGAACGTGGCGCTGCCCCTCATCCGCCTGCCGGCACCTTCTCCCTGTATAGTAACGGGGAGAAGGGTGCTGATCGTCACGCCGAGCCTCGTTTTGAAAGCGGCAAAGAAAAAGCTCCGACGCTGACGCCCCCCTCTCCCCGTCCCTTACGGGGGTCCGAAGGACGGGTGAGACAAGCGGCTCGCCCCGGAACGGGTGAGGGTGAGGGGCAGCGCCAACCTGCGCAAGACGCGGCACCCACTGCCGAAATCACGCCACCAGCACCCGAAGCGCCGCCGCCGGCCGAAATCCCGCCGCCGATCCGCCAGCCAGCGCCCGTCGAGACGAAGCCGCCGCTCGCCGAGATCGCGCCCGAGCCGGAGGCCGTCCCGCAACCATCGCCGGAGCCAAAGCCCGCCCCCGGCAAAGTCACCGTAACCAAGAAGGTCGAGCAGAAAGCCGAGCCGCAGAAGGCGCCCGAACCGGCGCCGAGGCGCTCCTGGTTCCAGCGCATGCGAGACGGGCTTGCGCGCTCCTCCCGGGAGTTGTCGGGCAACATCGCCGGCGTCTTCACCAAGCGGAAACTCGACGAGGACACGCTGCAGGACCTGGAGGACGTGCTGATCCGCGCCGATCTCGGCATGGAGACGGCTTTGCGCGTAACCGATGCACTCTCCGCCAGCCGCTACGGTAAGGACGTCTCCGATACCGAAGTCCGCGCCATCATGGCGGCCGAGGTGGAGAAGGTGCTGTCCCATGTCGCCATGCCGCTGGAACTCGACCTCAGCCATAAGCCGCATGTCATCCTGGTGGTCGGCGTCAACGGCACCGGGAAAACAACGACTATCGGCAAGCTCGCCGCAAAGCTCACCGATGGCGGCCTCTCGGTGATGCTCGCCGCCGGCGATACCTTCCGCGCAGCCGCCATCGAGCAGCTGAAGATCTGGGGCGAGCGCACCAACTCGCCAGTCATTGCCTCGAAGCTCGGCGCCGACGCCGCTGGCCTCGCCTATGACGCGTTCGAGCGGGCGAAGGAGGCCGGCTCCGACGTGCTGATCATCGACACCGCCGGGCGGCTGCAGAACAAGACCGAACTGATGGCGGAACTGGAAAAGATCGTCCGCGTACTGGGCAAGCTCGATCCGGAAGCGCCGCACACGGTGCTGCAGACGGTCGATGCCACCACCGGCCAGAACGCGCTCAACCAGGTCGAGATCTTCCGCAATGTCGCCGGCGTCAACGGCCTGGTGATGACCAAGCTGGACGGCACGGCGCGCGGCGGTATTCTGGTGGCAATCGCGGCAAAGCATAAATTGCCGGTCTATTTCATCGGCGTCGGCGAACAGGTCGACGACCTCGAACCCTTTTCCGCAAGCGAATTCGCCAGGGCGATCGCTGGCGTGGCTTGACGAGCATGATCCCAATAAGGTGGCAGGCTTTTTGGAGTGAATCATGCGTAAGAAGGACCTTATGAGCCCACCCATTCTCGAACGCGACCCATCCGACCCGCAAAAGCAGAAGAAGGAAGCCGTCAATCCGCTGCTCAAGCTGGTGCTGGAGCTTGGCCCGCTGATGGTATTCTTCTTCGCCAATGCGCGCGGCGCATGGCTGGTGCAGAAATTCCCGGCGCTGGGCGAGTTCGGCGGACCGATCTTCGTCGCCACCGGCCTGTTCATGGCCGCGACCGCGATCGCGCTGATCGCTTCCTGGCTGCTCACCCGTACCTTGCCGATCATGCCGATGGTGTCGGGCGTCGTCGTCTTCATCTTCGGCGCGCTGACGCTCTACCTGCAGGACGATATCTTCATCAAGATGAAGCCGACCATCGTCAACACGCTGTTCGGCGGCGTGCTGCTCGGCGGCCTGTTCCTCGGCAAATCGCTGCTCGGCTATGTCTTCGAATCGGCCTTCAATCTCGACGCCGAGGGTTGGCGCAAGCTCACCTTCCGCTGGGGCCTGTTCTTCCTGTTCCTAGCCCTTGTCAACGAAGTGGTCTGGCGGAATTTTTCCACCGATACATGGGTTACCTTCAAGGTCTGGGGCATCATGCCGATCACGCTTCTGTTCACCTTCAGCCAGATGCCGCTGATCCTGCGCCATTCGCTCGAGGACAAGACCGAGAACGCGGGAAAGGCCGGCAAGTAGCAATTCCAGGAAAAGGTCTGTGCAGCGGTTTCCCCTGGGGAATTGCGTCAGAATAGGAGGGGACGTGGATGGAATTCATCATCACGCGCGACGAGCTGAGGACGATCTACAAGACGCCTCGGCCGACCGACGGCTCGATCCGCAAGGAATTGAAGACATTGGACGGCCATTGCCGTTCCTTCATCGACAAGAGCCCGTTCGTGCTGATCGGCTCGTCCGACGGCGCCGGCAATGCCGATGTGACGCCCAAGGGCGACAGGCCGGGCTTTGTGGCAGTGCTCGACGAGAAGACCATCGCCATCCCCGACCGGCCGGGCAACAACCGGCTCGACACGCTGGAGAACATCCTTCTCAATCCCTCGGTCGGGCTGCTCTTCCTCATTCCCGGCATGAACGAAACGCTGCGTGTCAACGGCGATGCCCGCATCACCGTCGATGCGGCATTGCGCGAGCGACTGGCGGTCGACTGCAAGGCGCCGCAAAGCGTCGTCGTGGTGACGGTCAAGGCTGCCTACATGCATTGTGCCAAGGCCTTCATGCGCTCCGAACTGTGGAAGCCCGAAACCTGGTACGACCGTGCGACGCTGCCGACGCTCGGCCAGATCCTGCGCGACCAGCTGGCGCTTGCCGAAACGGCGGAGGCCACCGACCGCTGGCTTGACGAGGATTACAAGCAGACCATGTGGTAGCGTGCCCGGCAACGAATCGCCGAGCCGGTCCCTTTGCTGAACATTCTCGCCATTTCCGGCAGCCTGCGCGCCGCCTCGACCAATTCGGCCCTGGTCGCGGCCCTCACGCAAAACGCGCCGCCTGACTGTCACGTCTCCGTCTATGACGGGCTTGGTCGGCTGCCGATCTTCAACCCCGACGACGAAGGCGAGCGGACGCCGCCGCAAGCAGCGGCGCTGATCGATGCCGTCACCGCCGCTGACGGCGTCATCGTCTCCTGCCCGGAATACGCACACGGCGTGCCAGGCGGCCTGAAGAACGCGCTCGACTGGCTGGTGTCGCGCGATGCCGCCGTCGGCAAGCCAGCCATGCTGGTGCATGCCTCGCCGCGCTCGCTGTTTGCCCGCGCCGCACTGGTCGAGGTCATGCGGACAATGTCTTTCGCGCTCTATGAGGAAGCAGCGCTCGAAATCGCCCTGCTCGGCAAGAGGCGGCCGGAGGTGGAGAAAATCCTGGCGGAACCGGAAAACCGGCTGGCGATGCGCGGCGCCGTTTCGGATTTCGCCGAGTTCATCCGCGTCGGCTGAGCGGCGCTCAAACCTTGCCTCTGCGCGTCTCGACGTCGGTCTCGCCGACGAACCAGTCGCGTGCGGCGACCTCCTCGAAGACCACCCAGACATCGTTGTTGGTCAGGCCGGTGACGCCGGTTATGGCCGCTGTCACCTGGGCGGCGATCGCGGCCTTTTTGCCGGCCGGGTCATCGGCAATCACCTCCTTGACCAGGCGGATGTTCACGAATGGCATGGGTCCCTCCCTTGGATATGCCTGGCGTCCGCTCAGTAGGTTTTGGCGCCGTTGACCATGAGCCGGACCATGTAGAGCGAGGTCGTGCCGGCGATATAGAGGCAGTTCAGCTTGTTGCCGCCGAACACGCAATTGGCAACGACTTCCGGTACCTTGACCTTGCCGATCAGCGTCCCGTCTGGATCATAGCAGTGCATGCCGTCGGCGGCGCTGGTCCAGATGCGGCCGTCCGCATCCAGCCTGAAACCGTCGAACAGGCCGGCGGTGCAGTCGGCAAAGACCTTTCCGCCTGAGACCGTCTTGCCGCCCTGGCCGACATTGAACACCCGGATGTGCGCCGGGTTTTGCGCACCATGCGTGCGGCCGGTGTCGGCGACATAGAGTTGGCGCTCGTCGAGCGAGAAGGCGAGTCCGTTGGGTCTGACCATGTCGGTGATCACCGCCTCGGTCTCGCCGGTGCCGGGATCGACCCGATAGACATGGCAGGCGCCGATCTCGCTTTCGGCCTTGTCGCCCTCGTAATCGGTATCGATGCCGTAGCTCGGATCGGTGAACCAGATCGAGCCATCGGACTTGACCACCGCGTCATTGGGCGAGTTCAGCCGCTTGCCGCGCCATTTGTCGGTAATGGTGATGACCGAGCCGTCATGCTCGGTGCGGCTGACGCGGCGGCCGGAATGCTCGCAAGTAACCAGCCGGCCTTGCCGGTCGACGGTGTTGCCGTTGGAATTGCCCGACGGCTGACGGAACACGCTGACACTGCCGTCGGTCTCGTCGTAACGCAGCATGCGATTGTTCGGGATGTCGGACCAGACCACATAGCGCCCGGCTGCAAACCAGGCCGGTCCTTCCGCCCATCGGCAGCCGGTGAACAGCCTGTCGACCTGTGCATTGCCGTTGAACAGCCGCGAAAAGCGCGGATCGAGAACTTCGTAGAATTCGCTGGCCATGGTTCCTCCCGGTAGCAGTCGCTTGGCGAGGCGCGATCAAGCCAGCCCGCGATCGATATGGCAAGATCGATGATGCGTCAGAAGCATTGTGGAAGCGAATGCTGGCCCGAACGGCAGGTCACATCCGGTTAACCGGCTATGCGCCCAGCGCAATGGTGCATTGCAACATCTTATTTTTGCAACGCACCATAACTATGTCATGCTTCGTATCGATCAAGGGAGGAACAACTGGCCGCAAATGCGGCGCAAAAGGAGACTCGCTATGATCATCGACAGCCTCATGAGCCGCGCTCGCGCCAGCATCGCCAAGCGCCGGCATTACAACCGCCTCGTCGCCGAAATCGACAGCTTCACCAGCCGCGACCTCGCCGACATGCGCGCCGACCGCTCAGAAATGCTCTACCAGGTCCACAAGCAGATCTACGGCTGAGTCTTTCGTCGACCTATGACGAAACGGCGGGCAATCAGCCCGGCACGGCCAGCGCCTTCTCGATCTCCGGCAGCAGCAGCGTCTGCGCCGAGTCCGGCGTCAGCGGCCCGACATGCTTGTAGGCGATCTTGCCATCCTTGCCGATGACGAAGGTCTCCGGCACACCGTAGACACCCCAGTCGATCGCCGTGCGCCCGGCCTGGTCGACGCCGATCGCCTGGAACGGATTGCCGAGATCGCCAAGGAACCGACGGGCGTTTTCCGGCTGGTCCTTGTAGTTCAACGCTGCCATGACGAAGCGTCTGTCCTGCGACAGCGCCAGCAGCACCGGGTGCTCTTCGCGGCACGGCGCGCACCACGACGCAAAGACGTTGACCAGCGTCACCTTGCCGGCGAACTGTTTTGAATCGAGGCCCGGCAAATTGGTGCCCTCGAGCGCCGGCAGGTTGGTCTGCGGCGCCGGCAGGCCGATCAGCGCCGACGGCACTTCCGACACGTCGCGCCCGGACAAGAGCTGCGCCAGGAACAATCCCGCCAGCCCGAGAAAGACCAGCAGCGGCAGCAGCACGATCAGGCGTTGGCGCGCCGGTGTTTCCGTTTCCGTGCTCATGGCTTGACTGCCCTATCGGAGCGCCGGCGCACGCCGGATGCTTCCAGCTCGGCGAGTTCTCGCTTGCGGCCGCGCTGGTCCAGCAGGATCCAGCCGATCAGCCCGCCCAGCACCACGGCCGTGATCGCATAGGCGGCGGTGACATAAAGCGCGTGTACGCTCATGCTTTTCGCTCCGCGGCGCTTTCCAAACGGTCCGTCTCGCCTTGTTCCGACATGTCTTCTCTTAACGCCGCGCCATCGGCTCCGCAATTGTTCGCCGCGCCGCAGGGATGAGCTGAAGCCAACACATCAATCCGTTCCGTGCCGCAACGCCAGCGCTGCCGCCACCGGCCCGAGCACGGCAAGGAACAGGGTCAGCGCGGCAAGAATGAGAAAGGGCTGCAGGAACGGATCGGGGTCCGCTACCGCGCCATAGCTTGCCGATACGCCGAAGATCAGCACGGGAATGGTCAGCGGCAGTACCAGCACCGAGATCAGCAGCCCGCCGCGCGGCAACGCTACCGCCACCGCAGCACCGGCGGCACCGATGAAGGTAATCGCCGGCGTGCCGACCAGCAGCGTCAGCGCCGTGGCGCCGATGCCGGCCGGTTCCATATTCATGAACAGGCCGAGCAGGGGAGCGGCGACGACCAGCGGCAGCACGCTTCCCGCCCAATGCGCGAGGCATTTCGTCAGCACGGTCAAGGCCAGCATTTGCCGGTCGTTGCCAAGCACCAGAAGATCGAGAGAGCCGTCTTCCCGATCAGCCTGGAACAGCCGGTCGAGGCCGAGCAGGCAGGCAAGCAAGGCGGCAATCCACAGGATCGCCGGGCCGATGCGGGCCAGCAGCCTCAGGTCGGGACCGACGCCGAAGGGGATGGTCGCGATGACGGCGAGAAAGAAAATCACTCCAGTCAGCGCTCCGCCGCCGGCGCGGATGCTCAGGCGGATGTCGCGCAGGAAGAGGGACCACATTATGGTTTGGTCCCGATGCAGGCGTGAAGGCCAAGCAAAGGATGGAGTTCCGTCGCAGGACGGAGGGCGGCGCCGTAGAGCACCAACATCAAACGGCCTCGCCCATCACCAGCCCTTGTGCCCGCTCGATCCCCAGCGGCAAATGCGTCGCCGCGACCACGATCCCGCCACTCTCGAGGTGCTTCTCCATCAATTCGCCGACTCTCTCCTCCGAAACCTTGTCCAGTCCTGCGGTCGGCTCATCAAGCAGCCACAATGGCCGATGGCTGACCAGCAGTTTTGCGATCGCCGCGCGCCGGCGCTGCCCGGTCGAGAGATAGCCGAACGGCAGATGGCCGATGCTGCCCAGGCCGACGGTTTCCAGCGCCTCTTCGATACCCGCAGAGCCCGCGCCCGAAAAATCGCGCCAAAAGCACAGATTCTCTTTAACGCTCAGCGCCGTCTTCATCGCGTTGAGGTGGCCGAGATAATGACAAGCCGAGGCGGCCGACGGGAAGTCTTCGCCACCACCTTCGAACCGCACACGGCCTGCCGCCACCGGCAACAGACCAGCGACGATCCTGAGCAGCGTCGATTTGCCGGCGCCGTTCGCCCCGGTGACGACCAGCGCCTGGCCATCTCCCAGCGCGAATTCGATGCCGGAAAATACCGTCTCGCCGCCGCGTTCGCCGCCCAGATTTTCGGCGATCAGCCGCATCCGTTCCCCTTCGCCGAAAAGTACAAATGCGGCTTCGGTGCGCCGCAGCAAAAATGGCGATTCCGTGTCTAGAACTATTCCAGAAAATTCTCTATATCCGCATCATCCGTGCCAGCGGTCGGCGCGGGAACCGAATTTGCGCCGAACCAGCGCGCGTGCCGCCTTGAACGGCCCGGACGCTTGGGAACGGACAGCGGAAATGGCCGTACCCGCACCTTTGCGCGTGATTTGCATGCCCACTGGCGTCCGTTCCCTCCCGGCAACCGACAGTTAGGGATCGCACGTGTCCAAATCACTCGACAGCTTCAATTGCCGCCGCACGCTGACCGCCAGCGGCACCGAGTACATCTACTATGACCTTGTCGAGGCCGAAAAGAACGGCCTCACAGGCATTGCCCAATTGCCTTATTCGATGAAGGTGCTGCTGGAGAACCTGCTGCGCAACGAGGACGGCCGTTCCGTTACCAAGGAGAGCATCCAGGCGGTCGCCGGCTGGCTGACCGACCGGGGCACTGCCGGCGTCGAGATCGCCTATCGCCCGGCCCGCGTTCTGATGCAGGATTTCACCGGCGTTCCGGCTGTGGTCGACCTTGCCGCCATGCGCGACGCCATGGCCTCGCTCGGCGGCGACCCGCAAAAGATCAATCCGCTGGTGCCGGTCGATCTGGTCATCGACCATTCGGTCATCGTCGACGAATTCGGTACGCCGCTGGCTTTCGCCCGCAATGTCGAGCTTGAATATGAGCGCAACGAGGAACGCTACAAATTCCTGAAATGGGGCCAGCAGGCGTTCCGCAATTTCCGCGTGGTGCCGCCCGGCACTGGCATCTGCCATCAGGTCAATCTCGAGTACCTCGGCCAGGTGGTGTGGACCAACAGCGAAGACGGCGAGACCACCGCCTATCCCGACACCTGCGTCGGCACCGATTCGCACACCACCATGATCAACGGTCTTGGCGTGCTCGGCTGGGGCGTCGGCGGCATCGAGGCGGAGGCCGCGATGCTTGGCCAGCCGGTTTCCATGCTGCTGCCGGAAGTCATCGGCTTTCGCCTCACTGGCAGGTTGAGGGAAGGCGTCACCGCCACCGACCTGGTGCTCACCGTCACCCAGATGCTGCGCAAGAAGGGCGTTGTCGGCAAGTTCGTCGAATTTTTCGGTCCGGGCCTGTCCAACATGACGCTGGCCGATCGCGCCACCATCGGCAACATGGCGCCGGAATATGGCGCCACCTGCGGCTTCTTCCCGGTCGACAGCGAAACCATCCGCTATCTCACCATGTCCGGTCGCGACGAAAGCCGCATCGTCCTGGTCGAGGCTTATTCGAAGGCGCAAGGCTTGTGGCGCGATGCCGGCTCGGCCGATCCGGTCTTCACCGACCTGCTGGAGCTCGATCTCGGCAGTGTCGTCCCGTCAATGGCCGGCCCGAAACGGCCGGAAGGCCGGGTCGCACTTGAAGACATTCCGGCCGGCTTCGCCAAGGCCATGGAGACCGAATACAAGAAGGCCGCCGAAATCGACAAGCGCTATGCCGTCGAGGGGACGGACTACGATCTTGGCCATGGCGATGTCGTCATCGCCGCCATCACCTCCTGCACCAACACCTCGAACCCGAGCGTGCTGATCGGCGCCGGGCTGTTGGCGCGCAACGCCAACCGGCTCGGCCTCAAGCAGAAGCCGTGGGTCAAGACCTCATTGGCGCCGGGCAGCCAGGTCGTGGCCGAATATCTCGAGAAATCCGGCCTGCAGAAGGAACTCGACCAGATCGGCTTCAACCTGGTCGGCTTCGGCTGCACCACCTGCATCGGCAATTCCGGCCCGCTGCCGGCGCCGATCTCCAAGACCATCAATGATAAGGGCTTGATTGCTGCGGCAGTCTTGTCCGGCAACCGCAATTTCGAAGGCCGCGTCTCGCCCGACGTGCAGGCGAACTATCTCGCCTCGCCGCCACTGGTCGTCGCCCACGCGCTGGCTGGGACCGTGACCAAGGATCTGACCACCGAGCCGCTCGGCGAGGATCGCAACGGCAATCCGGTCTATCTCAGGGATATCTGGCCGAGTTCGGTCGAGATCCAGGAATTCATCGAGAAGAACGTCACGCGCGAATTGTTCGCCCGCAAATATGCCGACGTCTTCAAGGGCGACGAGTACTGGCAGAACGTCAAGGCGCCGGAAGGCCAGACCTATGCCTGGGACGACAATTCCACCTATGTGCAGAATCCGCCCTATTTTGCCGGCATGACGTCAGGCTTCGGCAAGATCGGCGATATCAAGGGCGCGCGTGTGCTCGGTCTGTTCGGCGACAAGATCACCACCGACCACATTTCGCCAGCCGGTTCGATCAAGGCGGCCTCCCCGGCCGGCAAGTACCTCACTGACCACGGCGTCGGCGTCGCCGATTTCAACCAGTACGGCACGCGCCGCGGCAATCATGAGGTAATGATGCGCGGCACCTTCGCCAATATCCGCATCCGCAACCACATGCTGGGCGAGAACGGCCGCGAGGGCGGCTACACCATCCATTACCCATCGAAAGAAGAGGAATCGATCTACGACGCCGCCATGCGCTACAAGAAGGAAGGCGTGCCGCTGGTCATCTTCGCCGGCGTCGAATATGGCAACGGCTCGTCGCGCGACTGGGCGGCCAAGGGCACCAATTTGCTGGGCGTCCGCGCCGTCATCGCCCAGTCCTTCGAGCGCATCCACCGCTCCAATCTTGTCGGTATGGGCGTCATCCCCTTCGTCTTCGAGGAAGGCACCTCATGGGCCTCGCTCAACCTCAAGGGCGACGAATTGGTTGAGATCGACGGACTGGGCAACATCAAGCCGCGGCAGAAGATGATCGCCAAAATCACCTACGGCGACGGCAGCGTCAAAGAGGTTCCGATCATCTGCCGCATCGATACGCTGGACGAGCTCGACTACTTCAAGAATGGCGGCATCCTGCAATACGTGCTGCGCGATCTGGCAGCATAGAGAGAGGGGAGTAAGGCAGTAAGGGAATAGGGAACGCTTCCCCTATTCCCCTATTCCCGGCCTTCCAAACCGCGCTGTCGCCGCCAGCAGCACACCGAGCATCAGCCCGTTGAAGATGTGCCACAGGAAGTGTGTGCCGAGCGGGAAGCTGCCGCAGACCAGCGGATCGATCATTCGGCAGACGACCGATACGACGAAGATCGCCGAGCCCGCCAGATTGTACCAGCCGGCACGGTTGCCGCTCGCAGCCACCATGGCGCCGAAGAAGGCGAGCGCCAGGAAGGGCGGCAGATAGCCGGTCGTGCCGTTCGACGCCTCGCGCAGCCAGTCCGGCACGGCAAAGGTCACCAGCCCGGCGACAGCATAGAAGGCGACGAAGATGGCGATCGCCTTGCCCCATTTCATGCCGAGAAAACGCCGCAGGTTGAACAGTGTGTAGGCCAGCGTGAACCCGGCGATCGGCAGCACGTCGGCCCAGACCGTGCCACGGTTGGCAAAGGTGTGGAACAGCGACGAGCCGACGCCGATCGCCACCACCCACCAGGCCAGCACTTCGGCGAAGATACCGGTGCCGCGCTTGCGCACCTGCCAGACACCCCACAGCCCGGCGGCAAAAAAAGCCAGATTGCTCAGCGCATTGAGCGGTTCGGCCCAGAGTTCCGGCCCGGTCCGCTCGCAGTACAGGTCGACCGGCGCCAGGAGAGATTGCCACATGCTGATTGCCGCCCGAATCGCTTCCATCGTGTAGTGCAAGTCCACCTATTGCGCCCTTGCCAGCGGTTGCAACGGCAAAATTTCACCGCAACGTGACTTCCCGTTGACTGCCGCTTCTGCCACATATTTCGACAACCAGAACAAAGCCGGCGTCACCGGCGGGATCGGAACGGCCATGCCATCTCGAAGACCATTGCGGCTTGCGGCCCTTGCGCTGGCCCTCTCGGCATTTGCCGGAAGTGCCTTTGCCGAGCCAACCGACAAGCCATTAGGCGTCGTCGAGCTCTTCACCAGCCAGGGATGCAACTCCTGTCCGCCGGCCGACGAATTCTTCGCCGAGCTCGCCGCCAAGGAGGATATCGTCGCGCTCGCCTATCATGTCGATTATTGGGATTACCTCGGCTGGCAGGACACGCTGAGCCGCAAGGAAAATACCGAGCGGCAATACGAGTATATGCGCGCCTTCGGCAGCCGTTCCGTCTACACCCCGCAAGCCGTCATAAACGGCCGCAGCCATGTCAACGGCGCCAGCCGCAAGGAAGTCGACGGCGCGCTGGCCCGCATGGAGAGAGTCGGCGAAGGCATGCGCGTCGGCATCAAGGTCAGCCGGACCAGCGATCGCGTCATGATCGATGCCGGCGACGCCGTGACCGGCCCCGCCGACGCGCATGTCGTCATCGTCTATTTCAACCCGCCGCAGACGATAAAGATCGGCAAGGGCGAAAACAGCGGCCGCAGCATGACCTACTGGAACGCCGTCTCCAGCATCCAGACCGCCGGCATGTGGCACGGCAAGGCGCAGCGCTACGAACTGCCGATGAGCGAGATCGCCAAGAAGGGCGGCTGCGCCGTGCTGCTGCAGTCGGTCGGCAAGGACGGCATGCCCGGTCCGATCCTGGGCGCAGCCTTTATCCGCAAGCCTTAAATAGAGCGCTCCTCCTGCTTCCCTGTGGGAGAAAGGATAACCGCGCTCAAGCCTCCGACGACAGCCTGTCTGGAGGGATCGCACCGCCACGGCTCCGGCCAATAAAAAACCGGCGTCAGCTTGCTTCTGACGCCGGTCATTTAGGTTTTGGGATCGTCGCACCCGATCTTTCCAAGGAAAAACCGAGGTTGGTTCGATCCGACGCAGACCCGTGGGCGGGGGGCTTGGGGTTTACGAGCCGGTGCCGGACCGAACCGTCTCAGGCAACACCGGTAAATTCGTCGGACATTGGGGCATGAGCACGGATAAAAAAAGGCAGGATTGTGGCGAAGCATCACCAATTCCAACAGGCGTTTCGCAAACGTGACTGGACGCTGGAGAAACCGCACTGCGCTGCCCTTGCCCGGCCGGGCCTTGCAATTCGGCAACGAAAGCGCCAACTTTGGTCGGCGTACGATTCATTGCGAGGATCCAGGCATGACTGATCGCAGCAGCGGGATGGAGGATGGGGACGCATCCGCAATACTGATCCCGCTGCATGAGGCAAGACGCGAACGCCTCGACCAGCCGGTGCAGTTCGACCGGCGCGAACTGGACCAGATCCTCAGGCTCTACGGCCGTATGGTTGCCGCCAATGAGTGGCGCGACTATGCCATCGACCATCTCGCCGACCGCGCCGTTTTTTCTGTCTTCCGCCGCACCAGCGAAGTGCCGCTTTTCCAGATCGTCAAGGATCCGAAGCTGGCGCGCCGGCAAGGCGCGTTCGCCGTCATCGCCGCCGGCGGGCGCATCCTCAAGCGCGGCCAGGAGCTCGGCCGGGTGCTTGGCGTGTTCGACCGAACGCTGAAGCTGGTCGAAGCGTAACCTCTTATTTTTGTTCGCGGAACTTCCGCTCGGGCAGCGACTGCGGATCAGGCTGGATCGACGCCCCGCCATTGATCGGCAACTGCATGAACACCGTGTCGAGCCAGCGTCCGTGTTTATACCCTGAGCCTTCCAGGCGGCCGGAATGACGAAAGCCGAGCTTCTCGTGCAACCGTACCGAGGCGCTATCGGGCCGGCCGTCGCCGATCACCGCGATGATCTGGCGAAAACCTGCCGCCTTGGCCGCTTCGATCAGCCCTTGCATCAAGAGCAGCCCGACGCCTTGCCCTTTGGCCTCGGGCGCGACATAGACGGAATCCTCAACGACGAAGCGGTAGGCCGGGCGCGGCCGGAACGCCCCGGCATAGGCATAGCCGAGCACGCTGCCGGCCTTTTCCGCAACCAGATAGGGAAAGCCGCCCGCCATCAGGTTGTCGAAGCGCGCGCCCATCTCGGTGCGGCTTGGTGGCTCGAGTTCATAGCTGGCAGTGCCATTCGTCACCGCGTCGGCATAGATTTCCGTGATCCGGTCGAGATCGGCCGACGTCGCGGCCCGCAAGTTGATGCTGCTCATAATTTAGGCACGTCGTTCATCTGCCTATATCACAGCAAAAGCCGGCACAAAAGAAAAGGGCGGCCATTGGGCCGCCCTTTCCAAACTCGCCGGTCCAGGAAAACCGTATTTAGCGACGGTCGCCCATGAACTGCAGCAGGAACATGAACAGGTTGATGAAATCGAGATAGAGCCTCAATGCGCCCATAATCGCCTTGCGGCCGGCGACATCAGTCTCGTCACCCTCGAAATACATCTCCTTGATGTTCTGCGTGTCGTAGGCGGTGAGGCCTGCGAAGATCAGCACGCCGATCGCCGAAACGGCGAAGGAAAGCGCCGACGACTGCAGGAAGATGTTGATCACCATCGCAATGATCAGGCCGACCAGGCCCATGACCAGGAACGACCCGAACGCCGAGAGATCGCGCTTGGTCGTGTAGCCGTAGAGGGACAGCCCGCCAAAGGCGGCGGCGGTGGCGAAGAAGGTCTGCGAGATACTGGCGGTGGTGTAGACCAGGAAGATCGACGACAGCGACAGGCCGACGAGGCCGGCATAGACCCAGAACGTCGTCTGCGCGGCCGAAACGCTCATCGACTGGACGCGGAACGACAGGAACATCACCGCTGCCAGCGGGGCAAAGATCACCAACCATTTCAGCGGCGAGCCGAAGATCGCGTAGCCGAACGAGGTCAGCATCTCGCCGCTTGGCAACGTCGCGACCGCCGAGGCGGGATCGCTGGTCGTGGCCAGCATGATTGTGCCGACCGCGGCAAGGCCGGTGATGAGGAGGCCAAGCCCCATCAGATTGTAGACCTTGATCATGTAGGCCCGCAGGCCCTGGTCGATGGCAGCATCGACGCCGGCGCCGGGCACGGCGCGCGTCTGATAATTGCGAACGGGATCAGCCATGGAAATCCTCATATTGCTTCTGCCCCGTCCGGTGTCAGGTCCATTTGAACCCAGGCGCCGCTGGCGGGGCTCCAGCATGCCTGCGCCGAAATATGATGGTTCTTGGTGTAAAGGACAAGACCGTAACCAAACGTAATGCTCCGTGAAGTGCCAGAGATCCGGTTTTATTGGCCTTCCCGCCCGAAACATTAACGAGATTTAATCAAAACCGGCTCTGGCTCAAAGATTCCGCAGCACCGGCGCCGCCTTGTGGCCCAGCACCCGCCACGTGCCGGCAAGGCCGATGCCGACGGTGACCACCAGTGAAAAGCCGATGGTCGCCACCGCCACCTCGGGCATGAAGTGCGATGGCAGCGTCATGATGCGCGCGACGACGAACCATGCCGCCACACCGCCCGCCGCCAGCGCGAAGATCGCGGTGGCAAGGCCGATCAGCATGTATTCCAGCGAAAAAGCGGCGATCAGCGTTTTCCTGGTCGCACCCAGGGTCTTCAGCACCACCGCGTCGTGGATGCGAGCCCGGTTGCCGGCGGCGAGCGCGCCGGCCAGCACCAGCACCGAGGCGATCAACGCCACGCCCGCTGCCGCCCTGATTGCTGTGCCGAGCTGCGCCACCAGCCGGTTGACGATTTCGAGCGCGTCCTTGACCCTGACTGTCGTGACCGCGGGAAAGGCACGCGTGACGGCATTGAGAAGATGCGCGTCGTCGGCTGCCGACGCATTCGTCTCGGTAAGCGTCGCCAACCAGCCGTGCGGCGCCCCGGCGAATGTGTTGGGGGAGAACACCATGACGAAATTAATGCCCATGGTTTCCCATTCGACCTGGCGGAAATTGGCGATCTTGGCCGTGATGTTGCGGCCAAGCACGTTGACGGTGATGGTGTCGCCGAGCTTCAGCCCGATCTCGTTGCCTTCCTCGGCGGAAAACGAGACCAGCGGCTCGCCGGCATAGTTCTCCGGCCACCAGCTGCCCTCGGTCAGCGTCGCATTCTCCGGCAGCTTTGCGTCATAGGTCAGGCCGCGATCACCGCGCAGCACCCAGGCGCCCCCGGCCGGAACCTTGACCTTGTCGACAGCGACGCCGTTGAGCGCCATCACCCGGCCGCGCAGCATCGGCACCTTGATCAGCCTGCCCTGCGGCGCCTCTTTGCCGACCAGCGCAGAGAAAGCATCGACGTCGCCGCTCTGGATATCGACGAAGAAGAAGTTCGGTGCCCGTTCCGGCAGGCTGCCCGAGATCTGCCGCCTGAGATTGCCGTCGATCAGCGCCAGCGTCACCAGCAGCGTCAGCCCGAGGCCAAGCGACAGAACCACCGATGGCGTCAAGGCGCCTGGCCGATGGATGTTGCCGATGGCGAGCCTGAGCGCGGTCGAACGCACGCGCGGGCTTTTCTTTGCCGCCCACTGCACCAGCGAGCCGACGACACGCAGCACCAGGAACGACACCACCGTGGCCCCAATGAAGATCGAGGCAATACGGCGGTCGTCGGAAAACAGGATCACCAGTACCGCCAGGAGCAGGGCGATGCCCAATGCCGCGGCGATGTAGAGCGGGTGGGGAAAACCGCGGCCCTCGAAACCCATTTCGCGAAACAGCGCCGTTGCCGGCACGTCGCGGGCGCGGCCGAGCGGAAGCAAGGCGAAAGCCAGCGTCACCAGCAGCCCGAACAGCGCTGCCATGCCGAGGGCGCCGGGATAGAACCCACCTTCCGCCGGCACAGGAATAACCGATTGGAGTGCGGCGCTGGCCGCGAACGGCATCAATGCGCCGAGCACCAGGCCCAGCGTGATGCCGAGGGCGGCGATCATCAGGATCTGCACCAGATAGACGGCAAAGACGAACCCGCCCGAAGCCCCTAGGCTCTTGAAGGTGGCGATGACGCCGCGCTTGCAGTCGAGATAGGCACGCACGGCATTGGCCACGCCGACGCCGCCGACCACCAGCGCCGTCAGCCCAACCAGCGTCAGGAATTGCGAGAACCGCTCGATGTTCGAGGACAACGCCGGCGCCGCGTTGCTGCGCGTGCGGATCGACCAGCCGGCCTGCGGGAACTCTTTTGCCGCCTGATCCTGGATCGCCTTGATCTGTGCGTCGCCGGTGCCGCCGGGCAGCCGGACCTTATAGGCGTTCTCGACCAGGCTGCCCGGCTGGATCAGGCCGGAAGCGGCAAGCCCGTCGGTCGACACCATCAGCCGCGGCGCAAAGCCGAAGCCATCCGACACCGCATCCGGCTCGTTGACCAGCCTTGCACGCAGCTCGAATGTCACGCTGCCGAGCTTCAGCCGGTCGCCGATGCCAAGGTTCAGCCGCTCGAACAAAAGGTCCGGCGCGGCGGCGCCGAAGACGCCGGATTTTTCGCCGAACAGATCCTCTCGCGACAGGACCGGCTCGGTCTCCAGCGCGCCATAGAGCGGATAGGCGCCGTCGACCGCCTTGGCCTCGACCAGCGCCTGGTCGGAGCCGTCCTCGAGCCTGGCCATCGAGCGCATGTTGGCACTGTGCGAAACCGTGCCAAGCCGGTCGAGGAAGCTGCGTTCGGCTCTGGTAAGATCGCGCTGGTTGAGCTGGAAGCGGAGATCGCCGCCGAGCAGCGTCTGGCCCTGGTCGGCAACACCGGCGGAAATCGCTTGCGCGACCGAATTGACGCCGCCGATTGCCGCGACGCCGAGCGCGATGCAGGCAAGGAAGATCAGGAAGCCGGACAGCCCGCCACGCATTTCGCGCAGCGAAAACCGAAAGGCGAGCCTCAGCGTTTGCGACAACGGCATCAGGCGGTCACCTTGCCGGCCCTGGTGGCCGGCTCAGGCGCGTCCTCGATCAGCCCCGACCGCATCGACACCTGGCGCGAGCAGCGCGCGGCGAGTACCGGGTCATGTGTGACCAGCACCAGCGTCATGCCGCGCTCGGCGGCCTTGGCAAACAGCAGGTCGGCGACGTGCCGCCCCGTCGCCTGGTCGAGATTGCCGGTCGGCTCGTCGGCGATCAAGATGCGCGGCGACGGCGCCAGCGCCCGGGCGATAGCCACGCGCTGTTGCTCGCCGCCAGACAATTCGCCGGGGTAATGGGTGACGCGATCGCTGAGACCGACCGCCGCCAGCTCGCGCGCCGCCACGCCGAACGGATCGGCATGGCCGGCAAGCTCCAGCGGGACGGCAACGTTTTCCAGCGCCGTCATATTGGGGATGAGATGGAAAGACTGGAATACGATGCCGATGTTTCGCCCCCGAAACGATGCGATCTGGTCTTCGCTTTTGCCGTTGAGCAGCTCGCCGGCAATTCGAACCGTGCCCGAATCGACCCTTTCAAGCCCAGCCAAAACCATCAGTAGTGTCGACTTTCCCGAACCGGAGGGTCCAACGATGCCTGTCGCCTCGCCGCCCGCCACATTGAGGCTGACGCCCTTCAGCACATGGACCGAGGAGCCACCTTCACCGAGCGTTAGCGATACGTCTTTCAGCGAAATGACGGCTTCTTCCAAAATCAAATCGTCCTATATGGAGGATGAAGGCTAGAGCATCCGATGCTCGACAAAGATGAAAACCTGCCTTCGCCAACAGATGTTCCTGGTTCATATGGGGCCTGCCGCATGGCTTTCAAACACACCTTTGCCGCAGCCTTCGCCCTTTTCCTCGCCGTTTGCGGCGCCATTTCGTCGGCGAGCACCGAACCCTTCACCATTGTCGGTTTAGGCGACAGCTTGATGGCGGGTTATGGGCTCGGGCCAGGTCAGGGCTTCACCGAAAAGCTGCAGGCGGCGCTTCGCGCCAAGGGCTACGATGTCACGGTCGCCAATGCTGGCGTCTCCGGCGATACGACGAGCGGCGGCCTGTCACGGCTCGACTGGTCGGTGCCGGACGGAACGCAACTCGTCATCCTGGAACTCGGCGCCAACGACATGCTGCGCGGCGTTTCGCCCGCCATAGCGGAAAAAAACCTGGACGCCATGCTGGCAAAACTGAAGCAGCGCAAGATCGCCGTTTTGCTTGCCGGAATGCGCGCGGCGCCCAATCTCGGCGCCGACTACCAGAAGGCGTTCGACGCAATCTTTCCGCGACTGGCTGAAAAATACGGCGTGCCGCTCTATCCTTTCTTTCTCGAGGGCATCGCTGGTCAATCCGTCCTGCAGCTCGAGGACGGCCTTCATCCGAACGCCGGAGGCGTCGACCGCATCGTCGAGGGTATCCTGCCCGGTGTGGAGAAGGCCATTGCAACGGTGCGGGGTAATTCCTGAAGGCGAGGGTTCGCCGCCGCACCACATTCCGTGGGGGAAGCTTTTAGGCAGCCCTGCGACCAACAAACCGCTTGCCCCGTTCGAATATCGATGATTCGCTAGGGGCAAGAGTTCGATTCGAGGACAGGAGGCTTCCCATGCCGCGTCTTTTTACCGCCCTCGAAATACCGCGTGATGCCGCTCTTTCGCTGTCCCTGCTCAGGGGCGGCCTGCCCGGAGCCCGCTGGATCGACGTCGAGAACTATCATCTGACGCTGCGCTTCATCGGCGATGTCGAGGGCCATGTTGCCGACGAAATCGCCAACGCGCTCGACCGTGTTCACCGCTCCTCCTTCCCGCTGACGCTGTCCGGCGTCGGCGCCTTCGGCCAGAAGAAGCCGCATGCGGTGTGGGCCGGGGTCGCCGCTTCGCCCGATCTTTCCGCATTGCAGGCCGAGATCGACCGCATCTGCCAGCGGCTCGGCATCCCGGCCGACCCGCGCAAGTTCATGCCGCATGTGACGCTGGCCCGCCTGCGCAATTCGAGCCCGCTCGATGTCGCCCAGTACCTGTCGGCACGCGGCAATTTTTCGACGCTGCCGTTCCGGGTCGGCCGCTTCGTGCTGATGTCGTCGCGCGATTCGGTCGGCGGCGGGCCTTACGTCGTCGAGGAGGCCTGGCCGCTTTCAGGTGCCGACAACCGCGTCGCCAGCCGTTTGGTCGGCGCCGCTGACGCTTCGCGGATCATGCGGTAGGCGGATATGGCCAGGGAGAAACTAGCAAAAGAGGCGATCCGCGCCGAACTTGCCGGCCTGGAAGGCTGGTCGCTGGCCAAGGATGGCGGCTCGATCACCCGCACCTTTACCTTCAAGAATTTCTCCGAAGCCTTTGCCTTCATGACCCGCGTCGCCCTGGCGGCGGAAAAGATGGACCACCATCCCGACTGGTCGAACGTCTACAAGACGGTAAACGTGACCCTCAACACGCACGACGCCGGCGGCCTGACGGCGCTGGATTTCGATCTGGCCAGGAAGATGAACCGCTATTTCGGCGGCTGAGCCTAGCTGCACCTTGCAGCGAGGTTCGGCTTTCACCACATTTTGCCTCGTGGTCATGCGTGAAGTCACGCGACGGCCGCACGGAGAGATTGATGGTGCAAAAATCCGGTTTTGATTTCTTCGGCCTCGGCAGCAAGCCGGGCAACGAGAGTGAAGTGCGCGACAAGTTCTGGCGTACGGCGAAGAAAGCCGCCCGGCATATCCCGTTTATGGAAGAGGTGGTCGCCGCCTATTACTGCGCCATGGACAAGAAGACGCCGCTTCGCGCCAAGGGCACATTGCTGGCTGCGCTCGGCTATTTCGTGCTGCCGACGGACGTCATCCCCGATTTCATGGTTGGGCTTGGCTTCACCGACGACATCGCCGTGCTGACCGCCGCGATCACAACCGTCAGCGCCCACATCACGCCCGCGCACCGGCTCGCCGCCAAACAGGCCATCGCCGACAAGAGCTGAGCCGGCACGGCGCAAAAAATCGCGCGAGACTTTCCGGCCGTCAAACCCACCGCCGCACCCGCGCCTTGTAGGCGCGATAGGCATCTCCGAACTTCCGCTCAAGGTAGCGCTCTTCCGGCGCGATGACGCCGGTATTGATCACCCACAGCAGGGGGATGACGAGCGCGATAGCCCAAAGACTTCCGGCGGCGACGCCGAGGCCCAGATAGATGAGGGTCGCTCCCAGATACAAGGGGTTTCTGGTCCGCCGATAGATACCGTCGACGACCAGCGCCGTCGTTGGCAAGGTCGGTGGTATGTTGGTGCCAGCGGCCTGAAAGCGGCCCGCCGCCATAAAGAGGAACACGAAGCCGCACACCGCGAGCACGGCGCCGGCCAGATAGCGGGCGAGCGCCTGCCCGGCCATGACCGGGAGCGGCGCGAGCACCTCGAGCACGGTTGCCGCCGCCAGGAAGCCGAGGAAAATCAAAGGCGGTAGCGCAATGACCCCGGGTACGTCGGACGCGCCCGATCCGCCCGCCGCCTCTCCGCCATGCGACCGGGGCACCGCGCCGCTAGCCGCCGCGCGGACGGCGACACGAATGCCAAACACGATCGCCAGGACGACTGTGCCGCCCGCGAGGATCAGGACTGTCTCGGAAATGGCCATGGCCAAATCTCCCGTAAGCCGCCAAGGAGGGCACCTTGGCCGAGTGCCGTGGCGACGAACGCAGACATGGTACCGCCTGCAGGGAAATTCGTCACGTACCTCAAGAAAAGCGGGAATCGCCGCGAAACCTAGCTGCTTGAAAAGTCAAACTCTTGCCGTTTTCGTGGCCTCCAAGTCGCGGCAGGGACAGTGCGCCAGCCGCTTTTTTCGAGCGGCAGCGCGAAGACGGCGGCGGTTTCCTGGCGTGAACATCCTTTTCTCAGGGGAAATTCACCGTTTGGTAACCCAGATTAAATCAAAATGAAGCGACGGGCAGGACGCCGGGCCGGCCTGCCGCCGCACCAGTGGAATACGGGAAAAGCGATGCGCGGATTGATTGCTATAGTTTCCAGCCTGGCCCTGGTGGCCTTGACGGCGCCCGCGCTGGCGCAGTCGGCAACCAAGATCGGCCAGCATAATGCCTGGGGCACCTACAGTTATCAGGCGTCGGGCGGCGGCAAGGTCTGCTATGTCCTGACGGTGCCAACCGACAAACAGCCGCCGACGCTCGATCACGGCGACATGTTCTTCTTCGTCAGCCAGCGGCCGGGGCAGCAGGTGTCCTACGAGCCGCAATTCATCGCCGGCTACGCCTTCCAGGAAGGTTCCAAGGCCACCGTCACTATCGACAAGAAGTCTTTTTCGATGTTCACGCGCGGCAAGTCGGCCTGGGTCGAGAACGCCGCCGAGGAGCCGGTGCTGATCGCCGCGATGAAGACCGGCACCGACATGAAGGTGTCGGCCAAGTCCGGCCGCGGCAACACCACCACCTACGTCTTCTCGCTGAAGGGCATCTCGGCGGCGCTGGCCTCGATCGCCAAGTGCAAGTAGGCGGTTAGGCGCGGTCTTCCCTTCCCTCCTTGTGAGAGAAGGTGGATCGGTGCGCAGCGCCGAGACGGAAGAGGGGTGTTGGACGGAACGCGGTCGGCGCCAAGCTGGAACACCCCCGACCGAGCTACGCTCGGGCCACCTTCTCCCAGGGGAGAAGGAAAGACCACCTGCATGACTCCGCCGCTAACCTGTGCTATGCGCCGCGCTTCATTTCGGGCACGATGCTGTATTCGGCCGCAAATCGCTTATATTGGCGCAACAATGACCCTTTCATTCGATCTCACCACTGAGGGCGCGCGTGACGCGTTGCGCACCCGCACGACGCCTGAAAAGCCGTCGCTGATCGGCTTGACGCGCGCCGAACTCGGGGCCGCCCTCGTCGCCGCCGGCATCGTGCCGGAGCGCCAGGCGAAAATGCGCGCCCAACAGCTCTGGCATTGGATCTATGTGCGCGGCGTTTCCGACTTTGCCGGCATGTTCAACATCTCCAAGGATCTGCGCGCCGCCCTCGACACGCATTTCACCGTTGCCAGGCCCGAGATCGTCGAGGAGCAGATTTCCTCCGACGGCACGCGCAAATGGCTGTTCCGCTTTCCACCGCGCGGCGCCGGCCGGCCGGTCGAGATCGAGACCGTCTACATTCCCGAAGAAGGCCGCGGCACGCTCTGCATCTCTTCGCAGGTCGGCTGCACCCTGACCTGCTCCTTCTGCCACACCGGCACGCAGAAGCTGGTGCGCAACCTGACCGCCGAGGAAATCCTCGCCCAGCTTTTGACCGCCCGCGACCGGCTCGGCGATTTCCCCGACCGCGACACACCCGACGGCGCCATCGTGCCGGCGGAGGGCCGGAAGGTGTCCAACATCGTCATGATGGGCATGGGCGAGCCGCTCTATAATTTCGAGGCGGTGAAGAAGGCGCTGCTGATCGCATCCGACGGCGACGGGCTTTCCCTGTCGAAGAGGCGCATCACGCTCTCGACATCGGGTGTCGTGCCCGAGATCTTCCGCACCGGCGAGGAGATCGGTGTGATGCTGGCGATCTCGCTGCACGCCACCAATGACGATCTGCGCGACCTTTTGGTGCCGATCAACAAGAAGTATCCGCTCAACGAGCTGATCGCTGCCTGCCGGGCCTATCCCGGCCTGTCCAACGCCAAGCGGATCACCTTCGAATATGTGATGCTGAAGGACGTCAACGATTCGATCGAGGACGCCAAGGGGCTGGTCAAGTTGCTCAAGGGCATCCCAGCCAAGATCAATCTGATTCCGTTCAATCCGTGGCCGGGCACCAACTACCAGTGCTCGGACTGGGAGACGATCGAGAAATTCGCCGACTACATCAACAATGCCGGCTATGCTTCGCCGATCCGCACGCCGCGCGGCCGCGATATTCTCGCCGCCTGCGGCCAGCTCAAGTCGGACTCCGAGCGCATGCGCAAGGTCGACCGGCTGGCGCTGGAAGCGATGATGATCGCGGGGCATGGCGAGGTGTGAACCGCATCGTCGCCTATCTGATCCGCTTCGCCGTCATCCTTGTCGGCTATGGCGTTGCCTCGCTGGCGGCAAGCGCCTTCCTTAACATCATGTTCCTGGCGTCTCTTGGGCTGATAACGGATGAGACGCAACCGGCGGCGCAGGCATCGCTGTGGTTTTCAATCCCCTTCGTCGGGCTGTTCGTCGCCTATTTCGCTTTCATGCCGGCGGCGATCGCCATCCTGGTTTCCGAGATCCTTGGCCGGCGGGACTGGCTGTTCTATGCACTGGCGGGCGCGGCGGTGGCGGCGGTCTTCCTCGGCTTCGTCCACCAGACGGCCGATGCCAATTTCGAGGTTACCAACACAAGCGTCATGCTGGCGGTGATCGGCTGCGGTATGGTCGGCGGTATTTTCTACTGGCTGAGCGCCGGGCGCTCGGCCGGAAGCTGGCGCCAGATCAGCGCATGACCCCGAACCAAAGGTTCGGAAAGGATCATGCGCAAAATGAAAGTACCTATTTCGCCTGGGCGGTCAGGATCTTGAGCGCGAAGGCCGAAAAAACTCCGGCAAATAGATAGTCGACGACGCGGGTCACACGCGGGCTGGATTTCATCGCGGCCGAGAATTTTTCCGCCGCCAGCACCATCGGCGCCGTCACCGGGATCGCCAGCACGACGAACATCGCGCCGAGGAAGAACAGCTTTCCCGGCGCATTGGGGTCATGGGCGGAGACAAATTGCGGCAGGAAGGTCATGAAGAACAGGATGATCTTCGGGTTGAGCAGGTTGACCCCGAGCCCCGCGGCCCAGCTGCGGAACAGCGAGATCTGCGGCCCGCTCTTCTTCTCCGGTGAAAACGCCGACCCTTTTGTGATCGCCTGCCATGCCAGGAAGACCAGATAGCCGGCGCCGAAAATCTTCAGCACGAAGAACGCCATCGGCGAGGCGACGATCAGCGCCGAGACGCCGACCACCACCAGCGTGGTGTGAATCAGTGTGCCGCACAAGGCGCCGGCCATCGAGGCAAAGCCGGTGGCACGGCCCTGGCTCAGCGTGCGCGAGACGAACAGCGTCATGTCAGGCCCGGGCGTGATCGCCAGGATGAAGGTGGCGATGGCGAACTGGATAAGCGTCGTACTGTCGGGGATGAAGGACATGGCTCGTCTCGTAGCGGCAAAAGACGGCGCAGCCATAGCGCAGGACCCGTGTGCTCGCCAGCCTCTGAGCGATACAGCATCTGGTCCAGGCATCGTTCGTCCCTTGCGCTGGCCTAAAACGCCGTGATACCTCGCCCGCGAAGAACCCCTGTCGCGGAACTGCCCACCATGTCGAAAGCAAAAGCCGTCAAGAAAGTCGTGCTCGCCTATTCCGGCGGCCTCGATACCTCGATCATCCTGAAATGGCTGCAGACCGAGCTCGGCGCCGAGGTCGTCACCTTCACCGCCGATCTCGGCCAGGGTGGCGAACTGGAGCCGGCTAGGCGCAAGGCCGAGATGATGGGCATCAAGGACATCCGCATCGTAGATGTCCGCGAGGAGTTCGTATCCGATTTCGTCTTCCCGATGTTCCGCGCCAACGCCGTCTATGAAGGCAGCTATCTGCTCGGCACCTCGATCGCCCGGCCGCTGATCTCGAAACATCTTGTCGAGATCGCCAGGGAGACCGGCGCCGACGCGATCGCGCATGGGGCCACCGGCAAGGGTAACGATCAGGTGCGTTTCGAGCTTTCCGCCTATGCGTTGAACCCCGACATCAAGGTCATCGCACCCTGGCGCGACTGGTCGTTCAAGTCGCGCACCGACCTGATCAACTTCGCCGAGCAGCACCAGATCCCGGTGCCGAAGGACAAGAAGGGCGATGCGCCGTTCTCGGTCGACGCCAACCTTCTGCACTCCTCCTCCGAGGGCAAGGTGCTAGAGGACCCGTGGAGCGAGCCGCCGGAATTCGTCCACCAGCGCACCATCTCGCCGATGGATGCGCCCGATGAGGTCACCGAGATCGAGATCGAATTCCTCAAGGGCGACCCGGTTGCGCTCGACGGCAAGAAACTGTCGCCGGCGACGATGCTGGCGGCGCTCAATGATCTCGGCCGCGACAACGGCATTGGCAGGCTAGATCTGGTCGAGAACCGTTTCGTCGGCATGAAATCGCGCGGCGTCTACGAGACCCCCGGCGGCACCATCCTGATATCGGCCCACCGGGCGATCGAATCGATCACGCTCGACCGCGGAGCCGCCCATCTCAAGGACGAGTTCATGCCGCGCTATGCCGAGCTGATCTATAACGGGTTCTGGTTCGCGCCCGAGCGGCTGATGCTGCAGGCGATGATCGACAAGAGCCAGGAAGATGTCGAAGGCACGGTGCGGCTGAAGCTCTACAAGGGCAACGTCATCGTCACCGGCCGCAAGTCGAAGAAGACGCTCTATTCCGATGCGCTGGTCACCTTCGAGGACGATCGCGGCGCCTACGACCAGAAGGACGCCGAAGGTTTTATCCGCCTCAACGCGCTCAGGCTGCGCACGCTGGCGGCGCGTAGTCGTAAGGGCTGATGTTCCAACACACCTAATGCTTAGACGAGTTAGGAATCCGGTGAAGACGCCGGTCTTATTTAGTGTCTCTAATATAATCGAGACCACGCGCTCTTGCCGCTTGCTGTTTGACCTTTTCCACGGTTTAACCTTACTTGTCTTGCGGGTCGGAGCTTTGAAAAGTGAAAAACAGAATTTTTCTTCTGCTTGCGGCGGTGGCCGTCTTTACCGGGTGTCAATCCACACAAGCCCCGTCGGAGCAAACATCCAAATTCCGGACCTGCAAAAGTTTTGACGGCCCCTTCCAGATTCCCGCTTCCCAGCAATGCCCGTTGAGCGGCTACGCGCAGGGTTCCGGAGTCCCGGTGGTCATCGAGAGCAAGCCAAAGGCGGCTACCCCGGCGCCGTGGACGCTCAAGTTCCGTACCTGCAGCGGCGTTGACGGCACCTTCCAGGTTCCCATTTCCCAGAAATGCCCATTGAGCGGCTACGCGCATTATTGAGAGTGATGTGCCCAGGCGCTCAACCGTTTCGTCGGCACGAAGTCGCGCGGCGTCTACGAGACCCCGGCGGCACCATCTTGATATCAGCCCACCGGGCGATTCGAATCGATCCCGCTGGACCGGGGTGCCGCCCACCTCATGCCGCGCTACGCCGAGCTGATCTATAACGGCTTCTGGTTCGCGGTCGAGCGAACTGATACCGCAGGCGATGATCGATAAGAGCCAGGAAGACGTCGAAGGCACGGTGCGGCTGAAGCTCCACAAGGGCAACGTGATTGTCACCGGCCGCAAGTCGGAGAAGACGCGCTGGTCACCTTCGAGGGCGGCCGCGGCGCCTACAGAAGGACGCCGAAGGTTTTATCCGCCTCAACGCGCTGAGATTGCCGGCGTTGGTGGCGCGCAATCGTAACGGCTGAGTATATGTCGGACATAACCGGATTCGCTGGATATATGTGAATACGATTCTAATGTAGTTTCCGCTAACTATAGCAGCCAAGTTATAGCAGCCCAAGCCTTTTCTGCTTGACCTCCCGGTCGGATTATCGAATTGTCGTTTCGGGCACTGGGGGATTAACATGAGAATTAGCTTTTTGGCTCTGTCGGCGATGATCGTTGCGTTGGCCGGTTGCCAGACCGGACAAGATCCTGCGACGACGACGGGTCCCGAGGCAGCATTCGACCGATGCGTGAGCAAGATGGCGATAACAAACGTCTCTGCCAAGCAGGAAATCGCTGCTTTCATGGGCGTTTCAATGGAACGCATGCCGGCTCTCTTTTGTCGACGGCTGGTCAATGCAGCAGTCAGCGGCCGAATCACCTTCTCCGACATCAACAGCCTTCAGCTCAATCAATCCACCGACATCTGGAAAGTCATCAAGGGCAGGTGACCAACCGGACGTAGGCTGCCACAACGTTTGTTTCCGGCAGAACGATCAATCTGGCCGCGAAATGCTCTGGAGATCGAGCAAAGCCCGGCGCGTGGCCGGGCTTTCTCTCGAACAGAGAATTCTATCAATCGGCATCGATCGCGTCGGCGATCTGGGCGATGGCCTGTTGGTATACGCTCGCGGAATTCCAGCCGGCAATTGCACCGATATTCGCCTGCGCGCTGGCGCCCGGTCGCCAACCATGACTCTTGAGGAAGTTGGCGGTAGAAGCCAACGCAGTGGCCTTGTCGCGCAGGTTTTTGTTGCCTACGCCATATGTCAAAACATTTCCGGGCAGGAACTGCGTGTGACCAATCTCGCCATGCGCGGCACCGACCGACGAGGCGCTCAACGCTCCGCGATCAACCAGCTTCAGGGCCGCAATGGCATGCGGGTAGAAGAACTCCGGACGGCGGCAGTCATAAGCGAGCGTTAAAATGGCGGAGACCGTATTCTGGTTGCCCATGGCGGAACCGAAGCCGGTTTCCATGCCCCAGATGGCGAGCAACACGCCCGGCGACACGCCGTAATTCTGTTCGATCTTGTCGAACAGCGCAGCATTGGCCTTCTTCAGCGCACGGCCCCTGGCAATGATCGCGGACGCGCCACGGCGCTTCATGAAGGCTTCCACCGAGCCGCTGAAAGCCTTATGGATGGCGCGGTCGACGGAGATCGTCTTTGTCGCGTAGGTTGCGCGAGCCAGAGCGGCCAGACCCTTCGAGCCGACGCCGTCGGCCTTGGCCTCCGCGGCGAACTCCGGTTTCCACGCCTCGAAGCCGGCGCCGCTCTTGCCACAGCTGGCCGCCTGCGCGCCCGTCGCCAGCGCAAGCACCGCCACCACCGTGGCCACTACAAACATCTTCTTGGCAAGAAATGCCATGCTGCTCTCCTGGTTGCCTGAATCACGTTCCCAATTGCGAACTTGCCTGCGAAACACCTGCTTGTCACTGCTCCGGCGCCACGCCGATGCACTCAATACAGCAGGAACCTCAAATCCACCACACTGGCGGACGCCCGGGAATTTGCCTACGATCAAGTAATTATTGTGGCGGGGGCAGAATAAGCATGGAAGACGTTGATGTCGTGATCATCGGCGCCGGTTCAGCCGGGCTTTCGGCTGCCAAGACCCTGCGCGCTGCCGGTTTTTCCTTCAAATTGTTGGAAGCGATGAACCGCATTGGCGGCCGCGCCTGGACCTGCGATCAGCATTTCGGCGTGCCGTTCGACATCGGCTGCGCCTGGCTGCATGCCGCGGACCGCAATCCCTATTTTCCCGAGGCGAAAGCCGCTGCCTGGACGCTTCATCACCACGACATGAATGTCGACCATCTCTATCACCGCGAGCGAAAGGCAAGCGAAGCCGAGGAGGCGGCGATGAAGGTGGCCGACGCAAGGCTGTTCGAACTGGTGGCGGCACATCAGGTGAGGGAAGGCGACGACGACCGTCTTTCGGCATTGCTCGCCAAGGGACACGCGCCGCGCGCCGCCGCAACCTTCGCCGGGCCGATGGATTTCGGCGCCGACGAGGACGAGATATCGATCCGCGACTTTCAGGCCGCCGCCGATCTCGATCCGAACTATTTCACCAGGGAAGGCTTCGGTACGCTGGTTGCGCGCTTCGGGGCCGATGTGCCGGTGGAACTGGCGACACCGGTGCGCAAGATCGTCTGGGATGGGCCGGGCGTAGCCTGCGTCACCGATCGCGGTACCATCCGCGCCAAGGCGGTTATCGTCACCGCCTCGCCGGCAGTGCTCGCCTTCGAGGAGATTGCGTTCTCGCCTGCACTCCCCGATGCGCATTTCGGCGCCTTCTTCGACCTGCCGATGGGCATGCTGACCAAGCTGCCGGTCGAAATATCCGGTACAAGGCTCGGCCTGGAGCCGTTCGACGATTTGCTGATCGAGCGGTTGGCCCGGCACGAAATCTACTTCCTCTGCTTTCCCTTCGACCTCGATTTGATGGTCGGTTTCGTCGGCGGCGATTTCGCCTGGGAGATGTCGGCGGCGGGCGAGGCGGCCGGCATCGACTTCGTCGTCGACCGGCTCTGCGGCATCTTCGGCGGCGACATGCGGAAGCATGTCGGACGCGCAATGATGACCAATTGGGGCGCTGAGCGGTTCGTGCGCGGCGCCTATGCGGCGGCGCGGCCCGGCCGCTCGCAAGCGCGCGCCACGCTGATGCAGCCGGTGGCGGAAAAGATCTTCTTCGCCGGCGAGCATTTGGCCGGTCCGCTGATGCAGACCTGCGGCGGCGCCAGGCTATCGGGCGCGGCAGTGGCCAAGGAGGTCGTCGCCCAGCTTGCGGCAAAATAGCGTCGGCCGGCAGGAACGTGGGCAGCTGACAGGCGTTTGGCGTTCTCCTGCTCGTATTGTCCTTCGCATTTCGAATGATTTGAGACGCCAATGAAGCTTTTCGATTGCCCGCATTGCGGCCATCGTCTCTATTTCGAGAACGCGCAATGCCTGAACTGCGCCAGCCTCGTGCTCTACGATCCCGAGCATGCGTGCTTCGCGCTGTCCGGCGGCGACGTCTTCCATTGCACCAATGCCGACGAATGCGCCTGCAACTGGATGGCGGAGCCCGGCCACGCCTTCTGCCGCGCCTGTTCGCTGAACCAGCTGATCCCGGATCTGTCGGTCGACGGCAACCGCCGCCGCTGGATCCGTGTCGAGGCGGCAAAGAAGCGTGCCGTGTATTCGCTGCTCGCCTTCGGCCTGCCAGTCGCACCCAAGCAGAATCCCGGCGACGAGATCGGCCTCGCTTTCGATTTTCTTGCCGATCCGATCGGCGGCGGTCCCGGCGGCGAGCGTATCTTGACCGGCCACGACAACGGCCGGATCACGCTCAACGTCGCCGAGGCGGATTCGGCAGAGCGCGAGCGACGGCGCGTCGAGATGGGCGAGAACTACCGCACGCTGCTCGGCCATTTCCGCCATGAACTCGGCCATTATTACTGGGACCGCCTGATCCGCGACGATCCGCAAAGGCTTGCCGGTTTTCGCGCTTTGTTCGGCGACGAGCGCGCCGATTACGAACAGGCGCTGAAGACCTATTATGCCGATGGCGCGCCGCCCGACTGGCAGCAGCGCCATATCTCGGCCTATGCGACGTCGCACCCATGGGAGGACTGGGCCGAGACATGGGCGCATCACATGCACATCACCGACACGCTGGAGATGGTGCATGCCCTGAATTTCCCGCTCGGCCGGTTGGAGACCGTTGAAGCCAACGAGCTGCCGCGCGCCGATACCGGCGGCAAGTTGCAGCCGGCACCATCGGAACCCGCCGCCAGGCCAGAGCCTTTCGAAAGGATTCTCGAGCGCTGGCTGGTGCTGTCGGAGGCGTCCAACTCGATCAACCGCTGCATGGGCCTGCCCGATCTCTATCCGTTCGTCATCTCGGACGTGGCGGCGCAAAAACTTGCTTTTGTTCACGAGCTTTTGACCGACCTGCCGAAAACGACTGGAACAAATCGTGAGCCGGCCGAAGCCTTTTAGCCGGAACGCATGCGGCTTTGCTTCGTTTTCCGTGCCAAGGGACTGTGAAACGGAGAGAAAACCATGAAACGCATATTGTTTCCGGCGGTGGCCGGAGCGCTCATAGCGATGTCGGGCTCTGCTTTGGCCGACACCGCCGTCTCGGCCATTACCGATCTCAATGTACGCGCCGGCCCCGGCCCGCAATATCCGGTCATCGGTGTGCTCGCGGCCGGCCAGTCCGCGACGCTCGACGGCTGCATCGCCAATAGCAAATGGTGCACCATCGCCGAGGCCAACGGCCAGGGCTGGGTCTATTCCGACTATGTGACGGCCGATTTCGGCGGCAGCCGTGTGGTCCTGACACAGCGTCCGGCCAGCGCCGACATTGCCATCGTCACGCCGCCGGCCGATAGCGCCGAATATTCCGACACCTATACCGGAGCGATCGTTGCCGGCGAGGCGATCGAGCCCATCCGGAGACCGCCGGCCGAGATCCGGACCTATGTCCGTACGCATCGGCTCGATCCGGTCTATCTCGAGGGTGAGGTGGTTACCGGCGCGACGTTGCCTGACACCGTCGAGCTGCGCGAGATTCCGGACTATGATTACCGCTATGTCTATGTGAACGGCCAGCCGGCACTGGTCGATCCAGGCACCAGGCGCATCATGTACATCGAGCGCTGACAATACAAACAGGGCGGTCGCCCTATAGCGGCGGCCGCTCGCACTGCCGACATTGCCACACGCCGGTACTGCGGCTGCAATACCGGTTTCCACATTGCGGCCGATGTTCTAGACCTTGCGAGCCGAAGCACCAGCCAGCGAGCCCGCGTGACGATCGACCCAACCGCCTTCCAACAGTACCGGCACACCACCAACAACAAGACCACTTTGCCGCGGCTTCTGCTTGGAGCGGTGGTCGTCATCCTGTTCTGGCTCGGAACCACTGCCGCCGTGCTGTTCGGCGGCACATATGCCTTTGCCGTTTGGCAGGCGTCATCTGGCACCGCCTCGCCAGGTGGAGGAGCGGTGCAGGATTTCATGGCCTCTCCTGCGGGCATCCTCGCGGCGCTGGCTTCATTTGCCGGAATCTGGCTCGGCCTTTGGGCTGCAATGCGCTGGATCCATCGCGAGAAGCTGACCGCTCTGATTGGCGTCAGCCGGCGCATTTCTTGGGCGGGGTTCCTGAAAGGGTTGACCGCGGTGCTGATCACCTCGCTGCTTTCCGAGATCCTGCTTTATGGTTTGCAGCCCGACATCGCGCGCGGCGCGATCGGCCTGTCCGCGTGGCTTTTGTTCCTGATCCCGATTGCCGCCCTGACCTTTCTGCAGACCTCGTCGGAGGAGATGCTTTTTCGCGGTTATCTGCTCAGGAGCCTGGCGAGCCGGTTCCAGAACCCTTTCATCTGGGCGCTGCTGCCGGGATTGCTGTTCACCGCCCTGCACTGGAGCCCCGGTTCGAGCGCCGCCATCAATGCCTGCGTGCTGGCCTCGATCGCCGCCTTTGCGCTGTTGCTGACCCTTCTGGTCTATGCGACCGGCAATCTCGGTGCCGGCTTCGGCGCCCATCTCGGCAACAATCTGACCGGTTTCCTGCTGATTTCGCACCAGCAAAGCTATAATTCCTTCGCCCTGTTCAACGCCAAGCCGCTCGAATCCGCCGGCTGGACGACTTTAGACGCCGTCCTCATCGCTGTGATCGGCATCGTCAGCAGCCTGTTGACTGTTCTGTTGCTTTTGCATCCGCGCTCACCGCTGAAGGTCGAGCCGGATATGCCGCTCGCCGGCGGCGTGCGCTGATGCACCTTGCCTGGCCGCCCCAAGCATATTTGGCGCAAAGCCCGACCAAAGCTTGACTCTGCGGCCGATTTCCTATCTACACGCCGCGAAATCCGCGACGAGTATTCCTCCGAGCAAACCGACCGGGACGCCGAAACCTCTTTGAGGTGAAGTGCTGTAAATCGATCCCGGAGGCCAACACCCGGCAGCGCTGTGCGCCCCCGGGTGCTTTTTGGCTTTGGGCTTTTGCCCGGACCGGCTTTTGCTTGGACAGTTGGCGCGAACGCATTACCTCTCGGGCATCATCCGGGTGCCAGGGAAAAGGAAAAAGAATGTTTGAATCGCTACAGGAACGCACAAGAGGCGTGGAGGGCCATCGGCCCGACAGGGATCAAAATCCATCCAAGGCGCTGTCGTGCGGTGGGTTGACCAATGTTTGAGTCCCTGCAAGAGCGCCTTGGTTCGATCCTGAACGGCCTCACCGGCCGCGGCGCCTTGTCGGAGGCTGATGTCTCGGCGGCGCTGCGCGAGGTGCGCCGTGCGTTGCTCGAGGCCGACGTGGCCCTGGAAGTGGTGCGTTCCTTCACCGACAAGGTGCGCGAGAAGGCCGTCGGCGCCGCCGTGGTCAAGTCGATCAAGCCCGGCCAGATGGTCGTCAAGATCGTCCATGACGAATTGGTCGAGATGCTCGGCGCCGAGGGCGTCGCCATCGATCTCAATGCACCCGCTCCGGTCGTCATCATGATGGTCGGCTTGCAGGGTTCCGGCAAGACGACGACCTCGGCCAAGATCGCCAGGCGCCTCACCGACCGTCAAAACAAGAAGGTTTTGATGGCCTCGCTCGACACGCGGCGTCCCGCCGCGCAAGAGCAGCTCCGCCAGCTCGGCGAGCAGGTCAAGGTCGCCACATTGCCGATCGTCGCCGGCCAGACGCCGGTCGATATCGCCCGCCGCGCCGTGCAGGCGGCCAAGCTCGGCGGCCATGACGTCGTCATCCTCGACACTGCCGGCCGCACGCATATAGACGAGCCGCTGATGGTCGAGATGGCCGACATCAAGAAGATGTCGTCGCCGCACGAGATCCTGCTGGTTGCCGATTCGCTGACCGGCCAGGACGCCGTCAATCTGGCAAAAAGCTTCGACGAGCGCGTCGGCATCACCGGCCTCGTGCTGACCCGTATGGACGGCGACGGCCGCGGTGGTGCGGCGCTCTCGATGCGCGCCGTTACCGGCAAGCCGATCAAGCTGATCGGCACCGGCGAAAAAATGGACGCGCTGGAGGAATTCCATCCCAAGCGTATCGCCGACCGCATCCTCGGCATGGGCGACATCGTCAGCCTCGTCGAAAAGGCGGCCGAGAACATCGACGCCGAACAGGCGGCGGCGATGGCCAGGAAGATGCAGTCGGGCAAGTTCGACCTGAACGACCTCGCCGGCCAGCTTCAGCAAATGTCGAAAATGGGCGGCATGGGAGGCATCATGGGGATGATGCCCGGTATGGGCAAGATGAAGGATCAGATGGCCGCCGCCGGTCTCGACGACAAGATGTTCGGCCGCCAGCTCGCCATCATCTCGTCGATGACCAAGGCGGAGCGCGCCAACCCCGATATTCTGAAGCACTCGCGCAAGAAGCGCATCGCCGCCGGCTCGGGTACCGACGCGGCCGAAATCAACAAACTGTTGAAGATGCATCGCGGCATGGCCGACATGATGAAGGCGATGGGCGGCAAGGGCAAAGGCGGCGGCCTGATGCGCGGCATGATGGGCGGCCTCGCTTCCAAGATGGGGCTCGGCGGCATGATGCCTGGCGGCCCAGGCGGTCCCGGAGGCGGCATGATGGGCGGCGGCATGCCGGATCTCTCCAAGATGGACCCCAAGCAGCTCGAAGCCTTGCAGAAGCAGGCGCAGGCGGCCGGGCTCGGCGGCATGAAGGGCCTGCCCGGTGGTCTTCCCGGTGGCGGTGGCCTGCCTGGGCTGCCCGGCGGGATGAAACTTCCCGGCCTGCCGGGTGGTGGCGGGCTGCCAATGCTTGGCAAGAATGGCCTCGGCAAGAAGAAGTGAGAGCGCCATGAACGAAGAGAAGGACATGGCGGACGCGCGTGCGGCGCTGGCCAATTATCGCGCCTCGATCGACAATATAGACGCTGCGCTGATCCACATGCTGGCCGAGCGCTTCCGCTGCACCAAGGCAGTCGGCGTGCTGAAGGCGGAACATGGCCTGCCGCCTGCCGACCCGGCGCGCGAGCAGGAGCAGATCGCCCGTCTTCGCCAGCTGGCCAAGGACGCCCATCTCGACCCGGATTTCGCTGAGAAATTCCTGAACTTCGTCGTCCGCGAAGTGATCCGCCATCACGAGCAGATCGCCGCATCCAACGGCGTGACGAGAACCGGCTGAGGACCAGCCACCAACCGATCAACCACATCAGAGCTTTTAGGAGAAGAGAAATGCCACTGAAAATCCGATTGGCCCGTGCGGGCTCGAAGAAGCGTCCCTATTACCATGTCGTCGTCGCCGACGCGCGTTCGCCGCGTGACGGTCGTTTCATCGAGTCGCTAGGCTCGTGGAACCCGCTGCTGCCCAAGGACGGCGAGCGCGTCAAGGTCGACGCCGAGCGCGTCAAGCATTGGCTGTCGCATGGCGCCCAGCCGACCGACCGCGTGCTGCGCTTCCTCGATGAAGCCGGCATCGCCAAGCGCGAAGCCCGCTCCAACCCGAAGAAGGCCGAGCCCGGCAAGAAGGCGCAGGAGCGCGCAGCCTTGCTGAAGAAGGCGCAGGAAGATGCCGCCGCGGCCGTTGCCGCCGCTGCAGCCGCGCCGGCCGAGGCGGAAGCCGCCAACGCCGAATAAATCATCTCCCGACAACCACGAAACGGCGGGCCTTGCCCGCCGTTTTGCTGTTCGTCCGCATGGTGCGGCCCGATCAATAGCCCTCTGGGCAGCTCGCAACGTACACACGACCGTTACGATCGCGATAACGGCACTGGCCGCTTTCGCTGGCACGGCCGATCAGCGCACCGGCCAAAGCGCCGGCCGCACCGCCGATCACCGCGCCCTTGGTTGGGTTGCCGGCCACCGCAGCGCCGACCGCCGCACCGCCCAGGCCACCAACTGCCGCGCCTTGCTCAGTGCGGGAGCAGGCACCGAGCGGTACCAGCAAGGCCATCAAGATCATCACCTTTTTCATTGTCGTTCCTCTCCAACAGGGTGCCGTCCTCGCCGCTGAACCTCCTAACTCGCAACCAGGCGATTTGATCCAAAGAAGAAGATCGGCTGCCGCCCGGCGCTCTGGCGGCGTGGCCACCATCGAACGGCTTTCGAAGTCGCCGCTATTGGCTGAATGGGAACAACCCGCGCACCCTTGGATCGCGCAGATACAGGCCACCCCAGAGGATGGCGCCGAGATAGACGCCGAACAGTATGTGCGAGAACAAAGGGCTGCCGATCCGCACATGCGTAGCGACGGCGCCGCCGAGATAAGCGGTGAGCAGGATGGCGCCGAGCACCGAGGTGCGCGGCAGCGCGTAAAGCGCTGTCGAGACCAGTCCGATGATGCCGAGCATGCGCGAGACATTGGCATTGGCCGGCCAGCCGAGCTGCACCATGGTCTGGGTGACGATTTCGAGCGGCGGTAGCTTGATCACGCCGTCGAAGATCATAAACAGCACGACGACGGCGCTGAGCACGCGGCCGGCCCACAAGGCACGCGATGAGACGGGTGCTGCCTGAGACATGGTCATTGATGTTCCCTCCGGTCGTTGTGAGCACTGGCTCCTCCGCCAGCTCGAACCAAGGACGCGGCCCGTGACGGCGATCCGACATGCCTCCAGTTTTTTCACTCCGGCGGCGAACCTTGGGTGTGTACGTTCAGTCAGCAACGAACCTGGCCAAGTCCACCTTGCGGGGTGAGGTGGAGGGCGTTATCGAAAATCCATAGAAGTGTCTTCGAGCGCTCGACGCAGCAGCCGCCTAGTCGCACAACGAAAGCAATCGATGGCCGGAGAGACCGACCTGAAACAGTTGCTGGCGGCAATGACGCCGGAATTGCTTGCCGGGGTTCATGTGTTCACCACGTTGCCACCCGATGCGCCCGTTCCCGACAGGCTCCACCCGGTGATGCTATTTCGCGAGCGCGAGGGGATGACGCTGATCGTGCATGAAGACCATGCCAAGGCCGCTGGACTGAAAACCGTGTTCCGCTGCCGGATGCTGACGCTCAACATCCATTCGTCGCTGGACGCGATCGGCTTCCTCGCCGCCATCACCGCACGGCTGGCCGCGGCCGGCATCGGCGTCAATCCGGTCTCGGCCTTCTACCACGATCACCTGTTCGTGCCCGCCGACCGGGCGGAGGAGGCGCGGGAGTTGCTGTTGGACCTAGCGGAGGAGAACCGGCTGTGACGCCGGCACCTTGCTGCCTATTTGAGACGCCTGCGCTGCCCCTCATCCTCCTGCCGGAACCTCCCCGTGAGCGGGGAGAAGGGCGCTAACGGCCGAAGGCCGAGCCCGCGACTGCGGGCCGCCGGCCTTCCGGCGCCCCCCGCGCAGGGCCAGCCGCGATAGCGGCGATGCGGCCCGTGAGCGAAAAGCAAGCTGAGCAAAAATCGCGGCCGAAGGCCGAGCCTGCGACCGCAGGCCGGCGGTCGTCCGGCGCCCCGCGGAGGCCAGCCGCGTTAGCGGCGACACGGCCGTAAGCGAAAAAGCAAGCTGAGCAAAAATCACGGCCGAAGGCCGAGCCTGCGACCGCAGGCCGCCGGTCGTCCGGCGCCCCGGAGGCCAGCCGCGTTAGCGGCGACACGGCCCGTGAGCGAAAAGCAAGCTGAGCAGAGATCGCGAAGGCCGAGCCTGCGACCGCAGGCCGCCGGTCGTCCGGCGCCCCGCGGAGGCCAGCCGCGTTACCGGCGATACGGCCGTGAGCGAAAACTACGCCGCCTTCTTCTTTGGCTGGATCAGCCCGCGCTCGACCAGCAGCTCGGCGATCTGAATCGCATTGAGTGCCGCGCCCTTGCGCAGATTGTCGGAGACGATCCACATCGACAGGCCGTTGTCGATGGTCGAATCCTCGCGGATGCGCGAGATGAAGGTGGCGTCCTCGCCGGCCGATTCCAGTGGCGTGATGTAGCCGCCGTCCTCGCGCTTGTCGATGACCTGGCAGCCCGGCGCCTCGCGCAGGATCTCGCGCGCCTCATCGGCGGTGATCGGCTTTTCGAACTCGATGTTGACCGCTTCCGAATGACCGATGAACACCGGTACCCGCACGCAGGTCGCGGTCAGCTTGATCTTGGGGTCGAGCATCTTCTTGGTCTCGGCCACCATCTTCCACTCTTCCTTGGTGAAGCCGTCGTCGAGGAAGACGTCGATATGCGGGATGACGTTGAAGGCGATACGCTTGGTGAACTTCTTGATGTCGACGGTGTCGGCGACGAACACCGCGCGCGTCTGCGTGAACAATTCGTCCATGCCTTCCTTGCCGGCGCCGGAGACCGACTGATAGGTGGCGACGACGACGCGCTTGATGGTGGCAGCGTCATGCAGCGGCTTCAGCGCCACGACCAGCTGCGCCGTCGAGCAGTTCGGGTTGGCGATGATGTTCTTGCGCGTGAACAGCGAGATCGCATCCGGGTTCACTTCCGGAACGATCAGCGGCACGTCCTGGTCGTAACGGAAGGCCGACGAATTGTCGATGACGACGCAGCCCTGCTTGCCGATCTTCGGCGACCATTCCTTGGAGACGTTGCCGCCAGCCGACATGATGCAGATGTCGGTGTCTGAAAAATCATATTGGTCGAGCGCCCTGACCTTCAGCGTGCGGTCGCCGAACGACACTTCCGTGCCCTGGCTGCGCCGCGAGGCCAGCGCCACCACCTCGCTCACCGGAAAGCCGCGTTCCTCCAGTATGTTGAGCATTTCCCGGCCCACATTGCCCGTGGCGCCGACGATCGCAACCTTGAAACTCATCGAAATCTCCTGTCCCTCTCCGCTCGGTTTCTGGAGAAAACCCGCCGGCCGATGCGGGTTTCAACCCCCGGGCCGGACCCGGGAGAGGGTGGTTAGGCCAAGGGAATCAGACCGTTTTGGTGGTCGTTTTGCCGGTTTTTTGAGCAACAACGTGGGTTTGCTGGAACGAGGAGACGCACCGACGCACCCGGCCCAATGGTTCGCATTGGGGCCGGGGATGTCGAATGCAAGGAGCGCCATCATAAGGCCGCGCATCGAAACTATCCCGTTCGGTGCCGGCTTTTACGCGGTTTGCGTCCAGAGTCAATCGCAAGCAGGCCAACCCGCCCGCCCTGTACAATGACATCGGCACCAAGTACGAACGGGTATCGTCTGGCTCGTGGCGCCCGTCCGTGGCGCTTGCCGACATTTACCCGTCGCCGGGTATTTAAGAATCCGAATTTCGAAAGAGCAAGATGTCCAATTTCGAAGCTATTGTTCCCGCGCTGGCAAAGGCGCTGGAAAAACGCGGCTATGTCGAGCTGACGCCGGTGCAGAAGGCGGTTCTCGAGCTTGGCCAGGCCGATGCGCTGGTTTCGGCCCAGACCGGCTCCGGCAAGACCGTCGCCTTCGGGCTGGCTTTGGCGCCGACCCTTCTGGACGGCGCGGAACGCTTTTCCCACGCGGCGGCACCCCTGGCACTGGCCGTCGCGCCGACGCGGGAACTGGCCCTGCAGGTGACGCGCGAGCTGGAATGGCTCTACGAGCTGACCGGGGCAGCGATAGCCTCCTGCGTCGGCGGCATGGACATGCGCACCGAGCGGCGCACGCTGGAACGCGGTGCCCACATCGTCGTCGGCACGCCCGGCCGCCTGCGCGACCACATCACCCGCAACTCGCTCGACATGTCGGCGCTCAAGGCAGTGGTGCTCGACGAAGCCGACGAGATGCTCGACCTCGGCTTTCGCGAGGATCTGGAATTCATCCTCGATGCTGCCCCTGCCGATCGCCGCACGCTGATGTTTTCCGCCACTGTGCCGCGCTCCATCGCCACGCTGGCCAAGGGCTACCAGCGCGATGCGGTACGCATCTCGGCTGGTGGCGAGGAGAAACAACATCTCGATATCGAATACCGGGCGCTGAGCGTCGCCCAGGCGGACCGCGAAAACGCCATCATCAACGTGCTGCGCTTTTACGAAGCCAAGAACGCGCTGGTGTTCTGCAACACCCGCGCCGCCGTCAACCATCTGACGGCGCGCTTCAACAACCGCAACTTTTCCGTCGTGGCGCTGTCCGGCGAGCTTAGCCAGAACGAGCGCAGCCACGCGCTGCAGGCGATGCGCGACGGCCGCGCAAAAGTCTGCATCGCCACCGACGTCGCGGCACGCGGCATCGACCTGCCCAACCTCGAACTGGTCATCCACGCCGACTTGCCGACCAACCCGGAGACGCTCCTGCACCGAAGCGGGCGGACGGGACGGGCAGGACGCAAGGGCGTCAGCGCGCTGATCGTGCCCAACAATGCCCGCAGGCGCACCGAACGCCTGCTGCAAAGCGCCGGCCTTGCAGCGACGTGGGCGAGCCCGCCTTCGGCCGACGACGTCTTGCGCCGCGACGACGAACGCATCCTCGCCGACCCGGTCTTCAGCGAGCCGGTGACGGACGATGAGCGCGGCTTCGTCAACGCGCTTCTCGCCCAACGTGGCGCCGAACTGGTGGCGGCGGCCTTCGTGCGTCTCTGCCGCTCCAGCCGCTCGGCGCCCGAGGATCTCTTGGAGGTCGCTCCGTTCACGCCGTCGGGCGACAGACCCGCTGGCGACAGAGCCGCCCGCCGCGACGAGCCACCGAGCCGCCGCGACGATTTCGGCGACAGCGTCTGGTTCTCGCTGTCGGTCGGACGCCGGCAGAACGCCGAGCCGCGGTGGCTGATCCCGATGCTGTGCCGGACAGGCGGCATTTCCAAGCGCGAGATAGGCGCGATCAAGATGCAGCCGGAGGAAACCTTCGTGCAGATCGCGGCGGACTGGGCCGAGCGCTTCCTCGCTGCGATCGGTCCCGACCGCAAGCTGCAGGGCAACATTGCGGTCAAGCGGCTGGACGCTACGCCGGATTTGTCGCGAGCCGGCTATCAGGAACCGCGGCCCGACAAGAAGCCGCATCGCGGCAAGCGAACCTTCGATCAGCACGCGCCCAAATTCGAGAAGCGCGCACCCGCCGACCAGCGCCCGGCATTCGAGGCGAAGCCCTGGGCCGGGAAACCGGCCAAGGCGAAGTTCGAAGGCGGACCTGCGAAACACAAGAAATCGAAGAAACGGCCGGGGTAAATAGCCAGCACTCTCCATTTCCGCACGCCCCTTGCGGTCTGCCGGAACTTTGCACAGTCTGGGGCGGGGAAATGGGGGTGGGCAGGACATGCGCGGCGAAGTTCTTCATTACGACGAAGACCAGGGTTTTGGTTTCATCACCGGAGCCGACGGCAACCGCTACACTTTGGCCCGCGAAGATTTGCGCCGCGAAGCATCGGTTGCCGGAGGTACGACCGTCGAATTCCAGCCGGCTGGCGGACGGGCACGCGATGTTTTTTCGATCCGCGCCCAACCTCGCAGTGCGCCTGCCGACGCCTCCACTGCAACCGCCGTGCCATCTCAGGCCGGCAATGCGCCAGCGGCACGTCAGCCGCAGCATTTCGGCCGTTCCGCTGAACAAAGTCCGGCCGAATCCGCCGGCCTGTGGAACTATTTCTGGCTGGGTCTGACCGAGAATTACTTCAACTTCGCCGGCCGTGCCCGCCGCAAGGAATATTGGAGCTATTGCCTGTTCTGGACGATCGCGCTGATCGTGGTCATAGGCATCGGCGTCTTCATCGACGACGCCATGGGCAATCTCGACAACAGTGAATTGCCGGCAGTGACGGTCGGCCTTTTCGGCCTCTTTCTGCTGGCGACAGCCCTGCCGTGGTTCGGGCTGAACGTGCGTCGGCTGCACGACATCGGCCTGACCGGCTGGCTCTTCCTTCTTTTCCTGATCCCGACCTTCGGCACCGTGATCATCCTGATCTTCGCGCTGATCCCGACGCAGGCACGTGAAAACCAGTGGGGTCCGGTGCCGGCAGGCGTCAGGGTTTAGCCGGCGCCGTGCCTCGCAGCCGCTCCATTCGCACATGTCATGCGTGCATATTGCAATTGAAAACAACCTTAGATAGTATCCGTACGGCACAGTATTTGGGGGCAAGCAATGCGCGGCGCGATTTATCATTATGACCAGGATCAGGGTTTCGGATACATCAATGGAGCCGACGGCAAGCGTTACATCGTCGGGCATGAGGATCTGAGTCCCGGCGTGGCGTTGGTCAGAGACGCACCCGTCGAGTTCCAGCCGGACGATGGGACTGCGCGCGCCGTCATTGCAGGAAGGCCAAGGGCTGCCGAATCCCGCAGCCTCATTCCCAACGGCGTTGAACCTGCCCAATCCACCGGATTATGGGCTTATTTCTGGCGCGCATTCAAAGTGAGACATGTCAGCTTCACCGGCCGCGCCCGCCGCAAGGAATTTTGGGGCTTTTTTCTGCTCACGCTGATCGTGTTCTTCGCGCTTCTTGCGTTCGGCGTCCTCATCAATGCAGCGATCACAGCTGTCAGAGGCGACCTGGAATTTGGAGCTTTGGGTTATGCGCCAGCCTTCGTGTTCCTGCTACTGACTGTCCTGCCGTGGTTTGCCCTTATGGTACGACGCCTGCACGACATCGGCCTGAGCGGCTGGTTCGTTTTGCTGTACTTCGTTCCCGGCTTCAACACGCTGGGTCTGTTGGCGCTTGGGCTTATCCCATCCAAGGTCAGTGAAAACCCTTGGGGGCCGGTGCCGGCGGGCGTCAGGGTTTAGCGATCGCCTTCAGCGTCTCGCTCGAAAGCCTGAGGAAGACCTTCCGACCCTGGCGCTCCGCGCCGAGTCCGACGTAGAAGCGCAGCGCACGCTCGTTCCAGTCCTCGGTGGTCAGGTCGATGCGGCCGATGCCTTCGCGCAGGCAATGGCCGGCAAGGAATGCCATCAGCGCTCGACCGACACCGCCATTGCGGGCATCATCGCGTACGAATAGGTCCTTGAGGAACAGCAGCCGCTCGAGATCGATGCCGGGATGCGCGATCGCAACCGAGGCCAGCCCGCAAACTTCACCATCGACGAAGGCGAGCGCAAAATGCGGATAGGCCGGACTTTCATCGCCAAGCCATTTCTGCGCCGCCGACAAAGCTTGGCTGGCGTCGAGTGGCGGCTGCCGATAATGCACCGCCATTTCGCCAAGCATGGCGGCGAGTGCCGCGGCATCCCCGGTCGTCGCCCAGCGGACGTCGACCGACACCGGATCAGCCCAGGAACTTGGCGATGATCGCGTCGCCCATCTCAGCGGTGCCGACCTCGGTCATCCCCGGCGAATGAATATCCCTGGTGCGCAAGCCCTGGTCGAGAACGGCGGCGATCGCGCCTTCCAGCCGGTCGGCCTCTTCAACCATGCCGAAGGAATAGCGCATGCACATGGCGAAGGACGCGATCATGGCGATCGGATTGGCGATTCCCTTGCCGGCGATGTCGGGTGCCGAGCCGTGCACCGGCTCGTAGAGCGCCTTGCGCTTTTTTGTCTTCGCATCCGGCGCGCCGAGCGAGGCGGACGGCAGCATGCCGATCGAGCCGGTCAGCATGGCGGCGATGTCGGACAGCATGTCGCCGAACAGATTGTCGGTGACGATGACGTCGAACTGCTTCGGCCAGCGCACCAGCTGCATGCCGCCGGCATCGGCCAACATGTGATCGAGCTTGACGTCGGCATAGCGCGCCTTGTGCGTCTGGGTGACGACCTCGTTCCACAGCACGCCAGATTTCATCACATTGCGCTTTTCCATCGAGGTGACGTGGTTCTTGCGCGTGCGTGCCAACTCGAAGGCAACGCCCGAAATGCGCTCGATCTCGAACGTATCGTAGACTTGGGTGTCGATGCCGCGCTTCTGGCCGTTGCCGAGATCGATGATCTGCTTCGGCTCGCCGAAATAGACGCCGCCGGTGAGCTCGCGCACGATGAGGATATCGAGCCCTTCGACCACCTCCTGCTTGAGCGAGGAGGACGCCGCCAGCGCCGGATAGCAGATTGCCGGCCTGAGATTGGCAAACAGCTCCATGTCCTTGCGCAGCCGCAGCAGACCCGCCTCCGGGCGCACCTCGTAAGGCACCGCATCCCATTTCGGTCCGCCGACGGCGCCGAACAGCACTGCGTCCGCGGCCATCGCCTTGGCCATGTCGGCATCGGAGATCGCCGCGCCATGCGCGTCGTAGGCGGAACCGCCGACAAGGCCCTCATCGGTGACGAAATCGCTGCCGAGCCTGTCGTTCATGGCGGCGATCAGCTTCTTCACCTCGGCCATCGCCTCGGGGCCGATGCCGTCGCCGGCAAGCAGGAGAAGATTTTTCGAAGCCATGAGAACCGTCCCGATTGTTTAGCGCATGAACGCGGCCTTGCTAAACGCCAAGCAGCCGGCGCGCAAGCCTGCGGTTCATAGCATCGGACCAAAAGTGGAAACCGGTTTGGCAGAATCCGATGCTCAAGCCAAAACGCCTACAGATGCGAAAGAATATTGACCAGCCTGCCGAACGGGTCGCGTACGAAGAAGCGCCGCACGCCCCAGGGTTCGTCCGCCGGACCGTATTCGATGGCAAAGCCGGCCGTCCTCATGCTTTCAAGCGCGGCATCGACGTCGTCGACTTCGATAGAGATGTCCGGCACCGGCGTTCCTGATCCCCCTTCGGCCATGAAACTGACCTGCACGGACATCGTCTCTTGCGAGCCGTAGGTAGCGATCCAGCCCATATCCATCTTGAGATCGAGGCCGAGCACATCCTGATAGAAGGGTTTTGCCGCCGCGATATCCTGCGTGTCTATGTTTGCAACGATGCGCCTGACCTTCACCATGGGCCGATCCTCGTGCTAACCGTGTCGTTGTCGCAACCGTGACAGGCATCAGGCTGTGCGCCGCAGCGCCGTCACCTCGATCTCGATCTTCATCTCCGGCTTGTTGAGCTGGCACACGATCATCGTTGCCGCCGGCCTGATCTCGCCAAAGGCCTCGCCGAGGATCGGGAACACCACATCCACGAAAGCCGCATCGGTGATATAGTAATGTGCCCGCACCACATCGGCCATCTCGAAGCCGCCGTCTTGCAGTGCCTTGGCGATGGTAGAGAGGCAATTACGCGTCTGTGCCTCGACCGTCTCCGGCATCGTCATAGTGGCATAGTCGTAGCCGGTCGTTCCGGAGACGAAACACCAGTCGCCCTGCACCACGGCGCGCGAATAGCCGGCGGTCTTCTCGAAGGGCGAACCGGTGGAGATCAGTTTTCGCATGGGGCGGTCTCGTTGGGTTGCTGAGCGTCGTCTAGCAGAGGGGCCCGGGCGGGTCATGAGCCAAGCTAGGCAAATTGTTGTCACGAGGCGGCAAGACGCTAACCTTGGAGATTGGCCGGAGCATCTATCCCGTCGTCATCCTATGGCGGAGCAAGGAGCGTAGCGACGCAGCGTAGACCATAGGATCCATGCCGAGACATCATGGCTTTGCCACGGTGCAGAATTTCTGCTCAGCCGCGCCTTCCGACAACGGTCGCGGCAAGGATCCTCGGGTCAAGCCCGAGGATGACGAATGCGCAGTTGCGACCCCTTGTCGAAACCTTAATTCGCCGACCCCAGCGCCTTGTCCAGCGCTTCCTTGACGTCGGCCGGCCATGTACTCACCGCCGGCCACGCGTCCGGCTCGGGCTTGTCGCCGCGGCGGGCGAAATAGAGCTTATGGTTGACCGGGTCGACGGCCATGAAACCGTCATTGCCGCCGCAATCATGCGGTACGCAGCCGCTGGCAAAAAAGGTGCCCGAAGCGGTCTCCTCAGTACCGCCGCCGACCAGCAGGCTGGTCGCCATGTCGGGCATGTCCTTGCCGAGCAGCGTCTCGGCTAGCCTGTAGACGGCCTCGTTGTGAAAGGCATCAATGATGTTGTCGTATTTCGACGGATCGACGTCTTTCCAGTCCGTGCCCGGCTCCGGCATGTAGGTCAGATTACCGGACGTCGTCAGCCCGTCCGTCGGCGACCATTGCAGCGCCGGCTTGGAATCGCCCGGCAAAAGATAGGGTACGAAATAGATGGCGCTGTCGGAGATCGCGGCCGGTGGTGCGCCGCATTCATCCTGCTCGACCGTGGTCGTCTGGATCGTGCCGCCTTCCGGCTTCCATACAATCACCTTGGCCGGGCCGCATTGATTGCCGCCGTCGCCGACATCGACCAGCGCCACCTTGACACCGCCGACCTCGACGACCTTGTCGAAGAAGACGTCGTAATTGCGCGCCAGTTCCTTGCCGTCGAAGGCGAGCACCCGTTCCCCGTACTCTTCCTCCTGGGTGATGGTCAGCTGGCCGCCCTCGAACGGGATCGGCGCCTGTTTGTCATTGTCGACTAGGGCCGCGTTGCTCAACGCGCCCTGGTCGGCCCCGCCGGACGCATCGTCAGCCGGCACGAGCACCATATCGGTTTGTGCATGCGCGCCTGCCACCGGCATCAGAATCCACACCAGCGCGCAGGCCCCGGCAAGAAGCGAACGTATCATGACTGTCCCCTCCGTTCAGCCGCCACGAACCCGGTCTGTCGCGACCAGGTCATCGTACCGCTCAGGCCCAGGGTCGCTCAGCAGCATTCTTCTTCTCGAACGAAGCGATGGCGCCGGCCTTCTCCATGGTCAGACCGATATCGTCGAGCCCGTTGAGCAGGCAGTGGCGCTTGAATTCGTCGAGGTCGAACTTGACCACGCCCCCGTCCGGCCCGCGGATTTCCTTGGCCTCGAGATCGATCGACAGCGTCGCGTTGGAACCGCGCGAGGCATCGTCCATCAGCTTCTCCAGGTCTTCCGGGCTGACGGTGATCGGCAGGATGCCGTTCTTGAAGCAGTTGTTGTAGAAAATGTCGGCGAACGAGGTCGAGATGACGCAGCGGATGCCGAAATCGAGCAGCGCCCACGGCGCATGTTCCCGGCTCGAACCGCAGCCGAAATTGTCGCCGGCGACCAGGATCTGCGCCTTACGGTAGGCCGGCTTGTTGAGCACGAAGTCCGGGTTTTCCGAACCGTCGTCCTTGTAGCGCATTTCGGCGAACAAGCCGGTGCCGAGCCCGGTGCGCTTGATCGTCTTGAGATAATCCTTGGGGATGATCATGTCGGTGTCGACATTGACGATCGGCATCGGCGCGGCGACGCCGGTGAGCTTGGTGAATTTTTCCATGGTTCTTGCCCGTCTTCTTCTCGTTGCGGGGAATTGCTGGCGCCCGGTTTACACAAAGCCGCGGGCAAATAAAAGGCGGCTGTTTCTGGACTTCCGTCGTCGATCGAAACACAAAACGCTTCAAAACCACCGACCCATGGTGCACATTTATCGACATGACAACGCGATCCACGATCCTTTACGCCAGCGAACCGGGCCTCGGCATCGCCGAGTTCCGGCGCGTGCTGGTGGAATCCGGCCTCGGCGAGACACGGCCCGTCGATGACAACACTCGATTGAAGGCGATGTTGTCAGCGGCCAATTTGGTGCTCACCGCGCGTCTGGACACAGAAGGCAAGCCGCTGGTCGGTGTCGCTCGCGGCATCACCGACTTTTCCTGGGTCTGCTATATCTCCGAGCTCGCTGTTTCTGCATCGGCGCAAGGGCTGGGTATCGGCAAGGGTCTGATGGATGAGGCACGCCGGCAACTCGGACCGTCCGTCGCGATCAGCCTGATCTCCATGCCCGACGCCGTCGGCTTCTATGAGCGTATCGGCATGGAGCGCATGCCCAACGCATTCTGGTTCGGCCGCAAGCGCTGAAATCCACTTTCAGCGACCTCTGCCTGCGCATCCTCGGCCAAGGTTCTGCCTCTTGACATGCAACCAGATGGTTGCATATTAAGGTCATGAGCATGGATGCCGTCTTTCGCGCCTTGGCCGACCCGACACGCCGGCGATTACTGGACAGCCTTCATGCAAGGAACGGGCAGACGCTGAACGCGCTGTGCGGTGAGATGGACATGACGCGCCAGGCGGTGACCAAGCATCTGGCGATCCTGGAAGAAGCAAACCTCGTCACCACCATCCGCAAGGGACGCGAGAAGCAACATTATCTGAATCCGGTTCCCATCAACGAGATCGCCGAACGCTGGATCGGCAAATTCGAGCGGGGGCGACTGGGCGCCCTCAGCGATTTGAAGAAACGCCTCGAAAGGGAAGACTGATGAGCAACATTTTCGTTTATGTCACCTACATCCGCACCTCGCCCGAAAAACTCTGGCAAGCGCTGACCGAGCCGGAGTTCCATCGGCAATATTTCCTCGGCGCCCAGATGCTAAGCGACTGGAAACAAGGTTCGGCGTGGAAGATGGTTTACACCGACGGCCGCGTCACCGACAGCGGCGAGGTCCTCGAGATCGATCCACCCAAGCGCATCGTGCTCAAATGGCGCAACGAGTTCATGCCCGAGGTCAAGGCGGACGGCTACACACGCTGCACCTTCGCCATCGAGCAGGAGGGCGAGATGGTGAAGCTCGCCGTCACACACGAAGCCGATGGACCGCACAAGCTGCTTGGCCATGTGGCGAACGGCTGGCCGCTCATCCTGTCCAGCCTGAAGAGCCTGCTCGAAACCGGCAAAAGGCCTGTCACGCCCGGCGTCGAAGACTTGAGGTTGTTTCGATAGCGAAACGTTTCTGGAGACAGGCGATGTACAGTTCCGCGGTGCACAGCATGACCAATGGCAAGACCGTTATGGCGAGCGCCGATGTTTGCGCGCCGGCCGAGCGGATCTTTGACGCGCTCGTTACACGTGAGGTCGAGCGCTGGTGGGGGGCCGCCAAGACCTACCGGATGACCGGATGGACGGCCGACCTCCACGTCGGCGGCCGCTGGAGCGTCACCGTCGAGACGGCGGCCGGCAGACACCTGCCCGCCAGCGGCGAATTCCTGGAGATCGAAGAGCCGCGCCGGATCGTGCAGACGCGGAGATACGGCTGGGACCATCCGACGCTTGGCCGCCGCGAAACCAAAGTCGCCTGGCTGCTGGCGCCGATCGCCGGCGGCACACGCGTCACCATCTGCCATGGCGGCTTCGCCGGCCTCGCTGCTGCGGCGACGAAGCATGCCGAAGGCTGGGCCCAGGTGCTGGGCTGGCTTCAGGCGTATCTTGGTAAGGACGGCTTGGTGGCGGCTTAATCCACCAAGCAACGGTAGCATCCCTTCGGGCTAGCGTTAAATTACATTCAATTCCCGAAACGGCCGCCCATCGGCGATCCGGCTATACCCGAACGCCGAGCAATCCACCGTGCGATAGCCGCCATGCACGATCAGTTCGGCCAGCGCCTTGCCGACCGCTGGAGCCTGCTGCAAGCCGTGACCGGAAAACCCGTTGGCGAAGAGGAAATTACCGACCTCGGGATGCGGGCCGATCACCGCATTCTGGTCGAGCGTGTTGTAGTCGTAATGGCCCACCCAGGCGCGCGTCGGCTTGATCGCCTCGAAGGCTGGAATGCGGGTCGCCAGCACCGGCCAGATCACCTCTTCGAACAGCGGCCAGTCGGGGTCGAAGTCGGCGGGATCGGCTGGTCCTTCGCCCTCTTCCGGCTCGGCGCCGCCGGTGATGTAGACCGAGCCCTCCGGCCGGACATAGATGCCGCTCGGGTCGACCAGCAGCGGCATGTCCTCATATTTCTCGCGCGCCTCAAAGACGAAGACATTGCGCTTGCGCGGCTCCACCGGCAGCGCCAGCCCGGCCATTGCCGCCACCTTGCCGGCATTCGGCCCGGCGGCGTTGACGACCGTGCCGGCCTCGAGCCGCTCGCCATTGTCCAGAAATACACCAGTGACGCGGCCGCCTAGCCGCTCGATACCCGTCACCGACGCCGTGATAAAGTCGATGTCCTTCGTCCGCAGTGCCTTGCGGAACAGCATCAGCATCGCATGCGCGTCGAACCAGCCTTCGCCGCTGCGGCCATATGCGCCGGCGGAAATGCCTTCGACCGACAGCCACGGAAAGCGGCGGACGAGCGCCTCCGCATCCTCGAGCAGGATGTCGGCGCCCTCGGCCATCTGCGCTTCGTGGTTGGCCCGCAGGATAGGCAGCCCGTTTTCGCCGGCAAGGATGAGATAACCGCCTTCGCGAAAGCCGATATCGGCATCCGCGCCAAACTCCTCCCTGAGCCGCCGGAACAGTTTCAGCGTGAACTGCGACAGACGGATGTTTTCCGGGATCGAAAACTGCTGGCGGATGGAGGCGCAGGACAGTGTGGTCGCCGCATGAGAAAATTGCGGGTCGCGCTCGACAAGTGCAATCGAGCCCGAAAACCCTTCCTCGCGCAGGTAATAGGCAACCGACGAGCCGACGATGGCTCCACCGATGATGACGATGTCGTAATGCACCTTTTCGCCCTTCTGGTCTGAATCGCCGAGTCACGCCGCCGGCAGGATGATCTCGAAGCGCGTGCCGCTCGCGGAGTCAACCAGCCGGATCGTGCCATCATGCGCTTTCAGGAGGGCCAGCACGATGCCGAGGCCCATGCCGGTGCCGCCGGAATCGCGGCGCGTGGTGAAGAACGGCTCGAAGATGCGGCCTCGGTTGCTGGGCGAAATGCCGGCGCCGTCGTCGTCCACCACAATGGTGGCCTTGCCGTCCGCGCTTGCGGCCGTGATCGAAACCAGCGTTGCGCCGTGCCGCGCCGAATTGTCGATGAGATTGGCCAGCACGATCGCCGCGTTTTCGGCCGATATGCGCAGACCGATCCGGGCGCCCGCCTCGAGGCGCACCGCCAGCCTGTCGTCGGCCGGCAGCAGCGCCAGCGCAGCAGTGAGCGACGTGCTTTCGCCGCTGGGCTCGAGATTTTCGGCGCGCGCCAAGTCGAGCAGGCGGCGCACCAGCAGATTGAGCCGGCCGGCATCGGTGACGATATTGTCCGAAAAGCGCCGCCGTTCGGCCTCGTCCATCGCGCTGCCCGAATCGCGCAACAGTTCGGCGGCGCCCTGGATCGCCGTCAGCGGCGATTTGAGCTCGTGCGAGACGTGGGTGGCAAAAGTCTGGATGCCGTCGGAGCGTGCATGCAGTTTTTCGGCCATGTCGAGGAAGGCGGCAGAAAGCGCCGCCATTTCGCGCGTGCCGTGGTGATCAAGCGGCCTGATCGCCGCGCGGTCGCCGGCGGCGATGCGATTCGTGCGTTCCATCAGCGCATAGATCGGCCGGCTGACGGTGCGCAGGAAAACCAGCCCGATCAGCAGCGTGCCGCCTAGAATGGCAATTGCCGCCAGCGCCACCTTGCCGCGCTCGCCATAGAGATGCTTGACGATGTTGTTTGGCGTCCGCGACAGATAGACCACGCCGGCGACCTTGCCGGAAACGGCAACCGGCATGGCGACAAAGACGCGAACCTTGGTGCCGCGGCTGACCGAATAGAGCGGCGGCGAAGGCTGGTCCGGAACCCGCAGCCTGAGCGCGCTGGCGTAGCGGCCGGCAAGCGCTGCGCGAACTTCTTCGACAGCGGCGAGCGACAGGCCGGCCTCCTCACGGCCGGCGATGACCACGCCTCTGGGATCGAGCAGCCGGAAGCCGGCAAGTGTGGTTTTCTGCGTCTCGGCAAGAATGCCCGACAGCCGCGCGCCGATTGCCGCGAAGGCAGGATCGACGCTGGCCGCCGTGGCCGCTGGTCGGGTTGGCAGGATCCTGTCGGACGCAAGATCGAGGCGCGGTTCGATTGGCTGGTAGGGAGAAGCCCGATCCCCTGTACTGGGTGGAGGCATGGATGTGCCGAGCTTTTCCGGGGCAAGGCCGGCCTCACGAACCTCTTGCGCATAGATCGCGGCGAGGGCGGCGCCTTGTGCGATCAGCTCGGCCTCGGTCTGGCGGATCAGCTGGTTCTCGTAGAGCCGGAAGAAGAACAGGCCGGCCAGCGGCAGCGCCATCACCATGATCAGGATGGCAATGACGACCGTGGCAAGCCGTGGCCGCCATTTGCTGCCAATCCATTTTCGGGCGCTCAACTCCCGCATCGACCGAGCCGGAAGCCGACGCCATGCACGGTCTCGATCGCATCGACGCAGCCGATGGCCGCGAGCTTGGCGCGGATGTTGCGGATATGGCTGTCGACGGTGCGGTCGGCGACGTGGATGTTGGCGGCATAGGCATTGGCCATCACCATGTCGCGGCCGAGCACATGCGCCGGCCGCGCCAGAAACCCTTTCAGGATGGCGAATTCGATCGAGGTCAGCGCCAGCGGCTTGCCGTCGAAGCTGGCTGTATGGCTTGCCGGCACCAGCGCCAGTCTGCCATGAGAGAATTGCCGGTCGTCGGCTGGTTCGGGCGCAGGCCGGGCGCGGCGCAGGATGACGTTGACGCGGGCGACCAGCTCGCGCGGGCTGAACGGCTTGGTGACATAGTCGTCGCCGCCCATTTCCAGCCCCAGTATGCGGTCGATCTCCTCATCCCGCGCGGACAGGAACAGCACCGGCACGTCGGATGTGTGGCGAAGCCGCCGGCACACTTCCAGCCCGTCCATTTCCGGCATGCCGATATCGAGCACGACAAGATCGGGAGCACGGCGTTCGATCGCCAGCAAGGCAGCTGCGCCGTCCGGCACTGCCAGCGTTTTCATGCCGGCCTTTTCGAGCGCGAAGCAGATGATTTCGCGAATGTGCGGATCGTCGTCGGCGACCAGTATGTGGTGCGGCATCAAATCAGCGGCCCGGCATGAAGGGTTCGGACATCGGAGGAACCACAAACGGGCCACGCCTGTCGAGGGCGCGGTTGAGCCGCCAGTCACGAAAGCTCCAGCCGCGCCAGTTTTCCTGGCCGGCGCGGAAGCGTGCTTCGTCCTGTGCATACCAGCCGGCGAGTTCGCGGATGGAGGCATCCTGCGCGGAAACCGTCCTGCTCTGGTGCTGCACGAAACGATCGAGTGCCGGCAAGGCGCCGGGCCCGAGCGAGCGCAGGTACCAGACGTCGAGCTGGGTGCCTTGGCCGGTCATTTCGAAGGAATGGTCGACATTGTAGTTGGCGATCAGCGCGGCAAAGTTGATGAACGAGCAGGCATAGAGCGTCGCCGATAGCGTCAGAAGATTGGCGGAAAGCAGCCATTCGTTGGACTTTCCGCGCGCGATGCGGGCGATGATCAGGGCAAGGCCCGCCGCCACCAGCCCCATCCAGACGAAGGCGGCGACACGCCAGTAGGTCAGCGCATAGATGCCGATATAGAGATCGAGCCGCAGGATCGACGAGATCACCAGAACGATGTTCTGCGCCACCCAGACATAGACCAGCCGGCGGATGAGCGGATCGCCGGAGGTCGCGCTGCCCGGCCGCAGCGCCGCCAGCACGAAGCCGGCGGCCAGCAGTGCCGTGACGATCAGCAGGTAGGCACCGCGATGCGCGTAGGCGGCATAGGTCAGCCCGTCGGGAAGTGCGATGCCGCCCCACAGATAGGTGGCGTCGAGTGCGCTCTGCACCGCGAAAAGGATGTTGAAGACGACGAGCGCGCGGAGGATAGCGGCCTTGCCGAAGACGATTTCCTCGATCGTCGTCCTGGTGGCCGGCGTCGCCGCTGCGCTGGCTGGCGACACCCTGCGGCGGCGGAGAAACCGCGGCAGGCGCGGCCGCAGAAAGGCCCATACGCCGACGAGCACGGACAGCCAGAAGGCAAGACGCGGCAGCTGCATGAGGTTGAGCAGGGCGAAGAGGTCAATCAGCGAAAAGCAGTATTCGATGACCGGATTGGCGGCGCCGAACAGCGCGAGAAACACTGCGCCGAGGCTCAGCGGCATGACCCAGACGGCGATCGCCGCAAGGCGCACGCGCCGCCTGCCAAGCCGCCGCGCCGCCGTGCGCCAGCGGAAGAAATCGCCGATGAACCGAAAAGGCGCTGCGAGCAGGAAGGTCAAAAGCTGGCCGGCAACGCGGGCAAGCCCGTGTCGCAATCGCCCTCCCAGCGAAAGCACGAAGACGGCCATCGCCGCCAGCGCAATGGAGACGGACAGTGCGCTGACATTTTCCACAAGCGGCAGCAGCCCCACAAGCAGCGCAACCGGCTTGAACAAGAACTTGCCATCGTTGAAGACGCCGAGAGGATGGAGAGCCATGCTCGCCGCGGCAATCGCAACGCCGAACAGGAAAAGCGTGATGCCCGCCGGTTGGCCATAGAAGAAGAAATCGGCCAACGCGACGAGCAGGACGGCAACGCCGAAGCGGCTGCAATAGCTCGGCGCCGCCGAGAGGAATACTGTCATGATCGGGCTTTCTCGGCGGCTTTGATGCGGCCGGTGGGCAGGGATTTGCGGACGAAAGGGAGGAGGGTTGCCAAAGTCTGGGGCGGATCGACGAGCCACCAGCTTTCGCGGCGAAGCCGATACGGCACGGACCAACGGGAGTTCGTTTGCTCTTGCATGCCGCCCTTGTCGCATTCTGCCGGGTGGCAAGCGGGGCAGAGACGAGGAGATTTTCCGAAATTACGTGCAGTTTTTATGCACGGCTTGCCTCGGCTGGCTGCAGGCGGCATAGATCGAACATGATCACCGAAAGCTACCGCCCGCGCCGCTCGGTGCTTTACGTCCCGACCTCGAACGACAAAGCATTGGCCAAGATCCCGTCGCTGACCTGCGATGCCGTCGTCATCGATCTCGAGGACGCCGTCGCCCCGGCCGATAAACTTTCCGCGCGCGAGAAACTGGCGGCGATTTTCGCCGGCCGTTCCAACCGGGGCTGCGAGATGGTGGTGCGCATCAATGCGCTGTCGAGCGAATGGGGCGCCGACGATCTGCTGGCTGCGGCAAAATGCACGCCCGACGCCATCCTGCTGCCCAAGGTCGACACGCCGCGCGACATCCTCGAGGCCGGCGACGTGCTAGACGACAATTTTATCGCGGACGAGGTCAAGCTGTGGGCGATGATCGAGACGCCCAAGGCGCTGCTCAATATCGGGCCGATCGCCGAGCTCGGCCGCGACCCTGCCTCGCGCCTGGTTTGTTTCGTTGCCGGAACGAACGACCTGGTCAAGGACACCGGCATTCTCGCCACGCCCGATCGGCGCTATCTCGTGCCATGGCTGATGCAAATGGTGCTCGCGGCGCGTGCCGGCGGCCTCGACCTGCTCGATGGCGTCTTCAATGATTTTCGCGATATGGACGGGTTTGCGCGCGAGTGCACGGAAGCCGCCGCCATGGGTTTTGACGGCAAGTCGCTGATCCATCCAGCCCAGATCGAGGCGGCGAACCGCTTTTGCACCGACGCCTGACGCATTGGCCGAGGCGCGCGCGATCAAGGAAGCCTTCGCGCTTGCCGAAAATGCCGGCAAGGCGGTGATTGCGCTGAACGGAAAAATGGTCGAGCGGCTGCATCTGGCGCAGGCCGAAAAACTGCTGGCGAAGGCCGCCGCTGTTCGCGCATGATTATCGTAACTGACAACAGGATTGAAGAATGAAACTCTACCGCTTTCTGTCCGGCCCGGACGATGCCAGTTTCTGCCACAAGGTGACGGCGGCGCTGAACAAGGGCTGGCACCTGTTCGGCTCACCGACCTATGCCTATGACAAGGAAGCGAAAACCATGCGCTGTGGCCAGGCGGTGGTGAAGGACATCGAGGGCCAGGAATACGGCCCCGACACCAAGCTCAGCGATTTGTAAGCTTTGCAAAAGCGCCGAAGCAGGGTGTGTTGAGATTCAGGTCAGGCCGCGCCGAGAATGGTGGTTTCCGAGAACCGGAGCGGAGCGTACTTTTGGGTACGTGAGCACCGGAAGCGCAGGAAACCGCCGTTCGCAGGCCGGCATCACCTGAATATCAGCACATCCTACTCCGCTGCCTCTTCGATCTTCTCCATATCGTCGTCCGACAGGCCGAAATGGTGGCCGATCTCGTGGATCAGCACATGGGTGACGATGTCGCCCAGCGTTTCCTCGTTCTCGGCCCAGTAGTCGAGGATGGCGCGACGATAGAGCGTGATGCGGTTCGGCCCCTCGCCGGTCTGCGGATTCCAGCGCTCGGCGATGCCGCGCCCCTCGAACAGCCCCAACAGGTCGAAGGGCGTTTCCAGCGAAAGGTCGTCCATGATCTCGTCGGTCGGGAATTCGGCGATCTGAATGACGATCTCGCCGGTCAACTTGCGAAAGTCTTCCGGCAGATGGGCATAGGCCTCCAGCGCCAGGAGCTCGATTTCCTCCATCGTTGGCGAAAGCTGGTCGTGCCAGATGCGTGTTTGGTAGATGCGAGCCATGCTTTGTCCTTTGATCCCGGCATATAGGCTTTCGGGCCGGACTCGGCAAATGGCCGGGCTGGGGTGACCGTGCCACGCCCCTACTAGAGGAATAAATTCCCCATGACTCCGCTTGACTCTTTGGCCGGCCTCTGGAATCTATAGGAACATAACAGGAACAATTGTGAGTGGAAGCTGACCGTCATGGCGACAAGCGCCGTGGCGCGGGAGACTGTTTTTGCCCTGCGCCGCCAGATCGCGAAGATCGAGGGAACGCTGTCCGAGCGTCTGGAGGCGTCGGCCGGCGCAGCCCCCGTTGATGCGGATGTCAGCCCCCAGACTCTGACATTGCCTCGAAATCTAACTATTGTCCGGCGCGGCCTCGCCGTGACTTCGCAGGATGCGTTTTTGTCCACCGGCGCCGAGCGCCTCGACGCTGCGCTGAGCGGTGGCCTGCCGAAGTCGGCGCTGAGCGAGTTTCATGGCGCCGCGACGCGCGATGCCGGGGCCGTCGCCGGCTTTGTGCTCGCGCTCGTCAGCCTGATCCTCAGCCAGGGCCCGCGACTGCCGGTGCTGTGGATCGGCACATCCGAGGTTTTCCGCGAGGCCGGCTTCCCTTACGCCAGGGGGCTTCACGCCTTTTTCGGCATCGAGCCGGAGCAATTGCTGTTTTCCGAGGCGCCAAGGCTGCTCGATGCGCTGTGGGTCGCCGAGGAGGCTGCCCGGATGACGGCGCTGGCCGCTGTCATCCTCGAAATCCGCGGCAGCCCGCAGCGGCTGGATCTCACCGCGACGCGGCGGCTGCACGCCCGGGCGCAGAGTGCCGGCCGGCCGCTGTTCCTGCTGCGCCAGGCCGGCGAGCCCGAGCCGACGGCAGCGCCCGTCCGCCTCATCCTGTCGGCGGCACCGGCGGCAGCGCGCCAGACAATCGCCGGGCCGCTCGCCGGCTCGATCGGCCGGCCCGCCTTCACCGTCGCCATCGGCAAGAGCCGCACGGCCTTGCCCGGACAATTCACACTGGAGTGGAACCCCGATGAACGCATATTCGAAGAAAGACGGGGCGAGCAACGAAGGTCTCAGGAATCGGCCCCAGAGCGGCCAAAGAATCCTGTCCCTATGGTTTCCGCATCTCGCCGCCGAGAGGATCCTGCGGCAGCGTCTGGGGCGGTCCTGGCGTTCCCGGCCGTCGGATCACCTGCCGCTGGTGATCAGCCATCGCCAAGGGAACGCCCAGCGCATCGCCGCCCTAGACGAACGGGCTGAGGCGCTTAATCTGAAACGCGGCATGGGCATAGCCGACGCATGCGCCATGCATCCCTCGATCGACATCGTGGAGGCCGATCCGGAGGCCGACCGGCGCCTGCTCGAAGGCCTCGCCGACTGGTGCGACCGCTATACCCCGCTGGTGGCGCTCGACGGGACCGACGGCCTCTATCTCGACGTCACCGGCTGCACCCATCTTTTCGGCGGCGAACGGTCCATGCTGGACGATATCCTGTCGCGTTTTTTCCATCAGGGCTTCGATGTCCGCGCCGGGCTTGCCGCCACGCCTGGTGCTGCCTGGGCGGCGGCGCGGTTTGCCGGCGACCGCATCGTGCCCGATGGCGAGGAGGAAGCGCTTCTCGCGCCCATGCCGCTGGCGGCGCTGCGCATCGACCCGGAGGTCCGCGCCAGCCTCGAGAGCGTCGGCCTGCGCACGGCCGGCGCCGTCATGGCAGCACCGCGCGCGCCGCTGGCCCGCCGCTTCGGCGCATCGCTGCTCTTGCGTCTCGACCAGGCGCTTGGCCGCCTCGACGAAGCCGTGTCGCCGCGCCTGCCGGTGGCACCGCTTTCGGTCGAGCGTCATCTTGCCGAGCCGATTATGTTGACCGAGGACATCGAGCGGCTGACCGGCATGCTGGCGGCCACCTTGAAGAGCGACCTCGAGCGTCGCGGCGAGGGCGCAAGGCGGCTGGCGCTGCTGCTTTTCCGCGTCGATGGCGGCGTCAGCCGCATCGCGGTCGGCACCTCGCGGCCTCTGCGCGAGCCGCGGCTGATCCAGAAATTGTTCCACGAAAGGCTTGCCGCGCTCGAACGGGATATCGACGCCGGCTATGGCTTCGATCTCGTGCGCCTTTCGGTGCTGACCGCCGCCGCCTTCGACATGCAGCAGGCAGACCTTGCCGGCGAGACGAGCGACGACGGTGCCGATATCGCGCTTTTTGCCGACCGCATTCGCGCCCGGCTCGGCGAAGGCGCGGTCTTGAAGCCGGTTGCCGTCGAGAGCCATTTGCCGGAGCGCGCCGTCGCCACCCTTCCCTTCACGGAGGCGCCGCAGAGAAGCTCGCCGCCGAAGCAGCCGGACAAGGCGAAGGACGCTCCCACGACCGTCTTCCAGCCTGAGCGACCGATCCGGCTTTTCCGTTCGCCCGAGCCGATCGAAGTGCCAGCCACCGAAATGCCGGAAGGCCCGCCTTTGAACTTCCGCTGGCGGCGCGCGCTCTACCGGGTGGCGCGCGCCGAAGGGCCGGAGCGCATCGCGCCGGAATGGTGGCGAGAGGCGGCGGGACGAGAAGATGCCCCGACCCGGGATTATTTCCGCATCGAGGATGCCGACGGCCGCCGTTACTGGCTCTATCGCCAGGGCCTTTACGGCGCCTCTCAAGTCCCGCCGCGCTGGTTCATGCATGGGATCTTCGCATGAATGCGCTGACGGCCATCCCCTATGCCGAATTCGGCATCCAGTCGAACTTCTCGTTCCTGCGCGGTGCCTCGAAACCGGAGGAGCTGGTGGTCGCGGCAAAATTCCTGGGGTTTTCGGCGATCGGTCTCGCCGACCGAAACACGGTGGCGGGCGTGGTACGCGCCTGGCAGCAGGCCAAGGTGGAGGGTGTTTCCTATCATCCCGGCTGCCGCCTGGTTTTTTGCGACGGCACGCCGGACATCCTCGCCTACCCGCAGGACCGCAAGGGCTGGGGGCATCTCTGCCGCATGCTGACACAGGCCAATCTGCGCGACGAGAACGAAAAGGGCGCAACGCTTCTCAAACAGAGCGATCTTCTTGAATGGGGCGATCTCCTGTCGCTGGCCATATTGCCGGATCTGTCGGCGGACGCGGAAGCTGGCCTCGCACTGATTAGCCGGCTCAGGGATCGCTTCGGCGAAAACCTGAGGCTGGCGGTTTCGCCGGATTACCGCGGTAACGACCGCTTCCGTATCGAGCAGGCGGCGGCGATGGCCGAGCTGGCCGGCATCCCGCTGATGGCCACCAACGACGTTCTCTACCATACGTCGGAACGGCGCCCGCTGCAGGACGTGCTGACGGCGATCCGCCTCAATGTGCCCGTCGCCGAGGTGGGGCTGGAGCTGGCGGCCAATGCCGAGCGCCACTTAAAGCCGCCGCTGGAGATGGCACGGCTTTTCCGCAGGCATCCGCAAGCGCTGGCGGAAACGCTGCGTTTTGCCGGCGAGCTGACCTTCTCGCTCAGTGATCTGCAATACAACTATCCCGACGAGCCGACGGAATCGGGCCTCGGGCCGCAGGCCGAGCTGGAAAGGCTGGCCAAGGAGGGGGCCGCCATCCGCTACCCCTCGGGCGTGCCCGCTTTTGTGACGCAACGCATCGAGGAGGAGCTCGCCCTGATCGAGCGCCTGAACTACGCGCGCTATTTCCTGACTGTCCACGACATCGTCAAATTCGCCCGCAGCCAGAACATTCTCTGCCAGGGGCGCGGCTCCGCCGCCAACTCGATCGTCTGCTTCTGCATCGGCATCACCGAAGTTGGCCCGGACAAGATCGACACGCTTTTCGAGCGCTTCATTTCCGAGGAAAGAAACGAACCGCCCGACATCGACGTCGATTTCGAGCATGAAAAGCGCGAGGAGGTCATCCAGTACATCTATTCCAAATACAGTACCAAGCGCACCGCGCTGGCCGCTGCCGTCGTCAGCTACCGGGGCCGCTCGGCGATGCGCGAAGTGGCCAAGGCGATGGGCCTGTCGGACGACGTCCGCAGCGCGCTGTCCAGTTCGATCTGGGGCTGGTCGACCTCGGAACTCGGCGAAAAGGAGACAAAAGCCGGCGGCCTCGATCAGACCGATCCATCGACAAGGCACGTGATCGAATGCGCCAACGAGATCATGGGCTTTCCCCGTCATTTGTCGCAGCATGTCGGCGGTTTTGTCATCACCAGGGACCGGCTCGACGAGATCGTGCCCATCGTCAAGACGGCGATGGACGAGCGCAAGATGGTCGAGTGGGACAAGGACGACCTCGACGCGGTGAAAATCCTTAAAGTGGACGTGCTGGCGCTCGGCATGCTGACCTGCCTGCAGCGCGCCTTCACCCTGCTCCGGGATCATTATCCGGAGGCGCGGGACGATTACGGCCAACCCTATGTGCTGGCCACTCTGCCTGCCGAGGACAAGCGTGTCTACGACATGATCTGCCGCGCCGACACGATCGGCGTCTTCCAGATCGAATCCCGCGCGCAGATGTCGATGCTGCCGCGGCTGCGGCCGAAAAACTTTTACGATCTCGTCATCGAGGTGGCGATCGTGCGGCCCGGCCCGATCCAGGGCGACATGGTCCATCCCTATCTGCGCCGCCGGCAAGGCAAGGAAAAACCCGAATACCCCAAGCCGGAACTGGAAAAAATCCTCGGCAGGACGCTGGGCGTGCCGTTGTTCCAGGAGCAGGCGATGAAGATCGCCATCGTCGCCGGCGGCTTCAGGCCGGGCGAGGCCGATGAACTGCGCCGCGCCATGGCGACGTTCAAGCGCACCGGCACGATCGGCAATTACCGCAAGAGAATGGTCGACGGCATGGTCGCCAAGGGCTACGAAAAAGACTTCGCCGAGCGCTGCTTCAAACAGATCGAAGGCTTTGGCGAATACGGCTTTCCCGAAAGCCACGCCGCCTCCTTCGCCCTGCTGGTCTATGCCTCCTGCTGGTTCAAGACCTTCTATCCCGACGTGTTCTGCGCCGCGATCCTGAATTCCCAGCCGATGGGGTTTTACCAGCCGGCTCAGCTTGTCCGCGACGCGCATGACCACGGCGTCGAGATCCGCGAGGTCGACGTCAATTTTTCCGGCTGGGATTGCGCCTTGGAGAAATCGCCTTTCGATCCGGATCGTGTCCTTGACCGCCATGCCCAGATGCGCGGCGTCATCCGGACCAGCCATGCCGTCCGGCTTGGTTTTCGCCAGGTCAAGGGCCTGTCGAAGGAGCGCATGGAGACCTTTGTGCTGCGACGCGGCGACGGCTACGCATCCGTGCGCGATGTCTGGCTGCGCTCGGGCCTCAACGTCGACGAGATCGAAAAACTGGCACAGGCCGACGCTTTCCGCTCGCTTGGATTGAACCGCCGCGACGCTCTATGGGCGGTCCGCGCGCTCGACGGCAAGAGTGCCGCCGAAAAGCTGCCGCTGTTCGATCAGCCGGCGATCCGCTTGCGCGATCTCGAGCCTGAAACCCGGCTCCCGGCAATGCCGCTCGGCGAGCACGTCGTCCACGACTACCGCTCGCTCGGCCTGTCGCTGAAGGCGCACCCGGTCGCCTTTCTGCGTCAAAGGCTGGATCGGTCCGGCGTCACGCCCAATGCGCGGCTCGGCCAGGTGCGGGACGGCCGCCGGGTTTCGGTCGCCGGCCTCGTGCTGGTGCGGCAGCGGCCGGGCAATGGCAAGGCGATTTTCCTGACGCTGGAAGACGAGAATGCGGTCGCCAATATCATTTTCTGGGAAAGAACCTTCAACCGCTTCCGCCCCATCGTCATGGGCGCGCGTCTCATCCGCGTCACCGGCAAGCTGCAATCGGAATCGGACGTCATCCATATCGTCGCCGAGAAGGTCGAGGATCTGACGCCGTGGCTGTCGGTGCTGCTCGAGGAGGCAAGGCTTGTGGATGAACCTTCGAGCGGCCCCGAGGAGAAGCGGCCCGATAGCATCGTGCAAACGGAACTATTGGGAAAGGCAGAGGAGGTCATGCCCAAAGGGCGCAATTTTCAATAGACGGGGATCGCTATGGAGCGGCTCTGAACCGCAGCACTCAGGACGTTCCACCCAGGCGCGGTGGCGTGGGCACGGCATCGTCAATGGTGATCGTACGCGCCTCCGAGGGCAGCATGATCGGAATGCCGTCCCGCACCGGATAGGCAAGCTTTGCCACCCGCGAGATAAGCTCGCCGCGCTCCGGATCCCAGGCAAGCGGCCCCTTGGTCAGCGGGCAGGCCAAGAGCTCCAGCAGCTTGGGATCGACAGCCCTGTTCCCGTCACGTCCATCCGCCATTCGATCCATCCTTTCCACAAGGCGACCGCTTCAGGTTTTTGCGCGCGGCCTCCCCTTCTCCCTTGTGGGAGAAGGAGGGCCAACCTACTGCAAACTCGAACCGAAATCCTCATTGTCGCGCGCCAGCGCCATTTCGGTGATGGCGATCAGGGTCTCGGCGCGTGTCTTCAGATCGGCCGCTTCGAGCAGCGCCTGTTTCTCGGCTGGCCCGTAGGGCGCCATCATCGACAGTGCGTTGACCAGCATGGCGTTTTCGGCGCGGCTGACGCTCTCCCAGTCGGCCTCCAGATCGTTGGCCTGCAGATAGGCGCGAAACGCTTTGAGCAGCGCCGGCCGGTCGATCTCGGCGTCTGCCTGCTCCTCGTCGAGATCGGCGAGAAAAGGTGCCAGCCGGCACTGGCGGAACGGCGTCTTGACCGTGAGTTCATGAACAATGCGGAACCGGCACACGCCCTGCAGCGAAATCAGGTAACGGCCGTCGCCGCTCTCGGACAGCGCAATGATGCGCCCGGCACAGCCGACATTGCAGAGCTCCGGCTCACCGTCTGGACGCAGTGCACCGTCGAGGCTGGGCTGAATCATGCCGATCAGCCGCGGCCCGGCGATCGCTTCGTCGACCATCTGCAGATAGCGCGGCTCGAAGATGTTGAGCGGCATGCGGCCTCCCGGCAACAGCAACGCGCCCTCGAGCGGAAAGATCGGCATAGTCGACGGTAAGTCCGCAGCGAGCCGGTAATGCGCGTTTCCCGCCTGCACCTCAATCCTCCGATCGCTTTGTCAGGAAGCGCACCAAATCCGTCTCCTCCCGGCCGGCACAAGGCGCAACACCGGAAACCTGAAATCGAACGCCGTCCGAAAACCTAATCTGGCGCAGCTGCCGCCCACCGCAAGCCCGCGCGACAAAACAGTCTGCGCCGGCTCAGGAAAACAGCAGCGACGACAATTTGCGCCGTGCCGACAGCGTTGCTTCGTCGGTCATGCCCCATGCCTCGAAGAGCTGCAGCAACTGGGTTCTGGCGCCGTCGTCGTTCCACGAGCGGTCTGCCTTGATGATCGCCAGCAGATTGTCGGCCGCCGCCATGCGATCACCCTTGGCGTTCTGGATCATGGCGAGCTCGAACCGTGCCTGGTGATCCCCGGGATTTTCGGCCAGACGCCGTTCCAGTTCCGCCGGATTGCCGAGCACTGCTGCCTGCGCGGCGAGCGCCATCTTGGCGCGCAGCGCGGCGAGCTGGGGCGCATCCTTCTTCGCTTCCGGCGCCCGCGCCAACACCGCCTCGGCACCTTCGGTATCGCCGGCCTCGAACAGCAGATCGCCCAAGCCGGCGATCGCCTCAATCGTCTCCGGCGCCTGTTCCAGGATGGCATCATAAATGTCGGCAGCGGTCTGCACGTCACCGGCGTCGCGCGCCTCGGCAGCGGCGGCCAGTGCCTCGGCCACTTGCGGCGCGCCACCGTTCTTGCCGCCGACCTTCTGAATGAATTGCGTGATCTGGCTCTCGGGAATGGCGCCCATGAAGCCGTCGACCGGCTGGCCGTCCTTGAAGGCAATGACCGCCGGTATCGACTGGATGCCGAGCTGGCCGGCGATCGATGGATGGTCGTCGATATTCATCTTGACCAGCTTGACCTTGCCACCGGCGGCTTTCACCGCCTTCTCCAGCAGCGGCGTCAATTGCTTGCAGGGGCCGCACCACGGCGCCCAGAAATCGACCAGCACCGGCTGGCGACGCGATTCCTGGATGACGTCTGCAGCAAATCCAGCGGTCGTTGTGTCCTTGACGACGTCGGCCGGCGCCTCCGCAAGCGCGACCTTCTCACGCGCGGCATCGGTGCCGCCATATTGCACGGTGGTGGCATACTGGCCGCCATTGCTGCCAAATGGGCCGCCAAAGGGATTGCTATCGCTCATCTCGTCGCCTTTCGGTCGCGCCGCCGGCCAAGGGACGGGCGCAACATCCTTCTTTAGAACCCGGTTTCAGTCACCCCGGTCTTAGTCACCCATGTGGCGATCATGCCGAGACTTTCAAGATAACAGCATCATGTCCGGTTGCCTCGACGAATTTGACCAGGTCCGCGGCAGCGATGGAAGTCGTCGCTTCATTGGTCAGCGGGTGGGCATTGACCACCGCATGGCTCATCAGCTTCTCGTCCAAAACGACCTTGACCCTTCGCTCGGTGTCGTTGATCAGCCCGAACACCGTGACCGCGCCCGGGACGACGCCGAGAAGCTCCATCAGCATCTCCGGCCGGCCGAAAGACACGCGCCCCGCAGCGCCGATCAGATGGTGGATCTGCTTGAGATCGACCACCGCCTCCTCGTCGACGCTGATCAGGAAGAAATTGTCCTTCTTGTCCTTGAGGAACAGGTTCTTGGTGTGGCCGCCGGCAATCTCACCGCGCAGCGCCTGCGAATCGGCGACCGTGAACAGCGGCGGATGCCGCCGCGTCGATACCTCGATCCCGAGTCCGGCAAGAAAGGCGAAAAGTTCGGCTTCGGTCTTCGGCATCGGTCTTTCTTCTGGTGGCCCGCTTTCAACGGCTTGTTTGGCTAACGCCGTTTACGGCCAATGATGCGGCCAAGACAAGTCCGTCGCGCAACGCGGGGGGTGATTGCCTTGCGACGTCCCGGAGGAGCACTTCTCCGCAAGCAAAAAGCCTGCGAATTCCCTGTTGCAATCGCCGCGCTCTTCAGCCATATAGGCGCGGCTTGCGGCCCAAAAGCCGCGCGAGCGGGTGTAGCTCAGGGGTAGAGCACAACCTTGCCAAGGTTGGGGTCGAGCGTTCGAATCGCTTCACCCGCTCCATTTCTCTCAAGGGAAATCAAGCATCGAAAAGCCGCGGTCCGCCGCGGCTTTTTCGTTTTTGCGCGCCAACAGGGCGCAGCGCGCCGAATCGCCTGGCCGCGCGCGCAAGTTCATTTGCCACGAGATTCATCCGCAGACCGCTCAGGTGCTTTTGAGCGTTCCGTTCATTCCGTTCGGGTAGAAGCCGCCCTTGCTGACGCCTTTCTGGTCGGTCAGATAGACGATCCGAAGCACTTCTTGCGGCGTCCTCGTGAAGGCGATTGCATCCGGGGTCGATGGAACGATATTGGCTTTGCCGTCCACTCGGATGCCCTGGTCCTTGTCTTCCGGTCCATCGATCTTGTCGCGGGCGTCGGAAACCGCATTGGCGGCCTTCCAGGCATCCTCGCCCATTCGGTAAAGCGACGATCGCGCCATCCCCATGTGATAGGCCTCGACGGCCAGAATGCCAGCGGCGGCGGCCTGGAAATCCTTGTTTTTCAGAAGGGGCGCGGCGCCGGCATAGGCAGTGACGCCGACATCCTCGAACAGCATGCCGCCGAGCACGAAGTTCATCTGGTTGCCGAAAGGATCGAAGTCCGCTCCGAGCCCCGCCGCCTTGGCAACCGCCGCAAAGCCCGCATCGAAATCGATTGCCGGCCGGTCGACGGCATCGCTTCCAAGTGTCTTGCGATAGAACCTGACATGGGCAAGTTCGTTTTCGGCGACCTCACGCATGAACTCGCGGATTGCAGGCGTGTCAAAGCTAACCTGTTTGCCGCCAGCCACAGCGCCGGCCTTCGGGCCGGCATCCGAGTCATCGATCCCTTTTCCGGTGGTGCCGCGCAGGTAATATTCGGCTTCCATATATTCGAGATTGAGGGCGAACCGGAAAATGTCTTCGTCTTTGACCTCATCCTGCGCATAGGCGCGGGGAACCGGGGCAAGCCCGGTGGCCGAAGCGAGCGTCGCTCCCAGGCCAAACTGCAATGCGCGGCGGCGTGAAACACGAAATGCAGGCGTGACGCGGATCATGGCTTCCTCCCAAAAGCCCGCCGGCATCAAACATTTTGGCACCTCAAAAGCGGGCCTGCGCTCCCAACTTCACGAACTGTGGAATGTTCCTCAATCGCCTTAAATGATCTCGCCGGATGGCGAGCACCGAGGTTTCCTCGATTGTAACCTCATGTCAGCCGACGCACATGCGCTGTAGCGGCGCTGGATCTGACGGCAGCAAAATCCAGCCGTTGCGGTCGTCCGAAGTACGCTGTCGATAAAATTCAGGACTTTTGCGTGCCGGTTTCGGACCAAGGTCCGTCTTGTGGAATGCTGTATTTGAACAAAGCTAGGTAACAGCCGGCTTTCACATTGGAAGTCCTGACGTTTTTCATCTGGAACCCATCCTGGCGGGAGGGCGACTCGAAGGAGGAACTATGAAAACGCGCACCTGTCTATTCGCGACTGTGGCCGCTCTCACCCTTGTCGCATCTCCGGTCCTCGCTGCTCCCGGCGGCAATGGCAATGGCAACGGCAATGGCGGCAGCAACGGCAATGGCGGAAACTCGGCCGGGGCCGGCTCGCAGGGACACGGAGCCGCCACTTCCGCCGCGGCCAAGGACAAGTCGACGACCGGAGTTGCTCACGCAGCCGCGGTCGTTGCGACGACACCGGCCTCGCCGAAAGCCACGCTGGCCTTGCAGGCAGCGCTGGCAAGACAGACCGCGGATGACGCGGCAGACACTGCCGACGACACCTCCGACGAAACCGAATAAGGCTTCGAAGCAGCCACTTGTTGTGTTGAAAAGCCGCGGTTCGCCGCGGCTTTTTCGTTTCCCGACGACGAACTCTCAAGGTGAACAGCGCTTCCAGAAAAAAGCTGCTCCACGGCGGCACTGAAACTAGGCTAAGGCCAAACGCCGCCGCATCGGCGTCGGTTTCGATTCCATTTGAGGAGATCCCATGACCGGCTTTGTCGACCGCGAGCGCGCAACTGACCTGATGCAGCGCGCCGGCATCGAGGCGCTGGTGCTTTGCGAGCCCGAGGCGTTCCAATATGCCACCGGTGCCTGGATCGGCCCGGCCGGCCTGTTCCGGCGGGCCGGCGCCGGTTTCGTCGTTATTCCCAAGCGAGGCGACCTGCCGATCGGCGTCGTGGTGGCGGATTTCCAGGCTGCCCAGCTCCCGGCGGCGATGGCCGGCGCCATGGTACGCACGCATCCGATCTGGATCGAATCGGCGTCGCTCGAGCCGGCGACGGCCGACCGGCCTGTTGCGCAGCGCATCGAGCCCGGCCTGGTTGGCCGCGCCCCCGGTTTTTCACGTCCAGCGACCTTCGAGCTTGCCCGCTCCGTCCGCGAGCTGAAAACGATCCTCGCAGAATTGGGGCTGGAGCGTGCGACGCTCGGCATCGAGCTGGATTTCGTCTCGGCCAACGATTTTTCCGCGATGCAGGCGATGTTGCCGGGCACTGCCCTGGTCAACGGTTCGCCGATCCTCGACCGGCTGCGGGCGATCAAGTCGCAGAGCGAGATCGACCTGTTGCAGCAGGGCATCGTCCTGTCGGAGGCCGGCCTGTCGCGGCTGCAGCAGCATGCAGCGGCCGGCATGCGTCAGTCTGAGCTGGTCGCGCTTTACCGGCAAGGTGTCGCGGATGCAGCCGCCGGGTCGTCGCAGCAAATCTCGACGGCGGAATACGTCACGCTGGGCGCTCGCCCAAAAGGCGCCGACGCGATCGCCGCCGCCGGCGATCCGCTGAAGGCCGACATGGTGTGCAGCGTGAACGGCTATGCCTCGGATATGTCGCGGAATTTCACCTTCGCGCCGCCGTCGCCCGAACAGGCCGAATTGCATGCGATAGCCGAACGCGCCTTCGCCGACGGGCTTGCCGCGCTTATGCCCGGAAAGCCGTTGGCCACTGTGTATCGCGCCGCCAGCGACAGCCTGGCGCGCCAGGGCCTGCGTTCCTATCGCCGCGGCCATTTCGGCCACGGCGTCGGCCATTCCGTGTTTTCCGAGCAATGGCTGTTCATTTCGGCCGACTGCGATGTCGCGATCGAACCCGGCATGGTGCTGGCATTCGAGATCCCGCTCTACATCGACGGTCTCGCCAGTTTCAATCTCGAGGACCAGTTCCTGATCACCGCCAACGGGCCGCTGCCGATGAACCGCCTGCCGAGACGTCTGGGGGTTATCGGCTGAATCCAGCCGTTATCTGGCGCCGGCCACGCCCCTGCGGAAATCCGACGGCGACATGCCGGCAAGCTTGCGGAACGACTTGTTGAACGCGCTGAGGGAGCCGAAGCCCGATTCCATGGCGACGCGCAGCACATTGGCATCCTGATGCATCAGCAGCGCCTGCGCGTAGCTGAGGCGCAGCAGATTCACATATTCATTGAGCGTCATGCCGGTCGATTTCTTGAAGATGCTCATGGCGTATTTGGGATGGATGTCGGCCGCCGCGGCGATGTCGACGCAATCGATCTCGTAGAGGAAATTCTCCGCAATGAAGTCGCACATGCGCCCGACATTGCGCAGCGATTGCTGATCGAACGGGCTGCCTAGCTCCTGTTCGACCGGCGTTTCCGGCACCAGCCGGTAGGGCTCGAATCGCACCCGCTCAAGCCGCAGCAAAAGCTCGTTGACGGCATGCTCCGCCTTGACCGGGTCGCCGGAGCGGGCATAGCGGTTCCAGCGCTCGAAATTGTGGTCGTCCGACCGGTCGGTGGCGTCGGTCACCAGCGTCGCGCCGGTCATCAGCCTGTTGCGGACGTCGACGGGCAAATGCAGCCGGAAGAAATGAACCAGCGGCAGATGCGCGCCGGCGTAGATGGCATCGTCGGAGGCTTCGTCCATCTGGTGCGGCAGGCCGCCCCAGAACAGGCACATGTCGCCCGCAGAGAGCGAAAGCCCGTGCCCGTCCATGCGGTAATGCACGGCGCCACGCACGATGAAATTCACCTCGACCTGGGCATGCCAATGTGGCTTGAGCATCACCAGGGGCTGGGTGTGGAACATTTGCAGCAGCAGCGGCAGGCCCTCCACGCTGCTGGCGCCAGGCTGGTAAAACGGCCTTTCCGGCATCTTACTTTCCGCTCATTTCTTATTCCCTTTGTCGCGGACAAGGCTTTCCCGAAGCCTAGTCTAGCCACGCTCGCAAACAGAGAGCAACTGAAATGGGAGGATTTCAATGCGCTTAAAATTGACCTGCGCCGCGCTCGCGCTTGCCTTGGGCTCCAGCCCGGCCTTTGCGCAGTCCGGTGAAATCACGATCTGGAGCTGGAACATCGCCGCTTCGTCGCTGAAGGCCACCATAGCGGGCTTCAACAAGCAGTATCCCGACATCAAGGTCACGGTCGAGGACCTCGGCAACCAGCCGACCTACGACAAATCGATCGCCGGCTGTGCCGCCGGCGGCGAGGGGCTGCCGGACATCGTGACGATCGAGAACGGCGAGGCGGAAAACTACTGGAGCCAGTTCCCGGATTGCTTCGTCGACCTGCATACGCTCGGCTACACCGCGGAAGACCAGGCAAAATTCCCCGACTTCAAGCGTACCGAGCTCGAGGTTGACGACAAGGCCTATGCGATGCCCTGGGATTCGGGCCCTGTAGCGATGTTCTACCGCCGCGACTTCTATGAGAAGGCCGGCGTCGACCCGTCTTCGATCAAGACCTGGGACGATTTCATCGCCGCCGCAAAGAAGATCCAGGCCGCCAATCCCGGCGTGACGATGACCAACGCCGATTTCAACGGCGATTCCGAATTCTTCCGCATGATCTCCAACGAGCAGGGCTGCGCCTATTTCTCCGCCGATGGTCAATCGATCACCGTCAATCAGCCCAAATGCGTCGATGCCATGACCAAGATCAAGGAGATGAAGGACGCCGGCATCATTTCCTCTGCCGACTGGAGCACCAAGATCACCAACAACACCGCCGGCAAGGTCGCCAGCCAGATGTATGGCGGCTGGTATGAAGGCACCATACGCACCGAGTCGCCCGATGGCGCAGGCAAATGGGGCGTCTATCTGATGCCGAGCCTGACCGCCGACGGTCCGCGCGCCGCCAATCTCGGCGGCTCCTCGCTCGCCATCACTTCGGTGTCGAAGAACAAGGAAGCCGCCTACGCCTATCTGAAATACACGCTAGGGACGAATGAGGGCCAAATCACCATGCTGAAAGGCTTCGGCCTGGTGCCGTCGCTGATCTCGGCGCTCAACGACCCTTATGTCTCCGAAGGCCTGCCCTATTGGGGTGGCCAAGCCGTGTGGAAGGACATTCTCGGCACCTTGCCCAAGGTCGTCCCCAGCCGCGGCACTCCGTTCCAGAGCGACGCCGAAATCATCATCCGCGCGGTGCAGACCAAATATCTGGCCGGCGGCTATCCCGACGCCAAGGCAGCGCTCGACGATGCCGCAAGCCAGATCGCCGCGGCGACCGGCCTACCGGTCAAGTCGTGATCTAGACGAGGCGGCTCCGAGCGCACGGCTCCCCTTCTCCCCTTGTGGGAGAAGGTATCGCCGAAGGCGGCGGATGAGGGGTGCTCCAGCTTGGCGCCGGCGGCACTCCGGCCATCACCCCTCAACCGTCTCGGCGCTATGCGCCGATCCACCTTCTCCACAAGGGGAGAAGGTAAGAACTTGAAAGCAGAAAGGAGGAAAACGATGCGCTACCAGAACGCCACGGCTTATCGCTTTCTCGCGCCCTATCTGCTGATCTTCTCGATCTTCTGGCTGTGGCCGATCATCGATTCCTTCCTGATCTCGTTCCAGGCGACGCGCACCGTGCCGTGGCGGTTCGCGCCGACCTTCAACTGGGGCCGGCTGATCGGCGACCCCGCCTTCTTCAATGCCTTGAAGAACACATTGCTGATCCTCGTCATCCAGGTGCCGGTGATGATTTCGCTGGCGATAGTGATGGCGGTGCTTTTGAATTCGCCGCTGCTCAAGGCACGTGGCCTGTTCCGATTTGCCTTCTTCGCGCCTGTCGTGGTCGGTGAGGTCGCCTATTCGGCGGTTTTCCGGCTGATGTTCAATCTCGACTACGGCATCATCAACAAGTTGCTGAACAGCATCGGACTGCCCACTGTCGACTGGTTTACCAACGTCACCCCGGCGATGGCGGTGATCATGATGGCGGTGACCTGGCGCTGGGCCGGCTACAACGCCATCATCCTGCTCGCCGGCCTGCAGTCCATCCCCGAGGATGTCTACGAGGCGGCAACCCTGGACCGGGTCAGCAAGGTCAAACAGTTCTTTTATATCACGCTGCCCCTGCTCAAGCCGATCATCGTGTTCTGCGCCGTGCTGTCGATCATCGGCACCATGCAGCTGTTCACCGAGCCCTTCCTGATCACCGAGCGCGGCGGGCCGGGCGGCGGCACCGAAACGCTCGGGCTGCTGCTTTACCGCCAGGGCTTCCGGTCGCTCAATTTCGGCTATGCTTCGGCCGTCGCCTACACCATGGCCGGGCTGGCGATTGCCATTTCGTTGGTGCAGATATGGCTGACGAGGGAACCGAAATGACCTCGCGCTCCCCAATCAGCCATTCCCGGGTCAGCCGTTCCCAGGCCAGATTGGGCCGCAGCATCGCGCTGCATCTGTTCCTGACGCCGCTGGCGCTGGTCTGGCTGTTTCCGCTGTGGATGATGGTGGTCTTTTCCACGATGCCCGACAATGGCATCTTCAGCCCCGACATCGAGCTTTTGCCGCACGGCAATTTCCTCGACAATGTCAGCAATCTGCAGCGCGGCACCAATTTCATCGGCGCCATCGGCATCTCCGTCTCGGTGGCGGTGACCTATACCTTCCTGTCGGTGATGCTCACCTCGATGGCCGGCTGGGCGCTGGCGCGTTACAACTTCTTCGGCAAGGGCATGGTCGTAGCCATCATCTTCGGCACCATCACGCTGCCCTATGCGGTCGTGCTGATCCCGCAATTCATCATGGTGGCGCGCGACTTCAAGCTCGCCAACACCTGGGTGGCGCTGATCGTGCCGCCGCTGTTCAACTCGCTGGGCGTGCTGTTCATGCGGCAGAGTTTTTCGATGATGCCGCACGAGCTGTTCGACGCGGCCAAGGTCGAGGGCGTCAAGGAATGGCGGATATTCCTGTTCGTCGCATTGCCTCTGGCGCGGCCGATGCTGGCGGCGCTCGCCATCATTCTCTTCCTTGCTTCCTGGAACAATTATCTCTGGCCGCTGCTGATCAATTCCAAGCCGGGCGCAATGACCGCGCCGGTGGCGCTCGGCACGCTGATCGGTCTCACCAAGGTGTCCTGGGGCGGCATCATGGCGGGCGCGGTGATGCTGACGGCGCCAATGCTCGTCGTGTTCGTGCTTCTGCAGCGCCATTTCGTCGCCGGCATCGCCGCCGGCGCCATCAAGTAAGGATCAGCATGGCTGCAGTCACACTCAAAAACGTCATCAAGCGCTTCGGCGTCTTCGAGATCGTCCACGGCGCCAATATCGATATCGATGACGGCGAATTCGTCGTCTTCGTCGGCCCTTCCGGCTGCGGTAAGTCCACGCTGCTCCGGATGATCGCCGGGCTCGAGGACATCAGCGACGGCGAGATCGCCATTGGCGGCAAGGTGGTGAACGACGTCGAGGCGGCCGATCGCGGCATCGCCATGGTGTTCCAGTCGTACGCGCTCTATCCGCACATGACGGTCGAGCAGAATCTGAGCTTCGGCCTGAGAATGACCGGCAACCCCAAGGCAGATACCGAGCGTCGGGTGAAGCGGGCTTCCGAAATCCTGCGCATCGCCGAGCTGATGAAGCGGCGGCCGCGGCAATTGTCGGGCGGCCAGCGCCAGCGCGTCGCCATCGGCCGCGCCATCGTGCGCGAGCCGCAAGTGTTCCTGTTCGACGAACCGCTCAGCAATCTCGACGCCGAGCTCAGGGTGCAGATGCGCGTCGAGATATCGCGCCTTCACAAGGAGCTTGGCGTTACCATGGTCTATGTGACGCACGACCAGACCGAGGCGATGACACTGGCCGACAGGATCGTCGTGCTCAACGCCGGCAATATCGAGCAGATCGGTGCGCCGCTCGATCTCTACGACGACCCCGCCAACCGCTTCGTTGCCGGCTTCGTCGGCTCCCCGAAAATGAACTTTCTGGCGGCGAAAATGGTCGGGGCCGACAACGGCGCTGCGGTCGTCGAACTGGTCAATCATCGCGGCGCGCTCCTGCGCAAGCCGCTTTCGGATGCTCTGCCTGCGATAGGCGGCGATGTCGTGCTTGGCGTGCGGCCGGAGCATTTCTTCGACGCCGGCCAGGGCGATTGCGACCTTACCCTCAAGGCCGACGTCGCCGAGCACTTGGGATCGGTGAGTTATGTCTATGCCAATTCCGGGACCGGGGGCGGGCGCGAGGAACTGATCATCGAGCGCGAGGCCTCGCGGCATCGCGCGAACGGCGACGACCTGGTGGTGTCGATCAAGGCCGACCGCTCGCTTCTCTTCGACGCCACCGGCGCACGCATTCGCTAACCCATCTTTCTTTTGTCCGATCGCGACTGGTCGCGGCCACCCCACGGAGATTTGACATGACGTCCAAGCCAGAAAAAATTCGCTGGGGCATTCTCGGGCCCGGCAACATCGCCAAGGCGTTTGCCGGCGGCGTCGCCCATTCGCGCACCGGCACCTTAGTCGCCTTAGGGGCGCGCAATCCCGGCAAGGCCGGGCTCACTGAGGCTTTCCCCGGCGCCCGCATCCTCGATGGCTACGAGGCTTTGCTTGGCGATCCGGATGTCGACGCGATTTATATTTCAACGCCGCATCCAAGCCATGCCGAATGGGCGATCAAGGCAGCCGAAGCCGGAAAACATGTGCTTTGCGAAAAGCCGCTTGGCCTGACCGCATTCGAGGCCGACGCCATGATCCATGCGGCGCGCAAGGCCGGCACCTTTCTCGGCGAAGCCTTCATGTACCGGCTGCATCCGCAGACGGCCAGGCTGGTCGAGCTGATCAGGGCCGGCGCGATCGGCGACATCAAGATGATCAAATCCAGTTTCGGCTTCGCCATGCCGGGCTTCATGCCGGAGCACCGGCTTTACGCCAAGGATCTCGCCGGCGGCGGCATTCTCGATGTCGGCGGCTATCCCGTCTCGATGGCGCGGCTGATTGCCGGCGCCGCGGCGGGAAAGCCCTTCGCCGAGCCGGACAAAGTGGTCGGCGCTGCGCATCTCGGCCAATCCGGCGTCGACGAATGGGCGTCGGCGCTGTTGCATTTTCCGGGCGGCATCGTCGCGGAAGTCTCCTGCAGCATTTCGCTCGCGCAGGACAACGTATTGCGTATTCTCGGCAGCAAGGGCCGTATCGAGGTGGCGGATTTCTGGTATGCCGGCGGCCACCAAGGCGGCACCGGCGAAATCCGCATCATCCGTCCGGGTGACACCGAGGTGGTCGAGGTCAAGGAGGGCGGCTGGCTTTACGCATTCGAGGTCGACGCTGCCGGCGAGGCCATTCTCGGCGGGAAGCAGGAGTTCGCCTGGCCAGGCATGGGCTGGGCCGACAGTCTCGGCAATCTGCGCGTGCTCGATAGATGGCGGGCCGCCATCGGCCTCGAATATGACATCGAGAAGCCGGCAAAGCGCGTCAACACGATCTCCGGACGGAAGCTGCGCTCCGGCGGGACCACCATCCCCAAGCGCAGCATTCCGGGCCTGCCGCGGCCGGCCTCGTGCCTGGCGCTCGGCTTCGAGGATTTCCGCACCTTTTCGTCGGGCGCCATCCTGCTCGACGCCTATTTTGAGGCGGGCGGCAATCTGTTCGACACCGCCTTCGTCTACGGTTCCGGCTATACCGAGACGCTGCTCGGCCAGTGGCTGAAGAACCGCGGCGTGCGCGAGCAATCGGTGGTCATCGGCAAGGGTGCGCACTCGCCGCTCTGCTATCCCGACGTCATCGGCAAGCAGCTCACCCAGTCGCTCGAGCGGCTGCAGACCGACCATATCGACGTCTATTTCATGCATCGCGACAATCCGGACGTGCCGGTCGACGAGTTCGTCGATGCGATGGATCGCGAGGTCAAGGCCGGCCGCATTCGCGGTCCGTTCGGCGGCTCGAACTGGACGATGGAGCGCATGGACGAGGCGATTGCCTATGCCGAGCGCACCGGCAAGCAGAAGCCCGGCGCGCTTTCCAACAATTTCTCGCTGGCCGAGATGCTGGAGCCGATCTGGGCAGGCTGCGTCACGTCCTCCAGCGACGAGTGGAAGGCCTGGCTTACCGCCCGGCAAATGCCGAACTTCGCCTGGTCGAGCCAGGGCCGCGGCTTCTTCACCGACCGCGCCGGCCGCGACCGGCGCGACAATGAGGAACTGGTCCGGGTCTGGTACTCGGAGAGGAACTTCGGCCGCCGCGACCGCGCCATCGAGCTCGCCAAACGGCTGGGCAAAAGCCCGATCCACGTCGCGCTCGCCTATGTCCTGGCGCAGCCCTTTCCGTCCGTCCCGCTGATCGGGCCGCGCACGCTCGACGAGTTGGAAGACAGCCTCCAGGCGCTCGACATCTCACTTTCGCCGGACGATCTTGCATGGCTGGATAGCGGTTCGGATCAGGCCCGCGCGCGCGCCTGATAGCGGGGTCTTGCGCAGCGCCCTTAATTTCCGGACTGTTTGCGCTGCCCTCACCTACCCTCTCCCCGCTCTTCGGGAGAGAGGATAAGGTTAAAGGGCAGCGCCGAAGTCGCAGGAGATAGGGAAGACAGATGCTCGACATATCACCGTCGAAACAGGCGGCCACCTGGCTCGGTTCTTTTGCGCGAGCGCTCGAGGCGGGCGACGTCGCGGCCGCAATCAACCTGTTCGTCGAGGACTGTTACTGGCGCGACCTGCTGACCTTCACCTGGAACATCAAGACCATGGAAGGCCGCGCGGCGATCCGCGACATGCTGGAAGCCACGCTGGCAATGACAAGGCCTGCCCGGTGGCAGCTCAGCAGCGAAGCGACTTCGGACGAAGGCGTTATCGAAGCCTGGTTTTCGTTCGAGACGTCATCAGCGTGGGGCCAAGGCATCATGCGCCTCAGGGACGGCAAATGCCGGACACTGTTTACGGCGATGAGCGATCTCAAGGGGTTTGAGGAGCGCAAGGGCCCGGCGCGGCCTCTGGGCGTCCGCCACAAGGCCGATCCGGAGCGCGAGACCTGGCTGGAGGCGAGGGCGCGCGAGACGCGTGAACTCGGCGCCGGCCAGCAGCCTTATTGCCTGGTCATCGGCGGCGGCCAGGGCGGCATCATGCTGGGCGCACGGCTCAGGCAACTCGGCGTGCCGGCCATCATCATCGAGAAGAATGCGCAGGCCGGCGATTCCTGGCGCAATCGCTATCGCTCGCTCGTGCTGCACGACCCGGTCTGGTACGACCATCTGCCCTACATCCCGTTTCCCGAGAACTGGCCGGTGTTCACGCCCAAGGACAAGATGGGCGACTGGCTGGAAATGTATACGCGCGTCATGGAGCTCAACTACTGGACCTCCACAAGATGCATCAGCGCGTCCTATGACGAGGCCGAAAAGGTCTGGACGGTCGAGGTCGACCGCGCCGGCCAGCGCATCACGCTAAAGCCGAAGCACATCGTCTTTGCGACCGGTGCTTATGGCCCGCCCAGGCAGATCGACCTGCCGGGCGCCGAGGCCTTCCAGGGCGAGATCCTGCACTCCAGCCAATATTTCAGCGGCGAGAAATTCCGCGGCAAAAAGGTCGCCGTCATCGGCGCCGCAAGTTCCGGCCATGACGTCAGCGTCGATCTGTGGGAGAGCGGCGCCGAGGTGACGATGGTCCAGCGCTCGCCGACGACGGTGGTCAAGTCGGACACGCTGATGGAGATCGGTTTCGAGATCTTTTCGGAAAAGGCGCTGGCCCGCGGCATCACCACTGAGAAGGCCGACATGATCGTCGCCTCGACGCCGTTCGCGCTGCTGCCACAGGGCCAGCGCGCGCTCTACGACATCATCAAGGCGCGCGACGCGGCCTTCTACGACCGCTTGCGCGGCGCCGGCTTCGCCATCGATTTCGGCGACGACGAGACCGGACTTTTGATGAAGGCCTACCGCACCGGCTCGGGCTTCTACATCGACGTCGGCGCCTGCGATCTGATCATCGACGGCGAGATCGGCATCCGCAGCGGCGTCGGGATCAAGTCGCTGACGCCGACAGGCATCCTCTTCGACGACGGCACCGAACTGGCGGCCGACGCAATCATCGCCTGCACCGGCTATCTCTCGATGAACGAAACGGTGGCGGCGATCATCTCCCGTGAAGTCGCCGACAAGGTCGGGCCGTGCTGGGGGATTGGCTCGGGCGTGAAAGGCGACCCGGGTCCATGGCAAGGCGAATTGCGCAACATGTGGAAGCCGACCGCGCAGGAAGCGCTGTGGTTCCACGGCGGCAATCTGGCGCTGTCGCGCTTTTATTCGAAGTTCGTGGCGTTGCAGATCAAGGCGAGGATGGAAGGCATTGCGACGCCGGTTTATGGGACGCCGCGGTGAAGCTGTGATCTCGTCCTTGAGCGAGAGATGTCGCCAAAGGCGACAGAGGGGATCGCCGCGCGCCGAGCGCCAGCCTCCTCTACAAGCAGCAGCAGGCTGAGCCCCGTCGGACCTACCCCCTCTGGCCTGCCGGCCATCTCTCCCTCATGGGGCCTCAAAGGGGGGAGATCACCCACGCCCGAAATGCCGGGCGGCAACCTCGACATGCGTGTCGTGCGCATGCGCTTCGAAGCGCTCGGTTTCGCCGAAATCGTCCAGCGCCTCGTTCGGCCACCACGTGCCGCCGACCACAATGCCGTCAGAGACCAGCCTTTGCTCGGCGACCAACGAGGCGCCGACCGAGTCGACAAAGGTGAAGCGGCCGGGACGCAGCCGCAGCACCGCGATGTCGCCGACCGCACCAACCGCAAGCCTGCCCAAATCTGGCCTGGCGATCGCTTCGGCCGGCCGCTGTGTCGCGGCGCGCAGCACCTCGACCAGCGGCATGCCGAGGACCAGCAGCTTCGACATGCACACCAGAATGTCGAAGGCCGGTCCGTCGACGCAGTAGAGGTGCACGTCGCTGCTGATCACGTCCGGCGCCAGCCCCTCGCTCAGCATCGCCTTGGCCACCTCGAAATCGAACGAGCCCATGCCGTGGCCGATATCGAAGATGACGCCGCGTTCGCGCGCCAGCCGCATGTCCGGCCGCACCGCGCCCGAAGCCAAGACCGGTGCGTTGGGAAACGGCCGGAAGCAGTGGGTGAGGATATCGCCTTTGCGCAGCCGCGGCAGCACTTCCGAGCGGCCCGGCGGCGGCTCGTCTATATGCGCCATCAGCGGCAGGCCAGCCTTGTCGGCGGCTTCCAGCCCGAGATCGACCGGCGCGATGCCGCTGCTGCCGCCGGCATGGCGACCGGAGCGGACCTTGACGCCGACGATCACGTCTGCGTGCTCACGCGCCGCCGCCACCGTTTCGCGCGGTTCGCAGAGCCTGAGGTCGCTGCATTCGCCGACCGCGACGGTCTGCGAGAAGCCGAAAATGCCGGCAAAGGAGATGTTGACGTAAGCCAGGATACGGACCTTCGAGCGCTCGATGACGTGGCGGCGAAAGCCGAGGAAATTGCCGGCGCCGGCGCTTCCGGCATCGACGAAGGTGGTGGTGCCGCTCTTTGCGGCGAGCCGGTCGGCATCGACGCCGAGCGACGTGCCGCCCCAATAGACATGGCTGTGCAGGTCGATCAGGCCGGGCGCGACGATCGAGCCCGTGGCGTCGATGACGCGGGCTGCACGTTCGAAGGGGATTTCGGCGTCGATGGCGGCGATACGGCCGTCGCCAATCGCCAGATCGCGTTGTGCGTCGAGGCCCGACGCCGGATCGATGAGGCGGCCGCCTTTTATCAGGAGATCGAATTGCATTGCGCCTGTCTCCGTTTTTCCGTCAGGCCGGCCTGTAGGCGACGGCTTCGACCTCGATCTTGATGTCGATCATAAGCCGTGACTCCACCGTCGTGCGTGCCGGCGGATCTTTCGGGAAATGCCGGGCATAGACGGTATTGAAGATGCCGAAATCGCGCGCGTCCTCGAGCCAGACCGTCGTCTTGACCACGTCGTCGAGCGTGCAGCCGGCCAGCGCCAGTGCCGCCTTGACGTTCGACAGCACCTGTTCGGTCTGCTCGGCGATGCCGCCCTTGACCACCAGCCCGTCGCTGCCGACCGGCACCTGGCCTGAGACATAGACGAAATCGCCGGCCCTGACCGCCGGCGACAACGGCACATGGGATTTTCCGAAACACTGCTTGGGCAAGGAGGCCTCCTGTCTAGGTCCTTTGGGTGAACGCGCGATGCTGCGAGAGATTGGGGGCGGCTGCACGCCATCGATCCACATTTTGAAAGCCTATATCGCTTTGCTGCGGTAACGCCAGAACGATCACCACCCTTGGCGATCCTTCGCGCCAGCGTCTGGACCCGCGACACCAGCCGGCTCAGCGGTCGATCCGCGTCGACAGGATGATCGACGACGACGTCCGCTCGACCCCGTCCATGGCGCCGATCTGGTCGAGGAGCGTGTCGAGATCCCTGATCGACGGCGCTTCAACGACAACGATCATGTCGAAATTGCCGCTGACCGAGTGCAGCGTTCGAACCTGTGCCAGCGCCTGCAAGCTGCGCACCACCTTGTCGGCGAGCTTGGGGGTGACGGTAAGCAGGACATGCGCCCTGACCAGCCCCTGTTCGTAGTCGGGCGAAAGCCTGACACCGTAGCCGGTGATGATGCCGCGCTGTTCCAGCCGCTCGATCCGGCTCTGCACCGTGGTCCGCGACACGCCCAGCCGCCGCGCCAGTTCGGCGGTCGAGGCGCGTGCATTGATGCGCAGCAGGGAAAGTAGAGCCTGGTCGGCATCGCTGAGCATTTCGACGAACCTTGCCGGCACATTGCACAAAGAGAGACTGCGTTTCGTACAGTCTCACGCTTCCTTTCGACAGGCAAGCTGCGATTCTAGCCATCAATCCAATGTTGGTGCGAGGGACCTGTCATGAAGGAAATCATCGTCGTCGGCGCCGGCAAGATCGGCTCGACCATTGCCGAGATGCTGGCTTCCACGGGCAACTACCATGTCACGCTCGTCGACCGCTCGGCGGCGCAGCTCGGCGCGGCCGAACTGCCTGAAACGGTCGAGACGCTGGAACTCGACATCGAAGCCGCCGGCACCCTCGAAGCGGCCTTGGCCGGCAAATTCGCGGTGCTCAGCGCCGCGCCCTTCCATCTGACCACGCGCATCGCGGAGGCGGCGGCCAGTGCCGGCGTGCACTATCTCGATCTGACCGAGGATGTCGTCAGCACCAGGCGGGTCAAGGAACTGGCGCGCTCCGGCAGCAGCGCCTTCATTCCGCAATGCGGCCTGGCGCCGGGCTTCATCTCGATCGTTGCCAACGACCTCGCCAGCCGCTTCGACACGCTGGAGAGCGTGCGCATGCGGGTTGGCGCGCTGCCGCAGTACCCGTCGAACGCGCTGAACTACAATCTGACCTGGAGCACCGACGGCGTCATCAACGAATATTGCGAGCCTTGCGAGGCGATCGTCGAAGGCGAGCTGATCGAGGTGCCGCCGCTCGAGGAGCGCGAGGAGTTCTCGCTCGACGGCGTCACCTATGAGGCGTTCAACACCTCGGGCGGGCTGGGCACGCTGGCCGAAACGCTGAAGGGCAGTGTGCGCACGCTGAATTACCGCACCATCCGCTATCCCGGCCATGCCGCGATCATGAAGGCGCTGCTCAACGACCTCGGCCTGCGCCACCGCCGCGACGTGCTGAAGGACATTTTCGAAAGCGCCCTGCCGGCAACGCTGCAGGACGTGGTTATCGTCTTCGTCACCGTCAGCGGCCGCAAGAACGGCCGTCTGCTGCAGGAGACCTATGCCAACAAGATCTACGCCAGGCGCGACGGCGAAAAGGTGCGCAGCGCCATCCAGATCACCACCGCATCGGCGATCTGCGCCGTGCTCGACATGCTCGCCGACGGCACCTTGCCGGCAAGAGGTTTCATCAAGCAGGAGGACATCGCGCTCGACGCTTTTCTGGCCAACCGCTTCGGCCGCGCCTATGCGCAGCACGAGATGGTTAGCCGGCTTGCAGGGTGAGCTGCGTAATCTCCCCCCTCGAGGGGGAGACGTCGCCGAAGGCGACAGAGGGGGGTCGCCTCGCGAAGAGCGCCAACCTCCATCTGTCGCAAGGGCGGTCGCATCCAGTCGAACCGACCCCCTCTGGCCTGCCGGCCATCTCCCCCTGAAAGGGGGAGAGCGCGAGCCCTCAAACATGCACCGCCCGCCCAAGCGCCTTCAGCGCCGCTTCCTGAAAACCCTCGCCCTGTGTCGGATGGGCATGGATCGTCCCGGCGATATCCTCCAGCGTCGCACCCATCTCCAGCGCCAGCCCAAACGCAGTGGACAGCTCCGACACGCCCTGGCCGACGGCCTGGATGCCGAGCACCAGATGGTTGTCCGCCCGCGCCAATACCCGAACGAATCCGTCCTCGCCCAACTTCGTCATTGCCCGGCCATTGGCGGCGAGGGGAAACAGTCCGACCTTGATCTCGCCACGGGCCTTGGCCTCTTCCGGCGACAGGCCCGCGGTGACCAGCTCCGGATCGGTGAAGCAGACAGCCGGGATCGCTCGTCTGTCCCAGCTGCGCCTGTGGCCGGCGACGATCTCGGCGACCATTTCACCCTGCGCCATCGCCCGGTGCGCCAGCATCGGCTCGCCGGTGACGTCGCCAATGGCAAAGATACCGCGCATCGAGCTGCGGCACTGGTCGTCGATGCGGATGAAGGGGCCAACCATGTCGAGGTCGATCTGCTCCAACCCCCAGCCTTCGGTCACCGGCTTGCGACCGACCGTGACCAGGACCTTGTCGGCAGCGATCTTGCCGTTCTTGCCGCCATTCGTCTCGACCAGCAGCGCGTCGCGCTTGGTGGACAGCCCCTTGGCCTTGGCGTTCACGAGCACCTCGATGCCCAACTCGGCCAGCCGCTTAACCACCGGCCGGGTCAGTTCCGCATCGTATTGTGCCAGCACGCGCGGCAACGCCTCGACCACGGTCACCTTGGCGCCCAGCTTGGCAAAGGCGATGCCGAGTTCCAGCCCGATATAGCCGCCGCCGACCACCGCCAGCCTCTCCGGAACTTCGCTCAGCGCCAGCGCCTCGGTCGACGAAATGACCGGTCCGCCGAACGGCAGCGATAGCAGTTCGACCGGCGCCGAGCCGGTCGCAATCAACACCGTTTCGGCGCGGATCACCTGCATGCCGATCTCGGTGTCGACGGCAACGGTCTTGCCGTCGCGAAATGTCGCCCAGCCATGCACCGTCTTCACGCCAGCTTTCTTCAGCAGACCGGCAACACCGTTGTTCAGCCGGCTAACGATCCCGTCTTTCCAGGCCATGGTGGCGGCGAGATCAACCGATGGTGCGGCGATCGCAATGCCGAGCGGGTTCTTGCCGCTGGCCATGTGCGAGAGCTTCTCGAACTCCTCGGCCGCGTGGATCAGCGCCTTGGACGGGATGCAGCCGACATTGAGACAGGTGCCGCCCGGTCTGCCGAACTCGACGATAACCGTGTCTATGCCGAGCTGCCCGGCACGGATAGCGCAGACATAGCCGCCCGGACCAGCGCCGATGACCAGCAGCTTGCAGGAGATTTCCTTCATGGCGATAGGCTCTTGTTGGCGAAGAAAGGCCCCCTCATCCGGCCGCTTCGCGGCCACCTTCTCCCCGCTGGGGAGAAGAGGCTAGCGCCGGCGCTGGCGACCTCCTCTCCCCTCGGGGAGAGGGTAGCGAAGCGGAGGCCGGGTGAGGGGGCCGTTGCGACCGTTCTCATTACCTCAGTCCACAAAAATCAACGCCGGCGTCTCGAGCAGCGTCTTGATGCGTTGGATAAACACCGCGGCATCCCAGCCGTCGACGACGCGGTGGTCGAAGCTGGAGGACAGGTTCATCATCTTGCGCGGGATGAACTGGCTGCCGTCCCATACCGGCCGCACCATCATCTTGTTGACGCCGACGATCGCCACTTCCGGATGATTGATCACCGGCGTCGTCGCCACGCCACCCATGGCGCCGAGCGAGGTGATGGTGACGGTCGAGCCCGAAAGCTCGTCGCGTGTCGCCGTGCCCGACCTGGCCGCCTCGGCGAGCCTGTTGACCTCGGCGGCGCAGTCCCAGATGTCGCGCGCCTCGGCGTGCTTGACCACCGGCACCATCAGCCCCGCAGGCGTCTGCGCCGCGATGCCGATATGGACGCCGCCATGCTGGTGGACGATGCCGGCTTCGTCGTCGAACAGCGCATTGAGGTTCGGCTGGTCGGCAATGGCCTTGACCATCGCCCGCATCAGGAACGGCAGCAGCGTCAGCTTCGGCCTGTCCGCGCCCGGCCGCTTCTCCTTGTTGAGCGCGGTGCGCAAATCCTCGAGCGCGGTGACGTCGATCTCCTCGACATAGGTGATGTGCGGGATGCGCGACTTGGCCAGCGTCATCTTCTCGGCGATCTTTCGCCTGAGCCCGACTATCTTGATGTCCTCAACCGCCTCGTTGCGGGCGAAGCCAGGGGCCTTCGCCAGCTGTGGCCCCCGCGCCAGGAAGGCGTCGATGTCCTCATGCCGGATGCGGCCGGCCGGGCCGGTTCCCGAAACCTGCCGAAGGTCGATGCCGGCCTCTTTCGCCCTGAGGCGGACGGCCGGCGAGGCCAGTGGCTTTTCTCCCTCGGGACGCGGCGCGCTGTTGACCTTGGACCTGGCGCCGTCATCCTCGGGCTTGTCCCGAGGATCTACCGACCTCTCGGAACTGATCGCGTCATATCCGTGTGGGACGGCAGATCCTCGGGACAAGCCCGAGGATGACGGCGCCAAATTGGGTAATGACGGCTCCAAGCCCGAGGACGGGCGAGCCCGCGCATCGTCAGGGGCACCCTCCGCCGTAACGTCTGCAAGCGTCGCGCCAACCCTGACGTTCCCCTCGCCCGCCACTTTCAACCTGACAATCGGCGAGCCGATCGCCACAGTGTCGCCGATCTCCGCACCCAGCCAGAGGATCTCGCCATCGACGGGCGAAGGAATTTCGACCGTCGCCTTGTCGGTCATGACGGCGGCAAGCACGGCGTCCTCGCGCACGAGATCGCCGACCTTGACCTGCCATTCGACCAGCTCGGCCTCGGCGACGCCTTCGCCGACATCGGGCAGCTTGATGACATATTCGCCCATTGTCTTCCCCCCTCAGGCCTCCATCGTTTCGACGAGCGCGCGGCCTAGCCGGGCGGGACCGGGAAAATAGTCCCACTCCTGCGCATGCGGATAGGGCGTGTCCCAGCCGGTGACCCGCGCCACCGGCGCTTCCAGATGGTAGAAGCAGTTCTCCTGAACCAGCGCAGAAAGTTCGGCGCCGAAGCCGGATGTCAGCGTCGCCTCATGCACGACCACGCAGCGCCCGGTCTTGTTGACCGAGGCGACGATCGTCTCGAGATCCAGCGGCAGCAGTGTCCTCAGATCGATGACCTCGGCATCGATGCCGGTCTCCTCGGCTGCCGCTTGGGCGACATAGACCATCGTGCCATAGGCAAGCACGGTAACTGCCGCACCAGGCCGCCGGATCACCGCCTTGCCGAGCGGCACCGTGTAGTGGCCATCGGCGACTTCGCCGAGCTGATGCTTCGACCATGGCGTCACCGGCCGCTCGTGATGACCGTCGAAGGGGCCGTTATACAGCCGCTTCGGCTCCAGGAAGATCACCGGGTCGGGATCCTCGATCGCCGCGATCAGCAGGCCCTTGGCGTCGTGCGGATTGGACGGAACCACGACTTTCAGGCCGGAGACGTGGGTGAACAACGCCTCCGGGCTCTGGCTGTGGGTCTGGCCGCCGAAAATGCCGCCGCCGGTCGGCATTCTCACGACGATCGGGCAGGTGAAATCGCCGTTCGACCGGTAGCGCAGCCGCGCCGCTTCCGAGACGATCTGGTCATAGGCCGGATAAACATAGTCGGCAAACTGCACCTCGACGCAAGGCTTCAGCCCGTAGGCCGCCATGCCGATGGCCGCGCCGACAATCCCGGATTCGCTGATCGGCGCATCGAAGCAGCGGCTCTTGCCGTATTTCGCCTGCAGGCCTTGCGTGCAGCGGAAGACGCCGCCGAAGAAGCCGACATCCTCGCCGAACACGATGACGCGTTCGTCGCGCGCCATCGACACGTCCATGGCGTCGCGGATCGCCTCGATCATGGTCCGCCGCGGCATGGTCAGACCCCGGCCTGTTGGCGCTGGCGCCTGAGATGCGGCGGCATCTCGGCATAGACGCCCTCGAACATATCGCGCGCCGAAGGCTTGCCGCCGGCATGCAGCGTGCCGTGGCGCTCGGCCTCCCGCTGCGCTGAAATCACCGTGTCGAGGATTTCCGCCTCGGCCTGGGCGTGGCGTTCGTCTGACCAGACGCCGCGCTGGATGAGGTGGTTCTTCAGCCTGACGATCGGGTCGCCGAGCGGCCAGGCGTCGGACTCGGCCTTCGGCCTGTAGGCCGACGGGTCGTCGGAGCTCGAATGCGCGCCGACGCGGTAGGTGACGTATTCGACCAGCGTCGGCCCGAGATTGCTGCGCGCCCGTTCCGCCGCCCATTTGGCCACCGCATGGACGGCGAGATAGTCGTTGCCGTCGACGCGCAGTGACGGGATGCCGAAGCCGAGGCCGCGTGCAGCAAAAGTACCGGAGCCGCCGCGGGCAATGCCCTGGAAGGTCGAAATCGCCCACTGGTTGTTGACGACGTTAAGCACGACCGGGGCCTTGTAGGTCGAGGCGAATACCAGCGCCGAATGGAAGTCGGACTCGGCGGTCGAGCCGTCGCCGATCCAGGCGGCGGCGATCTTTGAATCGTTGCTGATTGCCGAGGCCATCGCCCAGCCGACTGCCTGGATGTACTGCGTCGCCAGATTGCCGGAGATCGAGAAGAAGCCGTGCTCCTTCGACGAATACATGATCGGCAATTGCCGCCCTTTCAGCGGATCGGCCTCGTTCGAATAGATCTGGTTCATCATCGTGACCATCGGGTAGCCGTCGGCGATGAGCAGGCCGGCCTGCCGATAGGTCGGAAAATTCATGTCGCCCCGCGACAGCGCCTTGCGAAAGGCGCAGCTCACTGCCTCTTCGCCGAGATGCTGCATGTAGAAAGAGGTCTTGCCCTGGCGCTGCGCCATCTGCATGCGCGCATCGAAGCTGCGCAGCGTCATCATATGGCGTAGCCCCTCCAGCAACTCGTCGTCCGAAAGCAGCCCTGCCCACGGCCCGACCGCCTCGCCAGCGCGGTTGAGCACGCGGATGATCGAGAAGGCCAGATCGCGGATGTCGCGCGGGTCGACGTCGATCTTCGGGCGCGGCACCGAGCCAGCTTTTGGAATGCTCACATTGGAGAAATCCGGCGTCCCGCCCGGCCGCACTTCCGGTTCCGGAACATGGAAGCGCAACATTCCGGCATCGGCCATGATCTCGGTCCTCCACTGTTGCCCGGCCAGGATAGTTGCACACCGCCGGACCAGTGCCAATTCGTCGGGCGCGGCTTGTCTGCCGCTGGTTACTGCCGGCGGCAGACAAGATGGAGATATGTCGGCGAAATTTCTTGTCGATCTTCCGCGCCAGCGCGCAATTTGGGAGATGATTGCGCCGGGTTTCTCGCCAGATAAGGCAATGCGTCGGGTTGGGCGGCGCGAGCACCTCCTTCTCCCCTTGTGGGAGAAGGTGGCCGAGCGAAGCTCGGTCGGATGAGGGGTGTTCCAGCTTGGCGCCGACAGCGTTCCGTCCAGCACCCCTCAACCGTCTTGGCGCTTCGCGCCAATCCACCTTCTCCCACAAGGGGAGAAGGAAAGGAGGGCGGCACCGTTCACCCAGCGCCTGCGTCATGCTAATCAGCGCCCATGGCACAGAAGAAAGGTTACGAGGTCGATTCGTGGTTGGCGCGGCCCGATCCGCGCGTCTCGATCGTGCTGCTTTACGGTCCCGATCGCGGGCTGGTTGCCGAGCGGGCAAAGGCCTTTGCCGGCAAGACCGGCCTGCCGCTCGACGATCCGTTCTCAGTGGTCAGGCTGGACGGTTCGGAAGTCGACCGCGACGAGGGCCGCCTGCTCGACGAGGCCCGCACCGTGCCGATGTTTTCGGAGCGGCGCCTTCTATGGGTGCGCAATGCCGGCGCCCAGAAGGCGCTTGCCGACGACGTCAAGGCGCTGACGTCGGAGCCCGCGCGGGACGCCACCATCCTTATCGAGGCCGGCGACCTGAAGAAGGGCGTCGGCCTGCGCGCCGTGGTGGAGGCGGCGGATAATGCCATGGCATTGCCTTGCTATGCCGATGAAGCCAGGGATATCGACACGGTCATCGACGACGAACTGCGCAAGGCCGGCATGTCGATGACGCTGGAGGCCCGGCAGGCGCTGCGCCGCAATCTCGGCGGCGACCGGCTGGCCTCGCGCGGCGAGATCGAAAAGCTTGTGCTTTATGCGCATGGCCAGGTCGAAATCGGCCTTGACGACGTCAAGGCGACGTCTGGCGACGTCTCAGGCCTCTCCTTCGATGCGGCGGTCGACGCCCTGCTCGAAGGCAGGATCGCCGACTTCGACACCGCCTTTACCCGCCATTGCCAGTCCGGCGGCCAGCCCTTCCTGGTGCTTTCATCGGCGATGCGGCAGCTGCAGACGATCCAGGCCATGCGCGGCCAGATGGACGCCGGCGGCCGCAATGCTGCTTCGGTCGTTGCCGCGGCGCGCCCGCCGGTTTTTTTCTCCCGGCGCAAGCTGGTGGAGAAAGCCCTCGAACGCTGGAGCAGCGAAGCGCTCGGCCGCGCACTCAACCGCCTGCAGACGGCGGTCCTGCAGACACGCCGGCGGCCGGATCTGTCGATCGCGCTGGCACGCCAGGCCCTGCTCGGCATTGCCGTGGAGAGCGCAAGGCTGGCGCAGCGAGCCTGATCTCCCTCTTCGAGGGGGAGACGTCGCCGAAGGCGACAGAGGGGGTCGCCGCGCGTGGAACACCAGCCCCTTCCGCGACGACAGACGACGTGAGCGCTTGATGTGAGACGACCCCCTCTGGCCTGCCGGCCATCTCCCCCTCAAGGGGGGAGATTAACTACTTCGACGATTTAGCCAATCACCGGCGCGGCGGCAGCCACACTTTGTTTGCCGGCTAAAGGCCTCGATGTCTTAGCAACCCACTACTCCCGCTTCAGCCTTCGGCAAAGCTCGTCAAGCTGCTCCAGCGTCCGGTAAGCGACGCTGATCACGCCGCCGCGCTGGTTGTGCTCGATCGTGACGATCATGCCGATCGTATTGGTCATCAATTTTTCCAGCGCCAGCGTGTCGGCATCCTTTTGCGGCGGGGGCGCGGGCTGGCGCTTTGCCGCCGGCGCGCCGACGGGCATTTGTGCCAGCGCCTCGGCCTGGCGCACCGAAAGCCCTTCATCGATGATCCGCTTGGCGAGCCCGGCCGGGTCGTCGGCCGTCACCAGGGTACGGGCGTGGCCGGCCGAGAGCGCGCCGTCGACCAGCATGTCGCGGATGACGTCGGGCAGCTTGAGCAGTCTCAACGTGTTGGCGACATGGCTGCGGCTCTTGCCGATCACCTGGCCGAGATCGGCCTGGGTATAGCCGTGGTCGTCGATCAGCTGCTGGTAGCCCAACGCTTCCTCGACCGGGTTGAGGTCGGTGCGCTGGACGTTTTCGATGATCGCCAGTTCGAGCGCCGTGCGGTCGTTGACGTCGCGTACGATGATCGGGATTTCGGTCAGCCCGGCGCGTTGCGCCGCGCGCCAACGACGCTCGCCGGCGATGATCTCGTAGCGGCCCGTTTGGGTTTTCGACGGCCGCGCCACCACCGGCTGCACCACGCCATGTTCGCGGATCGACTGGGCGAGGTCGGTCAGGTCGGCGTCGCCAAAATGCCGACGCGGGTTCTTCGGGTTGGGGCTGAGGAACTCGATCGGCACCTTGCCGTCGGCCGCCAGCCCTGGCTTTTCCGGAGCCGCCGGGCGATCGATTTCGCCGATCAGCGCCGCCAGCCCCCGTCCCAGTCTTTTTCTCGAAGGGTCTTCGTTCATTGTCTGTCCAGATCGTTTCGGTATCGAATCGGCTTATCGTTAGGCGGCCCGCAATTTGCGCTCGCGGCGGATCACTTCCGAGGCAAGCTGCAGATAGGCCTGGCTGCCCGAGCATTTGAGGTCGTAGAGAATCGCCGGCTTGCCATAGGACGGCGCCTCGGAAACGCGGACATTGCGCGGGATGACGGTCTCATAGACCTTGTCGCCCATATGCGCCCGGACATCCTGCACCACCTGGTTGGCGAGATTGTTGCGCCCGTCAAACATGGTCAGCACGATGCCCTGGATCGTCAGGTCGGGGTTGATCGAACGGCGCACCTGCTCGACCGTCTCCAAAAGCTGGCTCAGGCCCTCCAGCGCGAAAAACTCGCACTGCAGCGGCACCAGCACCGAATCTGCCGCAGCCATCGAATTCAGTGTCAGCAGGTTGAGCGAGGGCGGGCAATCGATCAGCACATAGCCGAAATTGGCCGAGCGCGCGGCCGAAGCCCGCAGCGCGTTGCGCAGCCGCAGCACCCGATCCGGCGCCGAGGCGATTTCCATCTCGATGCCGAGCAGGTCGAGCGTCGACGGCACGATCGACAGGCCAGGCACCGCCGTCGGGATTGCCGCCGCTTCGAGGTCCAGTTCGCCGGTCAGCACATCATAGGAGGAGACGGTGCGGTCGCGCCGGTCGATGCCGAGCCCGGTGCTGGCGTTGCCCTGCGGGTCGAGGTCGACGATCAGCACCTGTTCGCCTATGGCCGCCAGTGCGGTGGCCAGATTGATGGCCGTCGTCGTCTTGCCGACGCCGCCTTTCTGGTTGGCGACGGTGATGATTCGGGGGCCGTTCTTCATCATGGGTCTATGCCAGAAATTCATGCCAGAAATTCATTTGGGGTCGCCGGTCACAAGCCAGGGTGAGGTCGCAAGTCGGATACTTCGAGAATGACGCCCTGCGCGTCGGTTGCACTGGCATGTTCTACCAGATTGAAGGACCATCGTTGAGCGCTTTCTGCCACTTCGGCGCGGTAATCCCGGCCTTTGTGAAACAGGCCATGCGACCCCTTGGTCAGCCACGGCGCCGCCAAGTCGAGCAAGTCGGGCAGCGAGGCGAGTGCCCTGGCTGTGACGATTTGCGGTCCAGGAACAAGAGGATAGCTATCGTCGATGCGGCGCGCGATGACCTTGGCGGGCAGATTGAACTGTCCGACCACCGTTTGCAGGAACGATGCTTTTTTCCGGTTGCTTTCAACAAGATCGATGCTGGCGCCTTCCCGCTCGGCAAGCAAAAATGCCAGCACGAGGCCGGGAAACCCGCCGCCGGAGCCGAGATCGACCCAGCGCTTCGCCTCGGGTTTGATTCGCGCCAGCTGCGCGCTGTCGAGGATGTGGCGGCGCCAGACATCGTCCTGCGTCGATTGCGCGGCCAGATTGATCCGGCGATTCCATTTCTGGAAGACGGCCTCGAACGCGACCAGACGATCGAATGTTTCACGTGAAACCGGGCCCGCTGCCGCTTGCAGGTTTGCCCAGGACGCAGCGCTCACGCGACCTGCTTTCGCGCGGCCGCTTCGGCATTGCGCACATGGGCGACGATGATTGCCAGCGCCGCCGGCGTCATGCCCTCCATACGCTGCGCATCGGCAATGGAGCGCGGCTGGCGTGCCAGCATCTTCTGCTTCAACTCATTGGACAGGCCGGGAACAGAGGCAAAGTCGAGCGATTCGGGAATCAGCCTGCTCTCCTCATGCCTGATCTGCGAGACGTCAGCCCGCTGGCGGTCGAGATAGACAGAATATTTGGCTTCCGTTTCAAGACGTTCGGCCGTTTTGCTGTCGATCGCCGCGAAAGCCGGCTCGATCCGCGCCAGCCAGGCGATGTCGACGCCCGGATAGGCCAGCAACTCATAGGCTGAGCGGCGGACGCCGTCCCGGTTGATTTCGAGCCCATGGCGCGCCGCCTCATTGGGAGTCATCGTGGTGCCGAGGGCGAGCTGTCGCGCCTTCTCAAGGTTTTGCACGACATTGTTGAACCGCTGCATCCGCTCTGCCGAGGCGATCCCCAGTCTCATCGCCAGCGGCGTCAGCCGCTCATCGGCGTTGTCGGCTCGCAGCGATAGCCGGAACTCGGCCCGCGAGGTGAACATACGGTAGGGCTCGGCGATGCCGCGGCTGGTCAGATCGTCGACCATCACCCCGATATAGGCTTCGGTGCGGCTGAGCGCGATTTCATCGCTCGCCGAGGCCTTGCGCGCCGCGTTGAGGCCGGCGAGCAGTCCTTGCGCGCCGGCCTCCTCGTAGCCGGTGGTGCCGTTAATCTGGCCGGCGAGGAAAAGACCGCCGATCCGCTTTGTCTCCAGCGTTGGCTTGAGCTCGCGCGGGTCGACATGGTCATATTCGATGGCATAGCCCGGCTGCAGCATGGTTGCCCGCTCCAGCCCTGGAATGGTCTTTAGAATATCCAGTTGCACATCTTCCGGCAGCGAGGTCGAAATGCCGTTCGGGTAGACCGTGTCGTCGTCCAGCCCTTCCGGCTCCAGAAAGATCTGGTGGCCTTCGCGGTCGCCGAACTTGACGATCTTGTCTTCGATCGACGGGCAATAACGCGGCCCGACGCCTTCGATTGACCCCGAATACATGGCCGAGCGGCCGAGATTGGCGCGAATCAGCTCATGCGTGGCATCGGTCGTTCGGGTGATGCCGCAGTGGATCTGCGGGTTTTCGATGCGCTCGGTGAGCAGCGAGAACGGCACGGGATCTTCGTCCGCCGCCTGGCTCTCCAGCGACGCCCAATCGATCGTCCTGCCGTCCAGCCGCGGCGGCGTGCCGGTCTTCAGCCGCCCGAGCTTGAAGCCGGCGCGGCTCATCGTCGCCGAGAGGCCGACGCTCGCCTGCTCGTTCATGCGGCCGGCGACAATCTTCTTCTCGCCAATATGGATCAGCCCGCGCAAGAAAGTGCCGGTCGTCAGCACCACGGCGCCGCAGGCGAGCCGGCGTCCATCCGCCAGCAGCACCGCCGCGATGCGCCCATTGTCGATTTCAAAATCGAGAACCTCGCCCTCGACCACATCGAGACCGGCCTGCTCGCGAATCGCCGCTTGCATGGCGAGGCGATAGAGCTTTCTGTCGGCTTGCGTTCGCGGACCACGCACCGCCGGCCCTTTGCGGCGGTTGAGCAGCCGGAACTGGATGCCGGCCGCATCGGCAACGCGCCCCATCAGCCCGTCCATGGCGTCGATCTCGCGAACCAGATGGCCCTTGCCGAGGCCGCCGATCGCCGGATTGCAGGACATCACGCCGATCGTGTCGAAGCGCAGCGTCACCAGCGCCGTTCTGGCGCCAGCCCGCGCAGCGGCGCTTGCAGCCTCGCACCCAGCATGGCCGCCGCCCACCACAACCACATCGTAGCGATTGGTCATTTGTATATTCCGATTCAAATCTGCCGACACATGTGCCCACAGCCACATGCTGTCAAGAACACCGCTCGTTTCACGTGAAACAATGTAGCGGTATCAGCGCCTGGTGTTTCACGTGAGTCACGGCGTTGGTGCCTTCGGTGGCGCGGAACATCGGCGGACGGCGAAGGAGCGCCGTCGCTCGCCTTCTGTCACTGTTGCTTGCAATGTTTCACGTGAGTCATTTGCCGATACAGAACTGCGAAAAGATAACGTCCAGCATATCCTCGACATCGACCGCCCCGACGATTCGTCCAAGCCGATCCGCTGCCAGGCGCAGTTCCTCGGCCCGTAGCTCCTGCCCGCGATGACCACTGACCACTGCTGTGGCCAGGAAGCGTTTCGTCTCGTTGAGCAACTCGACGTGCCGCAGCCGCGACGGTAGGATATCGCCGGCCTTGCCGATCTGCGCTGCGGCACGACGCCCGATCTCGTCCAGCAATTCGGCCAGACCCGTGCCGTCCCGCGTCGAGATGGCGAAATCATAGTGCGCCGGGGGCGAGGGTGACTTGCCCCCCAACAGGTCAATTTTTGTTCCGACCCTCAGCGCCGGAATGCCGCTCGGCACCACACCGATCGCGACTGGCTCCGCCAGATCCTCCAGCAGCAACAGCAGATCAGCGCTGTGCGCCTTGGTCCTGGCCTTCTCGATGCCGATCGCCTCGATCTTGCCGGGCGCCTCCCGCAGACCGGCGGTGTCGGTTACCCTGACCCGCACCCCTTCCAGGTCCAGCACCACTTCTAGCAGGTCGCGGGTCGTGCCGGGCTCGCCGGTGACGATGGCCGCTTCGCGCCGCGCCAAGGCGTTGAACAGGCTGGACTTGCCGGCATTCGGCGCGCCAAGGATGACGACTTCGAACCCGTCGCGGATAATTTCGGCGGCACGAAAGCCGGCGACATGGCGCTCGATTTCGTCGATCATGGTCTGAACATCGGACCAGACCGTATCGGCGACCGAACCCGGCACGTCGTCCTCGTCGGCAAAATCGATCTCGGCCTCGATCATCGCCCGAGCGTGGATCAGCCGTCGGCGCCAGCCCAGATAGAGTTCGCTCTGCACGCCCTGAGCGTTGTGAACGGCAAAGCGCCGCTGCGCTTCGGTCTCGGCGTTGATGAGATCGGCCAGCGCCTCGGTCTCGACCAGATCGAGCTTGCCGTTGAGAAAGGCGCGGCGGGTGAATTCACCAGGCTCGGCGTGCCTGACGTCGTCGAAGGAGGCGATGGTTTCCAGCATCCTCGCCACGACGGCGCGTCCGCCATGCACATGGAACTCGGCGACGTCCTCGCCGGTGAAACTGTCGGGCCCGGCAAAGAAGACGATCAGGCCGCTGTCCAACACCGATCCGTCCGGCGCCCGGAGCTTGCGATAGGTGGCCACGCGGTTCGGCACGGTCGATCCGGAAATCGTTTCGACAACGAATCGACTCTGCGGCCCGGAAATCCGGATCACCGCAATGCCGGCCGGCAGGCGCCCGCTCGACAGCGCTACGATGGAGTCTTTTAAAATCATTTGCCCGCTCTGCCGAAGCGCCCTAGCTATGCCTGTTAAATCCGCTATCGAGTAGCGCCGTGACATTGCCTGCACAAAACCTGCTTGCCGAAGAGGCCAGCCCCTATCTGCAGCAGCACAGCGGCAATCCGGTGCACTGGCGGCCATGGTCGCCCGCCGCTCTGGCCGAAGCAAAGGCGCTGCAGCGCCCGATCCTGCTCTCTGTCGGCTACGCCGCGTGCCATTGGTGCCACGTCATGGCGCACGAGAGCTTCGAGAGCGACGACGTCGCCGCCGTCATGAACCGTCTCTTCGTCAATATCAAGGTCGACCGCGAGGAGCGGCCCGACATCGACCAGATCTACATGGCGGCATTGTCCTCGATGGGCGAGCAAGGCGGCTGGCCGCTGACCATGTTCCTGACGCCGGACGGCAAGCCGTTCTGGGGCGGCACTTACTTTCCGCGCGAGGCCCGCTACGGCCGGCCGGGCTTTGTTCAGGTGCTGGAGGCGGTTGACAAGGCTTGGCGGGAGAAGAAAGAAAGCGTTAACCAAAGTGCCGACGGCCTAACCGCGCATGTCGAGACGCGGCTGGCGGGCAGCCATGCCAAGGCCGTGCTCGACCGTGCCATGCTGGCAAAGTTCGCCACCGGCATTGACGGCATGATCGACCGCGAGCTGGGCGGCCTGCGCGGCGCGCCGAAATTCCCCAACGCGCCGTTCATGCAGAGCCTCTGGCTGTCCTGGCTGCGCGACGGCACCGCATCCCACCGCGACGCCGTTCTCCTCAGCCTCGAAAAGATGCTGGCCGGCGGCATCTACGACCATATAGGCGGCGGACTCAGCCGCTACTCGACCGACGCCGAATGGCTGGTGCCGCATTTCGAAAAAATGCTCTACGACAATGCCCAGCTCGTCCGGCTATGCAACTGGGCCTATGCCGCGACCGGCAAGGAATTGTTCCGGCTGCGAATCGAAGAGACGATTGCCTGGCTGTTGCGCGAAATGCGGGTCGAGGGCGGTGCCTTTGCCGCCAGCCTCGATGCCGATAGCGAGGGCGAGGAGGGGTTGTTCTACACCTGGAGCAGGGATGAAATCGAGAACGCCCTTGGCTACGAATCAGCTTTGTTTTTCAAATACTTCACACTTGCCGATCGGCATGGCTGGGAAGGCAAGCCGATCATCCACCAAACCGAAGCCCAGCAAATACAAAGCGTCGTCGATCGTGACCTCCTGGTTCCGCTCAAGCAAAGGCTGCTGGCAGCGAGGGAACAGCGCGTTCGGCCCGGGCGTGACGGCAAGGCCCTGACCGACTGGAACGGCTTGACGATCGCAACCCTTGCTGAGGCCGGACGATCGCTTGGCCGATCCGACTGGATCGAAGCGGCGGAAGCGGCCTTTGCCGCCATTGCGGGCGCCGCCCGCGACGCCCGCCTGCCGCATTCCATGCTCGAGGAGAAGAAATTGTTTCCCGCGCTGTCGAGCGACTATGCGGCCATGGCCAATGCCGCCATCTCACTGTTCGAGGCGACCGGCAATCCCGACTATATCGATCGCGCCGGGAACTTCATTGAGCAACTCGATCTCTGGCACCGGGACAGCGACAAGACCGGCTACTATCTGACCGCATCGGACAGCGCGGATGTGCCGATCCGCATCCGCGGCGATGTCGACGAAGCCATTCCTTCCGCTACCGGCCAGATCATAGAAGCCCTGGTCCGATTGTCGTCGCTTTTGGGCGATCTCGATCTCTGGGAAAAAGCCTGGACGGTCGCCGAGCATGCAGCCGGGCGGGCTGAGCACCAGGGCTATGGCCAGGCGGGTACAGTCAATGCCTGTACCTTGGCGTTCGAGCCGTTGAAGTTGGTGATCGTGGAGAGATCTGAGAATCCAAGGCTTGTTCCGGTTGCGAATCGAAATCCGGACCCGCGCCGGGTGGACATCGTGGTGCCTGTCGGCTCGGCGACAAACCTGCCGACGCTGCCAGGCGGCGTCCTGCCACCAACCGAAAAGCCCGGCGCCTGGCTCTGCACCGGGCAGGTCTGCCTGCCAGTGATAACGGAAGCTGAGGAGCTGGAACGGATGCTGCGGCGGTGATGGACCTGGCGCTCCGTCCCTTCTCCCTTGTGGGAGAAGGTGGATTGGCGCGCAGCGCCGAGACGGATGAGGGGTGTTGGACGGAGTGCCGTCGTTGCCAAGCTGGAGCACCCGTCATCCGACCGAGCGTCGCTCGCCACCTGCTGCTCCCACAACGAAGAAGGGAAGGCCCGCAACCCTACGTATTCATCGAATCGAAGAAATCCGCGTTGGTCTTGGTCTGCTTGAGCTTGTCGATCAGGAACTCGATGGCGTCGGTTGTTCCCATCGGCGCCAGGATGCGGCGCAGCACGAAGATCTTCTGCAGGTCCTGGCGCGGAACCAGAAGGTCCTCCTTGCGGGTGCCGGACTTGAGGATGTCCATGGCCGGGTAGATGCGCTTGTCCGCGACCTTGCGGTCGAGCACGATTTCCGAATTGCCGGTGCCCTTGAACTCTTCGAAGATGACTTCGTCCATGCGGCTGCCGGTGTCTATCAGCGCGGTGGCGATGATGGTCAGCGAACCGCCTTCCTCGATATTGCGGGCAGCACCGAAGAAGCGCTTCGGCCGCTGCAGCGCGTTGGCGTCGACACCGCCGGTCAGCACCTTGCCGGATGACGGCACGACGGTGTTGTAGGCGCGGCCGAGGCGGGTGATCGAATCCAGCAGGATGACGACGTCGCGGCCGTGCTCGACGAGGCGCTTGGCCTTCTCGATGACCATTTCGGCAACCTGGACGTGGCGAACCGCCGGCTCGTCGAAGGTCGAGGAGACGACCTCGCCCTTCACCGAGCGCTGCATGTCGGTGACTTCCTCCGGCCGCTCGTCGATCAGAAGCACGATCAGGTAGCATTCCGGGTGGTTGGTGGTGATCGAATGGGCGATGTTCTGCAACAGCACCGTCTTGCCGGTGCGCGGCTGCGCCACGATCAGGGCGCGCTGGCCCTTGCCGAGCGGCGCCACCAGGTCGATGACGCGCGCCGAAATATCCTTGGAGGTCGGAACCTCCATCTCCATCTTCAGCCGCGAGGTCGGATAAAGCGGCGTCAGATTGTCGAAATGGATCTTGTGGCGGATTTTTTCAGGGTCGTCGAAATTGATCGTGTTGACCTTGAGCAGCGCAAAATAGCGCTCGCCCTCTTTCGGGCTGCGGATCGGCCCTTCGACCGTATCGCCGGTCTTCAGTGAGAACCGCCGGATCTGCGATGGTGAAATATAGATATCGTCGGGGCCTGGCAGGTAGTTGGCATTGGCGGAGCGCAGGAAGCCAAAACCGTCCTGCAGCACTTCGACGACGCCGTCGCCGATGATCTCGATATCCTGGGTCGCCAGTCTCTTCAGGATCGCGAACATCAGCTCCTGCTTGCGCATGACGCTGGCGTTCTCGACCTCGAGCGATTCCGCATACGCGATCAGCTCTGGTGGTTTCTTGTTCTTGAACTCTGTGAGCTTCATTTCTTGCATCATTAGACGGACTCTGAGTAAGCTTTGGGAAAAATATCGGCGGGATGCGACAAATGCCGGGCGCGGCCGAAGCGATAAATGGGCGGCGCATGACGGGAAGGAAGACCCGTCTTTTATCGTCGGTCGGTTGAAAGAGCAAGCCGCCTTTTGCGGGCAACCGAGGACGTCAGAACGGTTTTACGATAACCAGGACGACGATGACGATCATCAGCAATGTAGGGATCTCATTGACGATCCGCCAGTGCCTTGCCGATTTTTCATTGCGGTCTTCGGCAAATTTGCGGACGGCGCCGGCGAGATAGCCATGCACGGCCGACAGACCAACCACCGCAGCGATCTTGGCGTGCAGCCAGCCGCCCTGAAAACCAAAGCCTTTCCAGGCGAGCCACAGGCCGAATGCCCAGGTAATCACCATTGCCGGATTGATGATGCCGCGCAGCAGGCGGCGCTCCATCACCTTGAAAGTCTCCGACTGGACGGAGCCTTTTTCGGCATCGGCATGATAGACCAGCAAGCGCGGCAGATAGAGCATGCCCGCCATCCAGGAGATGACGGCAATCACATGGATCGCCTTCGCCCAGGGATAGAAATCATCGGGCCCGAAGAAAAACAGCAGCCCGGCCAGCACCAGGAAGAGGGCGATCGCAATTGCCGCGCGGCGCATCGCCTCTCGACCGCTGTTGGTGCTGTTCGCATTGTCTGCGCCCATCATCGTCACGATGCGCTCCGCACCAGTTTCACCATCTGCTCGACATGCGCCAGCGGCGTCTCTGGCGTGATGCCGTGGCCGAGGTTGAAGATCAGTGGTCCGTCGCCCAGCGCCTTCAGGATCGCCGCTACGCCGTCGGCAAGCGCCTTGCCGCCGGCTACAAGCCTCAGCGGATCGAGATTGCCCTGCACGGCGCCGTCGCGCTGCAATTCCTTCGCCGTCGACAAGGGCACAGTCCAGTCGAGGCCGAGCCCCGTCACGCCGGTCTTCTGGCGATAGCTTCGATAGTGATCTCCCGCGCCCTTGGGAAAGCCGATGATCGGAACATTGGGATGGACAACCTTCACTTGCCGGACGATCTCGGCCACCGGCTCGACGCAGAACAATCCGAAAGACGCTTCGTCGAGCACGCCTGACCACGAATCGAAAATCTGCACGACATCGGCGCCGGCTTCGATCTGGCGGATCAGATAGGCAGCCGAATGATCGGCGAGCACCTTCAGCAGCCGAAGAAAGGCCGCCGGCTCGCGATAGGCGAACAGCCTGGCCGGCGCCTGGTCGGGCGTACCGTGGCCGGCAATCATGTAGGTCGCCACTGTCCAGGGCGCACCGCAGAAGCCGATCAGCGTCGTTTCATCGGGCAGTCTGGCGCGCAATCGCCGCACCGTCTCGTAGACCGGCTCGAGATTCACGTGAAACGTTTCGCCGTCGAGAGCCTCGATCTCCACAGCCGTGATCGGCGTCAGCAGCGGGCCGCGTCCTTCCTCGAAGCGCACGTCGCGGCCGAGCGCATGCGGCACGACAAGGATGTCGGAAAACAGGATCGATGCATCGAAGCCGAAGCGTTCGATCGGCTGCAGCGTCACTTCGACGGCGAGATCCGGGTCGTAACAAAGATCGAGGAAGGATCCGGCCCGCCTCCTCGTCTGCCGGTATTCCGGCAGATAGCGGCCGGCCTGGCGCATCATCCAGACCGGTGGCGGAAACGCCGTCTTGCCTCTCAACACGTCCAGCACGATCCGGTCTTGAGGCATTGAGCGCTAGCCCTTCCAGGCTTCCCTATAATTAAATATTCTATGTTTAGGAATCTTATGATTCTAAGAGTCTGTTGGTTGTGGTGGTTGTCTCCTGTCCCGCTTTGCCCTGGAAAAGACCAGCCAGCATATTGTCGCGCGCTTCTCCAGCGGGATTGCAGGACTTTGTGGAAAACCGCGAATTTACGACTGGAGTCAATGCGTTGCCGCCACGCCAGGGAAATTGCCCCTGTGGATGAAGCGAAGGCAAAAAGCTCCGTCCCCGGACTTGTCCCCAACCGCCCGGAGAAGCCGACAGCACATCGAATTGTGGACAAACCGGCATCTGATACAGTCGCTTTGCGGTGGCCGAGTTTTCCGCCCGGCTTATCCACATCGGCCCACAGCCTGGAATGTATCCTGTGAACAAACCGCAAAGCTTCTTTCATCTTCACCTGATTTCCGACGCGACCGGCGAAACGCTGCTGGCTGCCGGCCGCGCGGCCTCCGCGCAATACAAGGATGCGCGCGCCATCGAACATATCTATCCGCTCATTCGCACCGAAAAGCAGGTGACGAAGGTGTTCGAGGACATCGAAGAGGAGCCAGGCATCATCCTCTACACGGTGGTCGACCAGAAGCTTGCCCGCGGCATCGACGAACGCTGCGCGGCCATGGGCCTGCCCTGCGTCTCGGTGCTGGAACCGGTGCTGACGGTGTTCCAGTCCTATCTCGGCACGCCTGCCGGCCGCCGCGTCGGCGCCCAGCATGTGCTGGACGCCGAATATTTCCGCCGCATCGACGCGCTCAACTTCACCATGGAGCATGACGATGGCCAGCTGCCGGCCAATATGGATGATGCCGACATCGTGCTCGTCGGCATCTCCCGCACCTCGAAGACGCCGACCAGCATCTATCTCGCCAATCGCGGCATCAAGACCGCCAACATCCCGATCGTGCTCGGCGTGCCGGTGCCCGAAAGCCTGGTCAATGCCACGCGGCCGCTGATCGTCGGCCTGGTCGCCACCGCCGAACGGATCTCGCAGGTCCGGCAGAACCGCATTCTCGGCACCAGCGCCTACGAACCGACCGACTATGTCGACCGTGCCGCGATCGCCGAAGAGCTCGCCTATGCCCGCCAGATATGCACGCGGCATGGCTGGCCGATGATCGACGTCAGCCGCCGTTCGATCGAGGAGACGGCGGCGGCCATCGTTGCCCTGCGCGGCAAGACGCGGTAGGGCATGTCGATATTCAGGTGATGCCGGCCTGCGAAGGCGGTTTCCTGCGCTTCCGGTACTCACGGACCCAAATGTCCGCTCCGTTCCGGTTCTCGGAACCCACCATTCTCGACTCGGCCTGACCTGAATCTCGACACACCCTAGTGAGCGCCAGGAAACGGGCGAAAAAAATGGCCGAAAAAATCATCCTTGCCTCGGGCAGCCCGTTCCGCAAGGCGCTGCTCGTCAATGCCGGCGTCACTGTCGAAGCGGTTCCGGCTTCTGTCGATGAGCGCGCGCTGGAGGCGCCGCTGCAGAATAGTGGCGTGTCGCCGGAGGACGTCGCCCTGGTGCTCGCCGAAGCCAAGGCCACCGAAGTCAGCGAGCGCAGGCCCGGCGCCCTGGTGCTCGGCTGCGACCAGACGCTGTCGCTCGGCGACGAGCTGTTCCACAAGCCGGCCGATATGGAAGGAGCGCGCCGTCATCTGCTGGCGCTGTCGGGCAAGACGCATCATCTCAACAGCGCCGTCGTGCTCGCCCGTGACGGCCAGGTTCTGTGGCGGCATGTCGGCATCGCCAGTCTGACCATGCGCAAGCTCGATCCGGCCTTCATCGGCCGCCATCTGGCGCGAGTCGGCGCCACGGCGTTGTCCAGCGTCGGCGCCTACCAGATCGAAGGCGAAGGCATCCAGCTATTCGAAAAAATCGAAGGCGATTATTTTACCATTGTCGGTCTGCCACTCTTGCCGGTGCTGGCCAAGCTGCGTGAGTTCGGGGCGATCGATGGCTGAGGCCTCGAAAAAAGCCTTCGTCACCGGCCACCCGATCGCCCATTCCAGGTCTCCGAAGATCCACGGCCATTGGCTGGCGAAATACGGCATCGACGGCGTCTACGAGGCCATTGACGTTGCACCGGAGGCCTTTGCCGAATTCCTGCAGACGCTGCAGGCACAAGGCTATCGCGGCGGCAACGTCACCATCCCGCACAAGGAAGCCGCCTTCGCTTTGGCCGAGCGGCGTGACGCCGACGCCGAACAGATCGGTGCGGTCAATACGCTGTGGTTCGAGAATGGCGAATTGTGGGGCGGCAACACCGATGCCCATGGCTTCGCCGCCAATCTGGACGAATATGCACCGGGCTGGGCGGCCAACGGCCCCGCCGTGGTGCTCGGTGCCGGCGGCGCCGCGCGCGCGGTCATCCATGCGCTGAAGCAGCGCGGCATCAACGATATCCGCATCGTCAACCGGACGCTTGCGAGGGCGCAGGAGCTGCGCGACCGCTTCGGTGCCGGCGTCTCCGCCCATGGCATGGCGGCGACCGGCGAATTCCTCGAAGATGCCGGCCTGCTGGTCAACACGACGGCGCTCGGCATGCATGGCAATGAAGGCCTGTCCGCGGATCCGGGCAGACTGCCGGACCGCGCCATCGTCACCGACATCGTCTACGTACCGCTGGAGACGCCGCTGCTTGCCGCCGCCAAAGCGCGCGGCCTGAGAACCGTAGATGGGCTCGGCATGCTGCTGCACCAGGCGGTGCCCGGCTTCGAGCGCTGGTTCGGCATCAGGCCAGAAGTCACCGCCGAACTGCGGCAAATAGTTATTGCCGATATCGGCGCGATAAAATGATCGTGCTCGGCCTCACCGGATCGATCGGCATGGGCAAATCGACCACGGCCAAGATGTTTGCCGAGGCCGGCGTGCCGGTCCATGATTCCGACGAGGCTGTGCATCGCCTTTATGCCGGCAAGGCCGCGCCCTTGGTCGAGGCGGCCTTTCCCGGCACCACCAGATCCGGTGCGGTCGACCGCGCGGCACTGGCGGCGCGGGTGCTCGGCGACGCCCCCGCGCTGCAACGGCTGGAAGCGATCATCCATCCGCTGGTCCGTGCCGATGCCGATGCGTTCCTGGCTGAAAATCGTGCCGCCGGCACGCCGCTTGCCGTGCTCGACATACCGCTGCTGTTCGAGACCGGCGGCGGGAACCGCGTCGACAAGGTCGTGGTCGTCACCGCGCCGCCTGAAGTCCAGCGCGCCCGCGTGCTGGCGCGGCCGGGCATGAACGAGGAGAAACTGGCGTCGATCCTGGCCAGGCAGGTTCCCGACGCCGAAAAGCGCCGGCGCGCCGACTTTGTCATCGACACTGGTCAGGGCTTTGACGCCGCTCGCGCGGCCGTCAAGGCCATCATCGCCGAACTAGTCGTGGATAAGGCAGCCAGGCCTGGTTAAGAGGCTTGCAGACCCACATTACTTGTTGCCATTTTGTTCCTGGTGTGATTCGGCTAGAATGATGCCGGAACCAGTGGACTGATTCGATGCGTGAGATCATCTTCGATACGGAAACCACCGGCCTCGACACGCGCGAGGACCGCGTCATCGAGCTTGGCGGCGTCGAGTTGGTCAACCGTTTCCCGACCGGCCGAACCTTCCACAAATATATCAACCCGCAAGGCCGCCAGATCCATCACGAGGCGCAGGCCGTGCACGGCATCAGCGCCGCCGATCTCGTCGGCAAGCCGACTTTCATGGAGATCGCCGAGGAGTTTCTGGCCTTCATCGACGGCGCCAAACTGGTCGCGCACAATGCCGGCTTCGACATCGGCTTCCTCAATCTCGAATTCGGCCGGCTTGGCCATCCGGCCATCGATCCGGGACGGATCGTCGACACGCTGGCGCTGGCGCGCCGCAAGCATCCGATGGGCCCCAATTCGCTCGACGCGCTCTGCCGCCGCTACGGCATCGACAACGGCCGCCGCACCAAGCACGGCGCGCTGCTCGATTCGGAATTGCTGGCCGAGGTCTATATCGAGCTCATCGGCGGCAAGCAGGCAAGCCTTATCCTCGACAGCATTCTGACTCCGACGGGCGGCAGGCAGAATGTCGAAGACATCGATATTTCGATCGGCGTCAGGCCGATCGCCTTGCCGTCGCGCCTGACCGACGCCGAGCGCACCGCGCACGCGGGCATGGTTGGCAGCCTCGGAGAAAAAGCGCTTTGGTTGCGCGTCGCTCCGGAAGCGAGTTCCGCGGCGTAGTTAGGGCCGATCGGCAGCGAACGTCGATAGTCCCGTTCGGTGGAAAGTCGCCAAGCTTCGAGATTTGCCGAAACATCCCTCCACTTCGTCATCCCAGGGCGGAGCAAGGAGCGAAGCGACGCGGCGCAGACCCTGGGATCCATGCCATTACCTCAGTCGAAGAATGCAGCGGTTCAGAACGGCACTTGTGACGGCACCGGGGCAAGCTACCCTTCAGCCATGACCGGCTACACCTATATGACCGCGAGCCAGAAGCGCGGCACGAGCTATATCGGCGTCATCAACGATCTCGGCCGCCGCATGCCGGAGCACAAAACCGGCCAGGGCTCGCGCTTCACCAGCCGTTACGGCGTGCAGCGCCTGGTCTGGTGTATGAGGAACATTTCGACATTCGCGACGCCATCCAGCGCGAGAAGTCGCTGAAGCGCTGGCCACGCCAGTGGAAGATCGAACTGATCGAGAAGGCCAATCCGGAATGGTTCGAGCTTTTTCGCGGAACAGGTTGGTAGAGGACGCCCAGCCGGTGCCAAGAAGCATTCGATTCTGGTCAGAGCGGAGCACTGCCGACAGGTAACGGCATGGATCCCAGGGTCTGCGCCGCGTCGCTTCGCTCCTTGCTCCGCCCTGGGATGACGAAGGAATAGGTGTTTCGGCTAATCGCGAAGGTCTACGACGGCTCACCAAACGCAGGTGCGGGCTCGCTTCTGATGCATCGCCCCAACAAAAAACCCGGCGCAAGGCCGGGTTTTCAAACGCTAGCGAGACAGCCGCGCTCAGCTCACCTTGACCTTGGCGGCAGCCTGGTCCTCGGCCAGCTTCTGCTGGAACATCTGCGCGAAATCGATCGGGTCCAGCATCAGCGGCGGGAAGCCGCCGTTGCGTGTTGCCTCGGCAATGATCTGCCGCGCGAACGGGAACAGCAGCCGCGGGCATTCGATGAACAGGATCGGCAGCATGTGCTCCTGCGGGAAGCCGCTGATGGCGAAGACGCCGCCATAGACCAGTTCGACATTGAACAGCACTTCCTGGTCGAACGACGCTTTGGCATTCAGCGTCAAATTGACATCGAACTGCTTGTCCGAAAGCGGGTTGGCGTTGACGTTGACGTTGATGGCGATGCCGGGTGCCTTGTCGCGACCGCGCAAGGAGTTCGGTGCACCGGGGCTTTCGAAAGACAGGTCCTTCACATATTGCGCAAGCACGTTGAGCGAAGGCTGCGCCGCATTTCCATTACCGTTGGCTGCGCCGGTCGGCGCGTCGTCGTTGCTGGCCATAAGCTGTGGTCCTTTTGCCTGGGCAGCGTTGCTGACCGGATTGAAATTCGGGCGTTCGCTATCATGGCCGGCCCGACAAGACAAGTTTGCAAAAGACGCTGGTTGCTTTGCGGCTACTCGTCCTTGAGACGGCGCCAGGGAGAATCCGGTCCGCGCGTATGGTCGTCGGCACGCGAATAGTCGCCGTCGTCGAGGTCGATGATCTTGCCGCGTTGCCTTGCCCGCAAACCACTGCTGAAATCGGTGGCCAGCACGATGCGGCTTTTCAGCATCCGCCAGGCAAGATCGCGCACTGGCGGCAGGAACAGCAGAATGCCGAAAATATCCGAGATGAAGCCGGGGATAATCAAAAGGATCGCGGCCAGCACGATCATGGCGCCATGCGCAAGCTGGCCGCTCGGATCACGCCCGGCGTCCATTTCGGCACGTACCCTGGCCATGACGCCAAAACCCTGGTGTCGAAGGAGCAAGGCGCCGGCGACGCTCGAGGCCAGCACCAGCCCGACCGTCGCCAGCGCGCCGATCTGGCGGCCGACAATGACGAAACCGGCTATCTCCAGCAGCGGAAGCGCGAGAATGAACAGGGGAAACAGCGAGATACGCAAATCTTGACCGATCGTTTCGATGTTTTGCCGGCCGGCGAGCAATCGCCGCTGGCACCAGAGCTGTTAGATAGGTATGGCTGCCTTTGATTTGAATGATTGCGCCATGCGTTCTATATGCTTTGGATACCGAACGCTATGTGATCACGGCCCCTGCTTGGCCGCTGGTCCGGCCAAAGCAGGGATTGATCGGCGCAAGATATGGGCTTCTTCGACTTCGGCACGATTTTCTTTCTGATCGCGGCGGTGGTGATCTTCTTCCAGCTGCGCAACGTGCTTGGCCGTCGCACGGGAAACGAGCGCCCGCCCTTCGATCCATATACGGCAGCGCGCAAAAACGACAAGGATGCCGCCCAGAAACCCGAGAACGTGGTTTCGCTGCCGCGCAAGCGCCTGACAGGAGAGCCGGCGGCCGACACCTATGCGGCGATCGATGCCTTTGCCAAGCCCGACACCGATCTCAACCGGGGCCTGCGGGCGATCAAGGACAATGATCCGACGTTCGACCCGAAGACCTTCGTCGACGGCGCAAAGATGGCTTATGAGATGATCGTCATGGCCTACGCGGATGGCGACCGCAAAACCTTGAAGAACCTTTTGTCGCGCGAGGTCTATGACGGCTTCGTCGCGGCCATCGGCGACCGTGAGGCGAAAGCCGAAAAAATCCAGTCCTCCTTCGTCGGCATCGACAAGGCCGACATCGTTTCGGCCGAGATGAAGGGCAGCGAGGCGCACATCACGCTGCGCATTGTCAGCGAGCTGATTTCGGCGACCCGCGACAAGGCCGGCGCTGTCATCGACGGCGATCCCGAGACCGTCGCCGAGGTCAAGGATGTCTGGACCTTCGCCCGCGACACGCGCTCGCGCGATCCGAACTGGAAGCTCGTCGCCACCGAAGAAGAAGACTGAACTGGACGGCGGCGGAGGCTGTCGTGTCGCTTTCTCGAGCCTTCAGCGAAAGATCCTTTGGCGAATTGCCGGGCTGGGGCGAGGACGACCATCTCCCTGCCTTTGACGCCTTTCGCCGCTCGGCCTTTCATATCCTGACCAAACCCTACCGCTCCGGCGCGCTCGGCGTCGACTACAATGGCTTTGCCGATGCCTATGCCGAAGCGCGTACCGTTTCGTCGCCGAATCGGTTGCAGGCACGAAGCTTTTTCGAGCGCCATTTCGTTCCGGCCCGTATCGATGCCGAAGATAGTGGTCCCGGCCTGGTAACCGGCTTTTATGAGCCGGAGGTCGAAGCCTCGCCGGTGCGCACGGAACGATTTTCGGTACCGTTGCTGGCGCGCCCTGCCGACCTGGTCGACATCGACGACGGCAATCGTCCTTCCGGCTTGGATCCTTATCTCGCCTTCGCTCGTGCGGCGCCGAACGGCCCGGTCGAATATTTCGACCGCGGCGAGATCGAACGCGGCGCGCTTGCCGGAAAAGGGCTGGAAATCGCCTGGCTCGCCGACAAGGTCGACGCCTTCTTCATTCACGTGCAGGGCGCGGCACGGCTCAACATGACCGATGGCAGGCTTCGCCGCATCACCTATGCCGCCAAATCCGGCCAGCGCTTTACCGGACCGGGCAAGATCCTGAGCGAGGAAGGCGAGATCCCGCCGGAGAAGGTGACGATGCAGTCGATCCGTGCCTGGTTCAAGGCGCATCCGGAGCGCGTCGACGAGACCCTGTGGCGCAACCGCTCCTATATCTTCTTCTGCGAGACGGGCGTCGACGACCGGGAGCTCGGCCCGATTGCTGCCGCCAAGGTGCCGCTGACACCCGGCCGCTCGATCGCCGTCGACCGGCTGTTGCACACGTTCGGCACGCCCTTCCATATCGATGCGCCGTCGCTGACCGCCTTCGACGGAAAACCGTTCCGGCGGCTGATGATCGCGCAGGACACCGGTTCGGCAATCACCGGCCCGGCCCGCGGTGATCTGTTTGCCGGGTCGGGCGAAGCGGCCGGCGAGATCGCCGGCGTTATTCGCAACGCCGCGGATTTTTATGCGCTGATCCCCCGGTCGCTGGTTTCAGGAGCAGGCCGATGACCCGGCGCATCGACAGGCTGAGCGAGGACGACCGGGTGCTGTGGAACCTGGTCGCGCGCACGGCACAACCCCTGAAGGGCAGAACCGCCGTCGAAATTCCACACGTTGGGCCGGAGATCGACGAGACCAGGCAGGCGCCGCCGCCGGCACAGGTCGCGGGCAATCCTGCCGCGGCCGCAAAGCCGAAGGCGCAGCATGTCTCCCACGCACTCGACGAACCGACGCTGGACAAGCTGTCGAAGGGCCGGCTGCCGATCGAGGGCCGCGTCGACCTGCATGGCCTGACCCAGGACGAAGCCTATTCGCTGCTGTTTTCCTTCCTGTGCCGGGCGCATGCCGGCGGCATCCGCTACGTCCTGGTGATCACCGGCAAGGGCTCTTCGTCGGGCGGTGATGGCGTCTTGCGGCGCGCCGTGCCGTCATGGCTGTCGACACCCGCTTTCCGGCCCCTCGTCTCCAGCCACGACCATGCCGCCCGCAAACATGGCGGCTCGGGTGCGCTCTATGTCCGCTTGCGGCGGGCACGCTCATGAGGGCATGCCGATGAGGGACGCACCTATGAGGATGCATCCATGAAGGTGCGCTTGTGACCCCGTTCGGCGAAAAGCTTCGCGTGCTGCGAAACGAGCGCGGCGTCAGCCAGAAAGACATGGCCAAGGCGATCGGCGTCAGCGCAGCCTATCTCTCGGCGCTGGAACACGGCCGCCGCGGTGCGCCGAGCTGGACGCTGATCCAGAAGATCATCGGCTATTTCAACATCATTTGGGACGACGCCGAGGAACTGGCGCGGCTGGCCGAAACCTCGCATCCGCGCGTCAAGCTCGACACGTCGGGCCTTAGCCCGGCGGCGACCGAGCTTGCCAATCTCCTGGCCGACAACATTGAAAAGCTCGACGAAGCCGAGCTTCGCCGCATCATTGCGTCGATCCGCGCCGCGCTGGCACGGCCGAAATGAGTTGCCTTGTTACTGGACCGAGCCGACCAGAACCTGCTGGCCGCCGCGGATGGAGACCCAGCGGCCGGTATTGTCGATCGCCTGCCGCTTGAGGAAACGATAGCCGGTCTGGTCCCAGGGACGGACCTGGTCGGTCAGATTGTCAAGGATGTAGTCGCCCTTGTCGGTGCGCACCGTCAGCACGGCGTGGCCTTCGCCATCCGGCTTGCGCACGACGGTCATCAGCAGATCGGCAAACGAGACGCCCAGCCGGTTCAGCTCACGGCGCTTTTCCAGGACATAGTCCTCGCAATCGCCAACGCCCTTGTCGGGATAGGCCCAGACCTCATCCTTGCCGTAGATGTCGAAGTCGCTCTCCGGCTTGACGGCGGCGTTGACCTTTGCCGTGACGCTGAGCAGCTTGCGCCACAGCGAGCCGGTCAGGCTGGCGGGCGACAGATCCTTCGGGCGGATCGAGCATTCGGAGGCGTAGCTCTTGCAGAAATCATAATGGCCGATCGGCTGCGAGGTCGGGCCACCTGTTATCATCGGGCCGGCCGCCGAGGCCGAACTGGCCCAACCTGCCGCCACAGTAAGTCCGGCCAGCGCGCACAGGCGCAGCGTTCTCGCCATTGGTGAGGAAATCATTGTCCCCGCTTGTCCCTTGTTATTAACGAAACGTTAAGGGGTATTTACAGTCCGTGTCAATTATGAGGATGGATTGATTTTTGCGGCATGGTTACCCGCGTGGCGCCAACGCGACTATTGTGCAACAGGTCGACTGGCCGCACGGCCGCGCCAGCCGATGATTTTGGCATAGACCGACCTGATGCGGATTGACGGGCATCATCACTGGTCGCCTATTTCTTGCCGGTCCTGACCAGCTTGGGCTTCACCGCAACACGGTTCTGACGGCCGTAGCTGGTGATGAAGTCGACGATGCGCGGCACGATTTCGGAACGGAAGCGCGAGCCGTTGAACACACCATAATGGCCGACCGCAGGCTGCATGTAATGGGCGTGCCTGTCGGCTGGGATGTTGATGCACAGATCGTGCGCGGCCTTGGTCTGGCCGAGGCCGGAGATGTCGTCGTTCTCGCCCTCGACCGTGAACAGGGCGACATTGCGGATCGCCGAAGGATCGACCGCCACGCCGCGATGCGTCATCGTGCCCTTGGGCAAGGCCTGGCGGACAAACACGGTGTCGACGGTCTGCAGGTAGAATTCCGCCGTCAGATCCATCACCGCCAGATATTCGTCGTAGAACTCGCGGTGCTTCTCGGCATTGTCACCGTCATGCTTCACCAGATGCATGAAGAAGTCCTTGTGGGCGGTGATGTGGCGGTCGAGGTTCATGCTCATGAAACCCGAAAGCTGCAGGAAGCCGGGATAGACCTCGCGGCCGAAGCCCGGCACCGGCCAGGGCGCGCGCATGATGACATTGTCGCGGAACCAGTCGATGCCCTTTTCCTGCGCCAGCAGATTGACCGCCGTCGGATTGCGGCGCGTGTCAATTGGCCCGCCCATCAGCGTCATCGTCGAGGGCACGAACGGATCACCCTTGGCTTCCATCAGTGCCGCCGCCGCCAGCACCGGCACCGAAGGCTGGCACACCGCCATCACATGGGTGTCGGGGCCCAGCGCATGCAGCATGTCGACGATGTAGTCGATATAGTCGTCAAGATCGAAGCTGCCGTCGGCCAGCGGCACCATGCGGGCGTCGACCCAGTCGGTGATATGCACGTCGGCATAGGGCAGCATCGCCTCCACCGTGCCGCGCAGCAGCGTCGCGTAGTGGCCCGACATCGGCGCGACGATCAACAGCTTCGGATCCGGCCGGCGCCCGGCAGGAACCGCCCGCTCGAAACGAACCAGGTTGCAGAACGGCCGCGACCAGACGGTGCGTTCGCTGACCTCGACGTTTTTCCAGTCGACCACGGTCTTGGTCAGGCCGAATTGCGGCTTGCCGTAGCGGCGCGTCGTGCGCTCGAACAGTTCGGCCGTTGCCGCAACCGAGCGGCCCCAGGACGTGTGTGAGACCGGATTGAGCGGATTGGAGTAGAACAGGCGCACCGCATCGGCATAGAGGCGCGCCGGCTGCAAGGCGGCGTGGTTCAGTTCGTAGAGCTGGTAGAACATCGAGAACCCCGCTGCCGACTGCGATCGAAGGGCCGACGAGCAGCGCCGAGCCTTGAATGCTTTGCGGGGAAGTTAGCAACAATCTGCTGCGATGCAATACGTCAATCTGCGTGATTTATGCTCATTCTTTCGTCCAAGGCATTGAGAATCCGCCTGGAAGGGCAACAGCCGGCTCAATGTGCACCTGCGAAGTGCACCTGCGAAGGCCAGGCAAGGGCACGGCTATTGGGAAGATCGTTGGAGGCGGCGTCCGGCCGTGGCGGCCGGACCGTTAGACCCGTGCCATGCAGACAGCGGTATGGCCCGAGCTGATGAAGCCAAGCTGACTGGCTGCGCCCTTCGACAGATCGAGCATCCGGCCCCTGATAAAGGGGCCGCGGTCGTTGATGCGCACGACGACGCTGCGGCCATTGTTGCGATTGGTCACCTTCAGCTTGGTGCCGAACGGCAGGCTGCGATGCGCGGCGGTCAGCGCCGACGGGTTCATGCGCTCGCCGGAAGCGGTTCTGGAATGCAGTGAGTACCAGGAGGCACGACCGCACTGAGCAGCGGCGTTGGTGGCGGATGCGCCGACCGTCAGGCCGGCCGCAATCGTGGCCGCGACGAGCGCGGCCTGATAGCTTTTCTTCATGCTTGGGGTTAGCTCCGTTGACAGACCCAAGCCGTTAGGTGCCGAACAAGGCAGCAAATGCGGCAATGATCTGTCGGTTCCATGGCAATGTTACACGTTTGGAGTCGGCGCGAAACAATTTGTCAGAGACTTTCTGCAGCGAGGCGCAGCTTCTTTGATGATGTCTGCGCCGATCTCCGGGCGTCTTGCACAAGATCAGAGATTAGCATCCAAGTAGAAGTTGGTGTAATCGAGCAGCGTCTTCTCGCTGTTTCATTCCGGCCGGAACGCGGTTTATGATCGACTTGGAACGGAGTTCTAGCGATGAGATTGATCAAAAATCTGCTGGCCTTGATTGTGCTCACCATCGGCGTGCTGTGGACGTTGCAAGGCATCGGCGTTATCGGCGGCAGCTTCATGACCGGCCAGTCGCAATGGCTCTATGTCGGCATCGTCACCGCGCTGGTCGGCTTGGCCGGCCTGGCCTGGGCGAACCGTTCGCGCGTTTGAGCAGGCGTCGATCCTCAGGCTCCCGCCAGAGCGCCACAGCGTACCCGTGGCGGCCGGGTCACCGCGACCAGTATTGCCAGCCCCAGTAGAAACTTTCGTCGCGCGGCGGCAGGCGGTTGCGCTCCGCGTCCAGTTGCACCGGCGTTTTGCGTTCGCCGTCAGGCGGCTGTTTGTCCCCGGCCTTGATCAGGCGGAGCCAATGGCCGAAATGCGCGAACAATACAGCGATGGAATGGGGCATTGTCGGTCACTCCCGCCCTGCCCACGGGACGAGCACCCGCTCGATCCTGCGGATGATGAATTCGAGCACGAAGGCAATGGCCGCGATCACCAGTATGCCCATCACCACCACGTCGGTGACGAGGAACTGGGCAGCGGACTGGATCATGAAACCGAGCCCGCGCGTCGCGGCCACCAGCTCGGCGGCGACCAGCGTCGACCAACCGGCGCCAAGCGCGATGCGCAGACCGGTCAGGATCGAGGGCAGCGCGCTGGGCAGGGTGACGTGCCTGATCACTTGGCGCTGCGTGGCGCCAAGCGCGCGCGCTGCATTGATGCGTTCCTGCGAGACGCCGCGAACACCCGATGCCGTCGACAGCGCAACCGGTGCCAGCATGGCAACGGCAATCACCAGGATCTTGGACGGCTCGCCAATGCCGAACCAGATAATGATCAGCGGCAGATAGGCGAGCGGCGGGATCGGCCGCAGGAATTCGAGCAGCGGATCGAAGAGGCCACGCCCGATCGTGCTGACGCCGATCGCCAGCCCGATGGGAACGCCGACGACGATGGCGACGATCAGCGCTGCAAACACGCGCCACAGGCTGGCGGCGATATGCTGGAGCAGCGTCGCGTCGACAAAGCCGTCACGGGCGACGACGACAAATTTGTTCCAGACTGCCACAGGCGACGGCAGGAAAACCGGCGGCACCAATTGCAGGCGGGCCGATACCGTCCACACTGCCAGCACCATCAGAATGGTGATCGCGCTAACCACGCGGGCCGAAACGCGGCTGCGTCTCGGCCGCGGCCGCGACCATGGCACCGACAGCGCGTCGGCTCCGTCGTCGACTTTGGAGCGCTGCGGCCGCTCGGTATAGGAGGTAACGGTCATGCTGCCTCCCCTTCGAAGATCGCGTCGGTCAGCTCGCCGCGCGCCGCGGCGAAGGCGGGATCGGCCTTGATGCTACGAATGGCCTCGCCGGCTGCATAGCGCCGGCTGAAACCGGCCTCGAAACTCCGCACCACCCGGCCAGGGCCGGGAGCGAGCACAATGATGCGGGTGGCGAGCACCAGCGCTTCGTCGATGCCGTGCGTGACCATCAGCACGCCGACCTGGCTTGCCGTCCACAGATCGAGCAGCGTTGTCTGCATGCGTTCGCGTGTCAGCGCATCGAGTGCGCCCAGCGGTTCGTCGAGCAGCAGGAATTGCGGCTCGGCTGCCAGCGCCCTGGCCAGGCCGACGCGCTGGCGCATGCCGCCGGAAAGCTCCCAGATGCGCTTGTCGCCGGCGCCGTCGAGCTTCACCAGCGCCAGAAGGTCGTCGGCAGTCCGCGCCCGTTCGGCGGCCCTGACACCGCGCAGCCTGAGAGCAAAGGCGACATTTTCCCGCGCGGTCAGCCACGGAAACAATGCGTCGTTCTGGAACACGACGGCGCGGTCCGAGCCTGGCGCCGTGATCGGCCTGCCGCCAATCGTGGCGCGTCCGCGCACAGGCTGGACCAGGCCCGCAGCGACGTTGAGCAGCGAGGTCTTGCCGCAGCCGGAGCGGCCGACCAGGACAACGAAGTCATCCTTGGCGATGTCAAGCGACACGCGTTCGACGGCCGGCGCCGGCTGGCCGTCATAATGAACCGAGACTTGGTCGAGCATGAGATGCGTCATGTGGGGTCGCCGATATTGTAAACCTGCCAGCCCCGAAGCCGTTCCTCGTCAGCGGCTCCGGGGCAGGCAACGCGCGTGTCAGGGAAGAGAGGACGCGCGTATTGAGCCGCCGCTAATTCGAGGCCAGCGCCTCGCCGACATATTTCGACGACACGTATTTCGAATAATCCGGCAAGACGGCGTCAATCTTGCCCTGCTCCTTGAGGAAGGCCGATGTCGCCTCGACCGCCTTGACCGTGCCGCCACCGAGGAACTTGTCCGAGGCCTGCTCCTCGAGCGTCGGGAAGACATAGCCTCTCAGCAGTTGCGGCACGTCTTCGAGCTTGGCCCCGGTGATCCTGGTGATCTTGGCCGCTTGCGGCGAGGACACCGACCATTGATCCGGCTTGGCCAGGAAGTCGGCATAGGCAGCGCCCGTCACTTTGACGAAGTCGCGCACCGCTTCCGGGTTCCTTTCGGCGAAGTCGGTGCGCACGATCCAGGCGTCGAAGGTCGGCGCGCCCCAGGCTGCGACCTGCGAGGAATCCAGCACGACCTTGCCCGTCGTCTTGATCTGGCCGAGTGCCGGATCCCAGACATAGGCGGCGTCGATGTCGCCGCGCGCCCATGCCGCCGCGATCTCCGGTGGCCGCAGGTTGAGAATATCGACCGACTTCGGGTCGACACCCTCATGCTTCAGCGCGGCAAGCAGGCTGTAATGCGTCGTCGAAACGAAGGGCACCGCCACCTTCTTGCCGGCAAGGTCGGCGGCCTTCTCGATGCCGGCGCCATTGCGGGCGACAAGGGCCTCGGATTCGCCGATCAGCCCGACAATGAAGATTGTCTGGATGGGAAGCTCGCGGCTCGCCGCCGCCGCCAGCGGGCTCGAGCCGACATAACCGATGTCGACCGAACCGGAAGCGATGGCGGCGATCACGTCGGCGCCGGAATCGAATTTCCGCCAGTCGATTGCCGCCTTGGTCGCGCTCTCATAGGCGCCGTCGGCCTGCGGCACCTTCGAGGGTTCGACGACTGTCTGGTAGCCGATAGTGATCTTGAGGTCCTGCGCATCGGCTGGGCCGAGAAAGACGGCACCTGCCAGAGCCGCCGAGGACAAGAGAACGATACGTCGCGAAATGGTGGACATGAAAGGCTCCTTGGAAACGAGAAAACCCGGATTGCGTTTCATATTCACCTAACTCTATCGTTCTTGTAGAGTTAAATCCTTCCAATCGGCTCGGCCTTGTTAGAAAAAGTCGTCTGGCTAGGGCAGTTGCCCATTCGCACGCTTCTGGGTGATGGCCCGGGTGAGAACCAGCGTCCTTGCCCGGGAACCTCTTCCATGTCGTCCATACGCGCAGCAAGGATTTTCCCGTTTTCACCTGCATCGGCAAACCCATGCTGCGAGCAGCCAAGAAATTGGAAACAAGTTCCCTGTGTTCGCGGTTAAGTCTAGTATCCTTATCGACATTGAAGGATTGGAGAGGACGATGAGCGACGCCACCCTCCTTGTTGCCGTGCGCGGCATGCTTTGGCCTTCAAATTCAGGGGCAGAAGCTGCCGTCGGTATTCTCGCCGATCGGGACATTCCTGCCGCCGGCCAGTTTGCCGGTGTGCCATTCGCGGCGGCTCCTGTGCTCGCAAGGGCACAAGCCCCGACCAAAATGGCCATTGCGGCTTGAAAACGAAGCAAAATCAACGTTTCTCGGCTTGTATATCATGTCACTAGAATTTATCTGTAGTGACAGCTTGGACGCGGCGGGGAGGCACGCCAGGCGTTTCGCAACCGATGGCCTTGCGCCATCGCATGACAGAGAAACGTTCGGGTTATGCTCACGAAAAAAGGTAAGTACGGCCTCAAGGCGCTCGTCCATCTGGCGCGCCTGCCGGTTGGACAGCTCGCCTTCGTCAACGACATCGCTACAGGAAACAATATTCCGAAGAAGTTCCTTGATGCCATTCTTGGCGAATTGCGCAATGCCGGGTTCGTCCAGAGCCGCAAGGGCAAGGACGGCGGCTATCGGCTGGCGCGCCCGGCGGACGAGATCAAGGTCGGCCACGTCGTGCGCGTGCTCGACGGGCCGCTTGCCCCCATTCCTTGCGCCAGCCGCACCCAGTATCAGCGCTGCGAAGACTGCAACGAGGCGACATGCCAAGTCCGACACCTGATGCTGGAGGTCCGGCAGGCCATCGCCGAGGTGCTGGATCAGCGCAGCCTCGCCGAAATGCGCGATATCGTCGGCGACGAAGACTTTTCGGCGGCGTTGAAAATCCAGGCCTGAACCAATCTCTCCTGAGCCGGCGACGATCGCCAGCACAGCTGGTGTGCGTATGACCGGGCGCGCTACGCCAAATTCGATCATCATTGTCGGTGGCGGCGCCAGCGGCGTCGTGCTTGCGGCGCATCTGCTGAAGTCGCCCAATCCCGATCTCCGCGTCAGCCTGATCGAAAAACGCCCGCATTTTGGGCAAGGCATGGCCTATTCAACGCTGCTGTCGGCGCATGTGCTGAATGTCAGCGCGTCGGGCATGAGCGCCTATGCCGACGATCCCGGCAATTTCTCGCGCTGGCTGCTTGAACGCGGGATAGCGACGCCGGAACAGGCGCCGGTCTATGCACCGCGCAGCGTCTACGCCCGCTATCTCAAGGAGCTGCTCGACGAGCTCGAGGCGCGTGAGCAGCAGACGGGCCGGCTGCGCCTGATCCGCGAGGAGAGCCTGTCGATCTCGCCGACCGCCTCCGGCGTCGAGGTGGCGCTGGCCAACGGCACCAGCGTGGTCGCGCATCTTGCCGTGCTCGCCACCGGGCATGACGAAGAGCCGGGGGCGGGGCAGGGGCATGCGATCAGGATGGGATCCGAGGCGGACACTGCGCTCGACCCCGAAGCCCAAGTCCTGGTGCTGGGCACCGGCTTGAGCATGGTCGATGCCTTCCTGTCGCTCGAGCAGCGCGGCCACCGCCGCGCGATCGTCGCGGTGTCGCGGCGCGGCCTGCTGCCTTCGCCGCATCGCAAGGGCAATCCGATCAAGCTCGACGTCGCCGACATTCCGCTCGGCACCCAGCTTTCCTATTTCGTCGGCTGGTTCCGCGACCTGATCCGGGAAAACCAGAAGGCCGGTATCGACTGGCGCGACGTCGTCGACGGTCTGAGACCCTTCAACCAGAAGATCTGGCAGAACTGGCCGTCCTCGGCCAAGCGCCGCTTCGTCGAGCACACCAAGGCCTGGTGGGACATCCACCGCCATCGCATGGCGCCGGAAGTCTACACCCGCGTTGCCGAGGCGGTGCAAGCGGGCCGCATCCGCCTTGTCGCCGGGCGCGTCGTCGAGATCGCCGCCGGCGACGGCTTCAGCGTACAGGTCCAGTCGCGCCACACACAGCAGCTCGAAAGGTTCGACGTCACCCGCATCTATGATTGCACAGGCATCGCCAGGGACATCTCGACCACCTCGAACAGCGTGGTGCGGTCGCTGGTCGAGCGTGGACTGGCACGGCCGGATCCGCTGCGCCTCGGCCTCGACGTGACCGCTAACTGCGAGGTCATCGCCGGCGACGGCACGGTATCCGCCAAGATCCTCGCCGTCGGGCCACTGACGCGCGGCACCTTCTTCGAGATCGACGCCATTCCCGATATTCGTGTGCAGTGCGCGCGGCTGAGCAAGCGCTTGCTCGGATGAGGCTCCCTTTGTCTTGACGCAATTCGGATGCAAGACCGCCGCCGTCGGGTGAAAAGATCTCGACGGCATAACCGCGTTCGCTGAAGGCGAACCAGGGCGCGGGAGCTCGCTCCACCAGAAGTCAGCCCGTGGTGGTCGAGACAGCTAAGCGATGACGCCACGTTCGGCCGTCTCGCTTTGACCGGATTGGTGTCGCGTACGCTCGTCTTCGGTCTCCTCCATGGATTTTGTACTCGGCGAGGCCGTAAGCCGCGACCCTGGCCAGATGGCCGGGCAAATTCTGCTTTCGTCGTCACCGTGCCTTGCCTACCATGGCCCATGACCCAACGGGGAAGACCCTACGGCTGTCCGGTCGAGTTCGCGCTCGACGCGCTCGGCGGCAAATGGAAGACGGTGATCCTGGCGCGCATCAAGGAACAGCCGATGCGCTATTCCGACCTGCGCCGGCTGATCCCTTCGCTTTCCGACAAGATGCTGAAGACCTGGTCAGCCTCTCGGTCTATATCGCCGGCGACCTGGATATAGGGCCGGCCTTCGGCGCCTGGATGGCCTTCTGGGCAAACCGTGGCGCGCCGCCGATCATCAAGGTGCTGCGCGTCGCCGGCCTCGGCAATCCGGATTTTCTGATCGAGATCGAAGCCCAAGCCGCGATCGCCTGAACCCCAAGCAGGTTCTGCAAATCTTTTGCCCTGCCTGGAGCCGGCGAAGCTTTCGCGAAATTCCATTCCCCTGCTGGCGGCCGGATTGGCACGATCTATCTTCTTTCCAACTGCAAACGGCTGGAAAAGACGGTAGGTTGCCGTCTTTCAGGGCGGTTGCTCATTCTGGCAACGGAGCATCTGACATGAGCAAGCACAAGATCGTGGCACAGGACGATGCATCGTCCCGCCTGCGCCCGCCCTATGCCTCGGTTCTCGACCTGATCGGGCAGACGCCGATCGTCGAGCTGACCAAATTCGACATCGGCAAGTGCCGGCTGTTCATCAAGCTCGAAAGCCAGAATCCCGGCGGCTCGATCAAGGACCGCATCGCGCTGTCGATGATTGCCGCCGCCGAAAAACAGGGCAAACTGAAACGCGGCGGGACGATCGTCGAGGCGACCGCCGGCAACACCGGTCTTGGTCTCGCCCAGGTCGGCATCCCCAAGGGCTACCACATCATCCTTGTCGTGCCTGACAAGATGTCGCGCGAAAAGATCCAGCATTTGCGGGCGCTCGGCGCCGAAGTGCGCATGACCCGTTCCGATGTCGGCAAGGGCCATGCCGAATACTATCAGGACATGGCCGAAAAAATCGCCGCCGAGTTGCCCGGCGCCTTCTACGCCAACCAGTTTGCCAACCCGGCCAATCCGCATGCCCACGAGACCACGACCGGGCCGGAAATCTTTCAACAGCTCGAAGGCGATGTCGATGCGGTGGTCGTCGGCGTCGGCTCCGGCGGCACGCTGACCGGGCTCGGCCGCTATTTTGCGAAAGTCTCGCCGAAGACCGAGATGGTGCTCGCCGATCCGGTCGGCTCGGTGCTGGCGCCCCTGATCAAGACCGGCAAGATGGTAGAGGCCGGAAGCTGGACCGTCGAAGGCATCGGCGAGGATTTCGTGCCGCCCAATGCCGATCTGTCGCTGGTCAGGAAGGCCTATTCCATCCCCGACAAGCAGAGCATGCTTGCGGTGCGCGACCTGCTTTCGAAGGAAGGCATTCTCGCCGGCTCGTCGTCGGGCACGCTGCTTTCGGCAGCACTCCGCTATTGCCGCGAGCAGACCGTGCCCAAGCGCGTCGTCACCTTCGTGTGCGACAGCGGCAACAAGTACCTGTCGAAAGTTTTCGACGACTTCTGGCTGGCCGAGCAGGGCCTTGCCGAGCAGGAGCAGCATGGCGACCTGCGCGACCTGGTGATGCGCACGCTCCGCACCGGCGATGTCGTGTCCGTCGGCCCCGACGAAAGCCTGCTCAACGCCTATGGCCGCATGCGCCGCTCGGATGTCTCGCAACTGCCGGTGCTGGACGAGGGCAAGCTCGTCGGCATCATCGACGAAAGCGATATCCTGGCCAAGGTCGAAGGCCCCTATGACAGTCGCTGGGACCGCTTCAAGGCCCCGGTTAGGACGGCGATGACCACGAATCTGCACACGCTGCAGGCCAGCCAGACGCTGGACGCGCTGCTGCCGGTGTTCGACCGCAACGAGGTCGCCATCGTCTTCGACGGCGACGAGTTCATTGGCCTGATAACCCGCATCGACCTGATCAACCATCTGAGGCGCGCCCGATGACCGTCAAAGCCACTGTATCGGGCAAAAACCGCCTCGCCTTCTCGACCCGCACCATCCATGGCGGCCAGAGCCACGACCCGACGACGGGCGCGGTGATGGTACCGATCTACGCCACCTCGACCTATGGCCAGCAGAGCCCGGGCGTGCACAAGGGCTTTGAATATGCCCGCAGCCAGAACCCGACCCGCTTTGCCTTCGAGCGCGCTGTGGCCGACCTCGAAAGCGGCACAGCCGCCTTCGCCTTCGCTTCGGGGCTGGCGGCGATCGCCACGGTGTTTGAACTGCTCGATTCAGGCGCGCATATCGTCGCCACCGACGACATCTATGGCGGCACGTTCCGATTGCTCGAGCGGGTGCGCAAGCGCTCGGCCAACCTCCAGGTCGACTTCGTCGACTTCACCGATCTTGCCGCGGTCGAGGCGGCGATCCGCCCGGAAACCAAAATGCTCTGGGTCGAGACGCCGACCAATCCGCTGCTGCGCGTCGTCGATCTGGAAGCCGTCGCGGCTCTGGCCAGGCGCAAGGGCGTGATGTCGGTTGCCGACAACACCTTCTGCAGCCCCTATCTGCAGCGGCCGCTGGAGCTCGGCATCGACATATCAATCCATTCGACGACCAAATACCTCAATGGCCATTCCGACATGGTCGGCGGCGTCGCCGTGGTCGGCGACAACAAGGATCTCACTGAGCGGCTGAAATTCCTGCAGAACGCCATCGGTGCCATTTCCGGACCGTTCGATAGTTTCCTGGCGCTGCGCGGCTTGAAGACGCTGGCGCTCAGGATGGAGCGCCATTCGTCGAACGGCCAGAAGATCGCGCACTGGCTGGAAAGCCGCCCCGACATCCGTCGTGTCATCTATCCCGGCCTGCCCAGCCATCCGCAGCACGCCATCGCCAGGCGGCAGATGCACGCCTTCGGCGGTATGATCACCGTCGAGCTCGACCGCGACCTCGCCGGCACCAAGCGCTTCCTCGAACACACGCAACTGTTCACGCTGGCCGAAAGCCTCGGCGGTGTCGAAAGCCTGATCGAGCACCCGGCGCTGATGACGCACGGCTCGATCCCGGCGAAAAAACGCGCCGAGATCGGGATATCCGATTCGCTGGTGCGCTTGTCGGCCGGGATCGAGGATGGCGACGATCTGATCGCGGATCTGGATCAGGCGCTGGCGAGTTGAGCCCGGCAGCAAGAACCTTGCGAGACTTCGGCGGACAGTGCCCCCTCTGCCCTACCGGGCATCTCGGCCACGAGGGAGATTGGCCGTCATCTTGCGCTTTCGCCAACCTCCAACGCTGAAACACAGACGGGACGGCGAAGCTGCCGTTCTCCGGCAGGACAGAGGGGGGCGTGAAGGATCGCCAACGAGCGGCGCTTGCATCCATCCATGTGTCTTACATTCTATTCCGTTGACCTTGGCGCCATCTGGCAGAATTGTAGCTTCCTGATCCACCTTGCTGCCTGGCTCCGGAAGCTATGAACAACCGACAACGCAACCAACCGACGGCAAGCGATACCCCGCTCACCTTCGCCATCCTCGTCTTCCCCGGCTTTCCGATGATGGCGTTCAGCTCGGTCATCGAGCCGCTCCGCGCCGCCAACGTTCTGGCCAAGCGGGACTGCTATCGCTGGATCATCGTCGGCGCCGCCGAAGGCCCGGTGGAGGCCTCGAACGGCGTCGTCATCCAGCCCGGTTTTTCCGCCCATGACGCGCCGAAGGTCGATCGCATCGTCGTCTGCTCGGGCGGCGATGCCGATCATCTCGTCGCATACGATGCCGTGAGCTGGATCCGCAAGAGCCTGCGCGGTGGCGCCCATATCGGTGCTGTGGCGGATGCGGCGTTCTTCCTTGCCCGCGCGGGCCTGCTCGACGGCCATGCCTGCACCTTGCACTGGACCAGCCAGGCCGCCTTCACCGAGGCCTTTCCCGACATCGAGCTGAGGCGCGATCTCTATGTCATCGACCGCAAGCGCTTCACCTCGGCCGGAGGCATCGGCAGCCTCGACATGATGCTGGAGATCATCACCGACGACTATGGCGCCGAGCTGTCGGCCGGCGTCGCCGAATGGTTCGTGCACAGCCCGCTGCGCTCCAGTGTCGACCGCAAGCTGATGCCGCTGCGCTTACGCACCGGCGTGCAGAACGATCTGGTGCTGTCGGCCATCGCCATCATGGAGGATGCAGTGGAGGAACGGCTCGGCATGGCGGAGTTGGCGAATAGGCTTGGCGTCTCCTCCGACAAGCTCGAACGCAATTTTCGCTCCGAGCTCAGCATTTCGCCCAACGGCTACTACCGCCGGCTGCGGCTGAAGCGTGCCGCCGATCTTTTGGCCCATTCGACGCTGATGGTGCGCGACGTGGCGCTGGCCTGCGGCTTTGCCTCAATGTCGAGCTTTGCCCGCGCCTTCAGGGAAGAGCATGGGCATGCGCCGAAGGTGATGCGCAGGCATTAGGGGCCTTCGCAAGCCGCAAACGTCGGAGATTAGCCGAACCACCCCTCCGTGCCGCGCTTCTGGCTTGCGGTCATGTAAACGTAGCCGGTCATGGTTTCAGGGTAGCGAGCATCGATGCGCGCACAAGCGCCATTCCGCCGCATTCTACGACCAATGTCACGGCATGGATCCTAGGGTCTGCGCTGCGTCGCTTCGCTCCTTGCTCCGCCCTGGGATGACGAAAACGTTCGGGCCCACAGTCAATCGCCGAGGTAATTGAAGGGGGCTGCCGCCTAGCGGCATCCGGCACAACACCTGCGGGATTCCGCACAGACTTTGCGCAACGCATGGCTCATCGTCGCCGCTTCCAGGAGGCACCCATGAGCATTGTCGTTTTTGACCCCGACAGCACCGAGGACGTCGACTTCAAGGACCGCATGCGCCATCCGGCGGCGGCCGATCCGGCCGGCGGCATGTGGCTGTCCGATACCGAGCCGTCCTTCATCGACGCCGACGCGCTGCGCAAGGGGCGCCTTGCCAGGCTGCGTGCCTGGATGCGCGAGGCCGGCTATGGCGGCGTCGTTTTGTTCGACCCCTACAACCAGCGTTACGCCACCGGTTCGCGCAACATGTTCGGCTATTTCCTGCGCAACTCGACGCGCTACTTCTTCATCCCCACCGAAGGGCCGATCGTGCTGTTCGAATATCCGCAGAGCTACCACGTCTCGATGGTGCTCGACACGATCGACGAGGCGCGTCCGTCCAAGCTGGTATGGTCTTCGGTGTCGGGCCGCGACGACGAAACCGCGGGTCCCTTCGCCGACGAGATCGCCGATTTGCTCAAGGCGCATGGCGGCGGCTCGATGAAGCTCGGCCTCGACCGCTGCAGCCATCTGCAGGCGCTGGCGCTCGAAAAGCGCGGCTGCGACGTCCGCGATTGCCAGGGCGAGATTTTGGCGGTGCGCGCGGTCAAGACGCCCGAGGAAGTAAAATGCCTGCAGGTTTCGATGGCCGGCGCCGAGGCCGCCGTCTATGCCGTGCGCGAGGCGATCAAGCCCGGCGTTTCCGAAAACGAGCTGTTCGCCATCATGTATGGCGAGGTGATCCGGCAGGGCGGCGAGTTCATCGAAACCCGGCTGCTTACCTCGGGCCAGCGCACCAATCCATGGTTCAACGAGGCGAGCGGCCGCAAGATCAGGCCGGGCGAACTCCTGGCGCTCGATACCGACACGATCGGCTGCTACGGCTATTATTCGGACTTTTCCCGCACCTTCCGCTGCGGCCCGGGCAGGCCGACGGATTACCAGAAGTCGCTCTACCGCATGGCGCACGACCAGGTTCAGCACAATATCGGGGTCGTCAAGCCGGGTATGGCGTTTCGCGAGATTGCCGATAAGGCCTGGAAGATCCCGGACCGCTTCGTCGACCAGCGTTATACCTCGGTCATGCACGGCGTCGGCATGCATGGCGAGACGCCGTTCATCGCGCATGCCATGGATTACGAGACCTATGGCCGCGACGGGGTCATCGTGCCCGGCATGGTGGTCAGCGTCGAGAGCTATATCGGCGAGAAGGGCGGTCGCGAGGGCGTCAAGCTGGAGGACGAGATCCTGATCACCGAGACCGGCACCGAGCTTCTGTCGCGGTTCCCTTATGAGGACGAGTTCCTTGACAGGCAAGTTTGAGTGCTGACAGGCAGTTTTGCATGAAAAGCCCGATCTCGATCAAGTCCGGCAAGGCGGCGGCGGTGTTCATCGATCTCCAGGAGGAGCATCGGCGGGACAAGCGCTATCTGGTCGAAGGCTATGGCGATATCCTCGCCAACGTACAGCGCCTGCAGGCAGCGGCACGGGCCAATCATGTGCCGTTGTATCACTGGGCCTATGTCGTCGATGTCGCCACAGCACGGCCGTTCCACCCGGTCGAGACCAACGGCAAGTCGGCTTTCTCCGACAAGGACGATCCGCTGACGGCGATCTGTCCGGAAGTGGCGCCTGCAGCCGGCGAGACGATGCTGGTCAAGACGCAGGCCAGCGCCTTTGGTGGAGGGCCTGCCGCCGGGCGGCTCAAGGCCGACGGCATCGAATGGCTGGTCGTTGCCGGCGTCTGGACCGAGGCCTGCATCGATGCCACCGTCAAAGATGCGGTGGCGTCGGGCTTTCGTGTGCTGCTGGTCAAGGATGCCTGCGGCAGCGGCAGCACGGCGATGCATCAGACGGCCATCCTCAACCTCGCCAACCGGCTCTATGGCGGTGCCGTCACCACCACCGAGGCCGCCTGCCGGCTGCTGGCCGGCGAGACGGTCGATGCCTGGCAGGTCGAGGGCTCGGTGCCGCTGCGTTTCAGCTACGAAAACGCCGCCCGGCTCTACGCCGAGCTCTGAGCGGGATCGCGCCGCGATGGTCACCGAAGCCGAGCGACCCGAAACGACAGACCGCGGAAAATACCTGACGCTGCTCGATCCGGAACTGTGGGCCTATATCGACAGTGTCAACGAGTGGTATCCGCCCGAAATCGTCTACATGCCGATCGACAGGCAGCGGGCGGTCTATGATGCCATGTGCCGGGCGTTTCGCGAGCCCTATCCACCCGGCGTCAAGGCCAGCGACAGCAGCGTCGGCGACCGTGCGATCCCGGTCCGGCGTTACCATATGGCGGGAACGGCGCCGCAGGCGATGGTCGTCTATTATCACGGCGGCGGTTTCGTGCTTGGCGGGCTCGACAGCCATGACGACATCTGCGCCGAGATCTGCGCCGGCACCGGCTTTGCGGTTCTGTCCGCCGACTACCGGCTGGCGCCTGAACATCTGCATCCGGCGGCCTTCGAGGATGCGCTGGCGGTGTTCGAATGGGCTGCGGCGACGACCGGCTTGCCGATCGTGCTCTGCGGCGAGAGCGCCGGCGGCAACCTGGCCGCAGCAGTGGCGCAGGCGACGCGCCGCCATCCTCGCCGCGCGATCGGCCAGGTGCTGATCTATCCCGAATTGGGCGGTGACGAGCTAGACGGCCCAGAGCTGGACGGCAAAGCGCGCACCGGCTCCTATATCGAGCACGCCGAGGCACCGCTGCTGAGGTTGCGGGACGTCGAATTCTACCGCCATATCCGGGCAGCGAAGGGGCAGTCGCCGGACGACCCGACATTTTCGCCACTTAACGATAGCGACTTCTCCGGCCTGCCGCCGACGGTCATCGTCACCGCGCAATGCGATCCGCTGTCATCGGACGGCCAGACCTATCGCGACCGCATCCTTGCCGCCGGCGGTAAGGCATGGTGGCGCGAGGAGCCGCGCCTCGTGCACAGTTTCCTGCGCGCCCGCAAGACCGTGCCGCGCGCCGGCGAGGCCTTTGATCGCATCGTCGCGGCCATAGCCGCGCTGGGCGGGGGCAAGTGGCCGGAGTGACGGCGGAGTGCGGCTCTCATGCCGGCCAGGCAAGCGCAGAAATCCCCTCTCCTCAAGCTCCCCACTGCGGAACACCGCACAACAACTGCGGAAACCCGAACACTTGCCCGCTCAGGCCAGCATTATCATCACCTCACGTAAGGCGCCCCTGCGAAACGCATCCACCCCCGCGGCGCGGCCGGTCGGAGGCGCCCAACCAAGAGGGAACGACGATGAAGTTCATGCTGACCGATCGGAAATTGCATCCGCAGGCCGCGCCCGTCGCCGCCGGCTTCAAGAAGGGCCAGATGAACCGGCGCGAATATCTCGCCACTATGGCCGCGTTTGGTGTCAGCGCTGCCGGCGCGCTGGCGCTTGGCGGGCTTGCTCCGTCACCGGCCAGGGCCGAGGAGGCGAAGCGCGGCGGCGTCTTGCGCGTTGCCATGAACGTCAAGGGCTGGAAGGATCCGCGCACCTTCGACGGCGTCGAGATGTCCAACGTCGCCCGCCAGTGTAATGAATATCTGGTGCGCTGGAACCGCGACTTCACCTTCGAGCCATGGCTGCTCGAGAGCTGGGAGACCAGCGACGATGCCCGCGTGCTGACGCTGCATGTCCGCAAAGGCGTCAACTGGTCGAATGGCGACACCTTCAACGCCGACGATGTCATTCACAATCTGACGCGCTGGTGCGATGCGTCCGTCGCCGGCAATTCTGTCGCCGCGCGGATGGGCGCACTGGTCAACGCTGACACCAAGAAAGCCGTCGACGGCGGCATCGAACGCGTCGACGACTTCACCGTGCGGCTCAATTTGCCCAAGCCCGACATCTCGCTGATTGCCGGCATGGCCGACTATCCGGCGCTGATCATGCACCGCAGCTATCAAGGCGACGGCGACCCGCTGAAGGCATTGGCGATCACCACCGGGCCGTGCGAACTCGTGGCATGGGACGCCGAGGTCGGCGCCGAAGTCCGCCGCAAGGACAAGCCATGGTGGAAGGGCGAGTTCTACCTCGACGGCATCAAATGGGTCGACTACGGCTCCGACCCCAACGCCATGCTGTCGGCCTTCGAATCGGGCGAGATCGACACCGACCACGAAACCGCCTCCGACAGGGTTGCGCAGACGGACTCCATGGGCCTGAGCAATTCCGAGATCGCCACCGGCTCGACGATCGTCGCGCGTTTCAATGTCGCCAATCCGCCCTATGACGACATCAAGATGCGCCGCGCCGCCCAGCTCGCCGTCGACAACGCCGCTGTGCTGAAGATCGGCATGGACAACCGTGGCAAGCCGGCCGAGAACCATCATGTCGGGCCGATGCATCCCGAATATGCCGATATCGGCCCAGCCGTGCGCAACATCGATCAAGCCAAGGCCCTGCTCGCCGAGGCCGGCAAGGCCGATCACGAATACGAGCTCATTTCCGTTGATATCGACTGGCAAAAGGGCACCGGCGACGCCATCGCAGCGCAGATGCGCGAGGCCGGGCTGAAGATCAAGCGCACGGTGCTGCCGGCCGCCACCTTCTGGAACGACTGGAGCAAATATCCGTTCTCCTGCACCGAATGGCTCGGCCGGCCGCTGGGCGTCCAGGTGCTGGCGCTGGCCTACAAATCGGGCGCCGCCTGGAACGAGAGCGCCTACGCCAATCCGGAATTCGACAGCCTGCTCGACAAGGCGCTGGCGATGCCCGATGCCGGTGCCCGCAAGGAGATCATGGCAAAGATCGAGCAGAATCTCCGCGATTCCGGCATCATCATCCAGCCCTACTGGCGCTCGGTCTACCGCACCTACCGCAAGGGCGTCCATGGCTGCGAGCAGCACCAGGCGCTCGAGCAGCATTTCGAGAAGGTCTGGCTCGAGGCGTGAGTCGTGCCGCTCGATGGAAAGCCGGCACCCAAGGCAGCGGAAGCCGGCGTCAGCCGGCGGTGCCCGCCCTTGAAATCTCCCGCCCGAGGCGCACCGTTTCCCGCACCAGCAGGTCCAGATCGTCGCGCCGGGTACGGTGGTTGTTGATGGCGACCCTGAGGCAATGTTGGCCATGCACCGTCGTGTCGGAAATGGCGGCGATGCCTTCTTCCTGCAGCCTCAGCATGATCTCGGTGTTGAGCGCTTTCAGGCGCTCAGCGTCCAACCCATCGGCGCGATAGCGAAAGCAGACGATGTTGATGTTCACCGGCGCCACCAGCTGGAGCGCCGGTTCGGCCTCGATCAGCTGACCGAGATACTGCCCTTGCGCGATGTTCTGGTCGATCAGCCGGCCGAACTTTTCGATGCCATGTTCTCTCAGCGCCATCCACACCTTCAGCGCCCGGAAGCCGCGTGACGTCTGCAAGCCGTAGTCGTGCAGCCATTGGCCGGAGGCCAGGCCGCGCGGCGTCGATTCCAGATATTCCGGCGTCACCGCGAACGTGCGGCGATGCGCGGAGGCATCCCGGATCAGCGCGCAGCCGACCTCGAAGGGCGCGTGCAGCCATTTATGCGGATCGAGCGCGATTGAGTGGGCGCGCTCGATGCCGGCAACGCGATGCGAATTGTCCGGCGCAATCGCAAGCAAGGCGCCGATGCAGCCATCGACGTGAAACCACAGATCCTCTTTTGCCGCCAGGTCAGCCAGCGCTTGCAGATCGTCGATTGCGCCGGTGTTCACCGTGCCGGCCGTACCGATTACGCAGGCCGGCTTGAAACCGGCGTCACGGTCCTCGGCGATCGCCGCCCGCAACGCAGCGATGTCGATCCGCAGCCCGGCATCGCTCGGGATGCGGCGCAGCGCCCGGTTGCCGAGGCCGAGCGCCTCCATCGCCTTGCGATGACAGGAGTGAAGCTGGTCGGAGCCGTAGAAACGCAGTGGCTTGTCGATGCCGGCAACGCCGTGCTCGCGTATGTCGATGCCGGCCTTGGCGTTGCGCGCCACGGTCAGACCGATGATGTTGGCCATCGAGCCGCCGCTGACCAGCGTGCCGCTGGCCGATTGCGGAAAGCCCATCATTTCCTTGCACCAGTCGACGACCTGATTGTCCATCAGCGCGGCGGCATGGTTGCCGCCGCCGAGGTTGGAGCCCTGGATCGCCGCCAGGAAATCGCCGAGCGCGCCGGTGAAATTGCTCGAGCCCATATACCAGGACCAGAAGCGCGGATGGATGTTGCCCATCGGATAGGGCATCAAGCTCCTGGTGACGTCGCCATAGATTTCTGCCAGCGGCGCCGGCGAACGCGGCAGCGGCGATGCGAAGAAGGTCCTCACATCGACCGGCATCTCCTGCCACACCGGACGCTCTCTGACATCACGCAGGTAAGCGACGGCATCGTCGACGATCCGATGCGACAGGACCTGCACATCGGCCCAGTTCGAGGGGTCAAGCGTTTCCTCGCTGGCCGTGACGGCCAATCCAGGTTTCGTGTCCATGCAGGCCGCTCCCGATGTGCCGCCGTCACGCCGGAAACTGGCAGCCGGGTGTCGACTGCGAAAGCGCGGTCTCCTCGGCGTCCATCTCCGCTTCGATGCCGTCGAACAGCGGCGTGGTCATGTAACGTTCGCCGGTGTCGGGAAGCATGCACAGGATCACCGAGCCGGGCACCGCCTTTTCCGCGATCTGCCGCGCCACCGCGAAGGTCGCGCCGCCAGAGATGCCGGTGAAAATCCCTTCCTTCTGCGCCAGCGCCTTGGCCCATTTCATGCCCTCGGGCCCGGCAATCGGCACCACCTCGTCGTAGAGGCTTGTGTCGATCGCCTCCTGCAGCACGTCCGGAATGAAGTCGGGCGTCCAGCCCTGGATCGGATGCGGCTCGAACGCTGGATGGCTGGCGGCAGGCGCGCCGCCGGCGCCGCGCTGCTGCGGCTTGCCGCTGCCGATAAGCTGCGCATTGGCCGGTTCGGCGAGCACGATCCGGGTCTCCGGCCGCTCGCGGCGCAGCACGTGCCCGACGCCGGCGACGGTGCCGCCCGTGCCATAGCCGGTGACGAAACAGTCGAGCCGCGAGCCGGCGAAATCGTTGATGATCTCGCGCGCCGTGGTCGCTTCGTGAATGGCGGCATTGGCCTTGGTCTCGAACTGGCGGGCAAGGAACCAGCCATTGGCCTCGGCGAGCTCCACCGCCTTCGTGTACATGCCAAAACCCTTCTGCGCGCGCGGCGTCAGCACCACCTTGGCACCCAGCATGCGCATCAGCTTGCGGCGTTCGATGGAAAAACTGTCGGCCATCGTCACCACCAGCGGATAGCCCTTCTGGGCGCAAACCATGGCCAGGCCGATGCCGGTGTTGCCGCTGGTCGCCTCGACGACGGTCTGGCCCGGCTTCAAGGCGCCGCTGCGCTCGCCCTCCTCGATGATGTTGAGCGCCAGCCTGTCCTTTACCGAGGCGGCGGGATTGAAGAACTCGGCCTTCACATAGATCGTGGCATGGTCCGGTCCGAGATTATTGATGCGGATCACCGGCGTATCGCCGACCGTGTCGAGAATGCTGTCGAACAGACGTCCGCGCCCGGCGGTGGTTCTGATTTTCTGTTGATGCAACATGTCGATCTCCTCGCGTTGTCGTTGTCTCTTGTCGTCACGGGCCGGTTACAGACTGGTGGCTTGGGCGGCGAGGTTTCGAGACCTTGCCGCGCTACATTTGGACCCGGCAATGCCAGCATCCGGCGCGGGAATTCGCTGCCGGATGCACCGTGTCACGTTTGGTGATAAAACAAAGGCCGACTGGCCAGCGTGGGAGCAGGCGTGGAAACTTACGTGGAATCCGCCCGATCGAGCCTCGGCGGCGAGATGGCCGGTCTTTGCGTGCGTCTGCTCGGACCGCTGACGATCACACGCAACGGCATCATCATCCAGCTCCCAAAATCGCGCAAGCTGCGTGCGCTGCTCGCCTATCTGGCGCTGGCGCCACATCCGGTCGGCCGCAGCCGCCTCTGCGAGCTTTTGTGGGATGTGCCGAACGACCCGCGCGGCGAGCTTCGCTGGTGCCTGAGCAAGCTTAGAGGCATCCTCGATGAACCGCACCATCGCAGGGTCGAGACACCAGACGACACGATCGCGCTTGATCTGAAAGGTGCTTCCGTCGACGCTGTCGGCATAGCCTCGGCCGCCGCCAAGGGCGTTGAGACGCTCGGTCTGGAGCGGCTGCAGGCTCTTTCCGGAATGTTCGCCGGCGATTTTCTCGATGGGCTGGAGATCGACCGCAGCCCGCATTTCAACGGTTGGCTGATCGCTCAGCGCCGCCGCTTCAGCTCTTGGCACGCCGCAATCCTGGAACACCTCGTCAACAAGCTTCCGGCGGATGCCGACGAAATGTCCTCGCATCTGGACAAATGGCTGGAACTCGCTCCGTTCGACGGGCGCGCGCATGTGGCTCTTCTGAAAAGGCTGGCGCAGCGCGGCCAGTTTGGCGCGGGCGAGGAACATCTCGCTTCCGCGGCGCGGCTGTTTGCTTCAGAGGATCTGGATTTCGGAGCCGTTCGGGAGGCATGGCGGACGATCCGCGGCGAACGACCTGCAGCAGCGCTCTGGGCGCGACCTTCACTCGTACCCGCGGCCCCCCACGCGTCAATTGTGCCTCCCCGTTCCGATACTGCTGCATCGCAGAAGGCTTCGCTCGCCGTGATGCCGTTTGCCGAAGAGGCGGCTGTCGGCGGCCCGCGCGGTGGATTGGCCGACGGCCTCACCCACGACATCATCACCCGCCTGGCCAAGCTCAGGGACTTTTTCGTCATCGCGCGCGGCTCGGTGTTTGCGCTCGCCGAAAAAAACATTGCGCCGGAGGACGCCGGCCGCCGGCTCAACGTCGACTATGTCGCCACCGGCACGGTACGTAGCCAGGCAGCCCGCGTCGTGGTCAGCGTGGAACTTGTAGAGGTGCGCACAGCCAGGATCGTCTGGGCCGAGACGTTCGAGCGCAGGCCGGACGACATCTTTACCGTGCTCGACGATATCGGCAACAGCATCGTCTCATCGATCTCGGCCGAGATCGAAACCGTCGAGCGCAACCGCGCCATGCTGAAGGCGCCCAATTCGCTGAACGCCTGGGAAGCCTACCATCGCGGCCTCTGGCACATGTATCGCTTCACCCGCACGGAAAACGAGCAGGCCCGGCATTTCTTCGACACGGCCTTGAAGCTCGATCCGACCTTCGCCCGCGCCTATGCCGGCCTCTCCTTCACCCATTGGCAAAATGCCTTCCAGCGTTGGGGCGACCGCGACCGGGAAAGCGCCCTGGCCTTCGAGGCAGCCGGCCAGAGCCTGCTCGTCGATGATCACAATCCGGCCGCTCACTGGGCGATGGGGCGGGCGCTGTGGCTGCGCGGCGAACAGGACGGCTCCCTCACCGAGCTCGAACGCGCCGTAGATCTCAGCCCGAATTTCGCGCTCGGCCACTATGCGCTGTCATTCGTCCATTCGCAGTCCGGCGACCCGCAGGCCGCGATCGGCTCGTCCGACCATTCCAGGCATCTGAGTCCCTTCGATCCGCTGCTGTTCGGCATGTTGGGCGCCAGGGCGATGTCGCATGTCCGGCTTGGCCAGTTCGATGAAGCCGCCGAATGGGCGCTGAAAGCAGCCGCCCGTCCCAACGCCCATGCCATAATCCTGGCGATTGCCGCGCATTGCCTTGCGCTGGCGGGCCGGCTGAGCGAGGCACGAAGTTTCGCCGCTGCGCTGCGCAAGATGCTGCCGAACTACTGCGCCGACGATTTCATCGGCACCTTCCGCTTCGAGCCGGGCGCCGAGGCGCTGTTCCGGCAAGGCGCCAAGCGGATCGGGCTGGGGTGAGACAAGGCGTGGTTCGTCCGGCTTTCTAAACCGCTCATCGCGGCTGGCGCCACGAAACATCGTCATGTCCGCAGCCAAGGCGCATCGTCAGGCTGACCTTGAGGATGTTTGCCGTCGCCTGGCCCGACGGCCAGTACGAAAAGTCGGCAAAGGGGCGGCGTTTCTTTCGGCCCTCGCAACGAGTTGGGCTGGGTTCGAAAAAAATACCACAATAGATCACGATTAGGGCGATCTTATAAGAAACGGTCTCGTCGCGTTTTTTCGTAGAGCAGGCGCAAAAGTCACAACGACATGGAGTATTACTTGTATCAACGAGAAACAAAGCTAATGAGACGTTCCGTAATCTTGTTGGAGATGCATGTTTCAGTGTCTGCTAAGATAACCTGTTCTGATTCCGAAATATTAAGCATCTGCCAAATTCAATCCTGCGATATTGAGATTTGTCCTTGTCACAGGCGGACTCGGATGCAATTTCTTGGAAGCACAACCGCGTCAGCGGATTGTTGAAACATGCTTGGGCGGACGGGGCACTAAGCATGGAGAGGAATATTGACATTCGCTAATGCGGCGGCCCCCGCCGGGAGCGTTCCCTCCGACGTTAGAGATTACGACAACCATCGGCTAAGTCGTCGAATGCGTCGCCCACAGCCTGGCTCTCGTTCGATGGCCGGCGAAGCTTTGCCCTCCTCCGATTGGCGCCAGACTCCGCGGCAAAGGCGGGGATCGCCGCCTGCAACGGCCTTCCGATATGGACGATGTCCGCCAGCCAGTCGGAGGAATGAACCATGAAATTCGTAATCTGTGCGGCCTTGGCCACTGCTGTGATGGCGATCGCCGGTTGTACCACCGACGATTACGATGATTGTCGCGGAAAGGGCTGCCTGGTTGATCCGCCCCACAAAGCCGGCCGAAAGATTGATGACCGGCCGCAGTTCGACAGGAACGGCAATCCCAACTTCGATACCAGGGGCCGTTACATCGGCTGCCATGGGCTCGGATGTAAAGTCGACGATCCTGATGACGGGGATCAAACCATCGACGACAGACCGCAGTACGACAAAGAAGGCAATCCGAACTTCGATACGCAAGGCAACTACCAAGGCTGCCGCGGTATCGGCTGCGAGGTCGATACACCGGACGATGACAATTCGTCGGGCGATGACAGTTCATCGGATGATGACGATTCCGATTAGTCGGCTCCCGGGCGAAAAAAGGAGGAAGCCAATTATGTCTGAATTCAGCAGCCTGGTCCGGCGACATTTCAAAATCGTTATGGCCGGCCTCGCGGGGCTGGGAATGACGCTGACCTCCGCTTTCGCTGCGGGTAACGCCTGCGACGGCATAAAGGTCGAAGCGACGAAGGCGCGCAAGCAGGAATATGCCACGCTCGTCGCCTCGGCGTTGAACAACAAGGTCAAGCCCGCTCGGGTGAAGTTCATCACGATCATGGAGAACGGCAACTGGAGCGCCGCTTACGTCTCCACGCCCGTGAGCGACGACGGTGTGATGTTCTTCCAGACAGTCGATGGAAAGAAGCAGTTCCGCGACGTCTGGGGCGGCTATGCCGAGCCGTCGGAAAAACCTGAACTGGTATCCTGGGCGAAGAAGCTCGGAGCGCCGCAAGACCTGGCAAAGTGTTTTGCCGAGCAAGTTACGGAATGATGGTGATCGGTGGAGATTTGCCGCCGACGCCGTTGGCGCATGAGGAAAACAACTATTCCGGCGTGACGGAAGTCGCGTCACGGTCTCCGAAGGTGACAAAGCTGATCCGACGAAAACCAGATAATCAGGCCATGGGCACGGCTGACCGTGGCAATGACGGACAGCTGAAGAGGACATGGGGCGGGGCTGAGCAACTTAAGAGCTTGACTGCAACCGGAAAGGGAAATCGATGAAAACCGCAATACTGATTGCTGCCGTGGTTCCGGCCATGCCGACTGTCGCCTTCGCCGAGGACAAGTGCGCCGATGCCAAGGATCAGGCCACCATGAACCAGTGCTTCGGTGCCGAGTTTCAGAAATCCGACAAGAAGCTCAACGAGCTTTACAAGCAGATCGAAGCCCGCCTGAAGAACGACGCGGATACCAAGAAGCTGCTTGTCCAGGCACAGCGCGATTGGGGCAAGTTTCGCGACGCGGAGTGCAGTTTCCAGACCGCGGGAGCGGCCGGAGGAAGCATGATGCCAATGCTCATCGCGCAGTGCATGGACGGCCTTACGCAATCCCGTGCCAAAGACTTCGAAGGCTATCTGAAATGCCAGGAGGGCGACATGAGCTGCCCTGTTCCGGCCGCGAACTGACACATGCCACAGCTGATCTGATCACGATGACGCAGGCGACGAGCTTGGCGTCGCCGCCGGACATGAAAGGATGCGAGGCGCGCCAGGGCAGTGCGGACAATTTGCTCAACGGCGATTTCATCGACGGTCCACTAGGCGATGTCCAGAGGGAGCCTGTGACGGCATCGACAATGTGCCGGCCTTTGACGACCGACAATTCGTCGAGACCAATGTGCCTGGTTCGGGCTACGGCTACGGCTGTGCGTGCATGACCGTCGTGACCAACGCTAAGCGGCAAAAGATCACCAGAGTGATCTCGGGCCAAATCCTTCCGCTGGCGCGCTGCCGCAACGACCGATCGCTGCCCAACCCGGACGGGTAATTATTGGATATTAATAGGTACCTAGGTGACGGCGAACGGCCTAGGCTCCAGTTCAACAAAAAAGCCCGGCAAAACCGGGCTTTTTCTTGGAGTCTCCGAACCATATCAAACGGTCCGAAACGGGAATTTGGTGCCCAGAAGAGGACTCGAACCTCCACTCCTTGCGGAACACGGACCTGAACCGTGCGCGTCTACCAATTCCGCCATCTGGGCTGGTGCGCGCTCATTAAGCGGGCGAGGGATGAGTGTCAACGCGCTTTTTTGAATGCCGCGCTCCTTCTCCGCCTCAGCCCTCCAGCACTTCCTTCGCTGCCACCGTCGAATCGGCGTTGAGCGTGTATATGATCGGCACGCCGGTGCCGAGTTCGAGCTTGACGATCTCCTCGCCCGATTTGCCATCCAGCGCCATGATCAGCGCGCGCAGCGAATTGCCGTGCGCCGCCACCAGCACCGTGCCGCCGCGCAGCACATGCGGCTGCAGATCGTGCAGGTAATAGGGCCAGACGCGCGCGCCGGTGTCTTTCAGGCTTTCACCGCCGGGCGGCGCCACGTCGTAGGAGCGGCGCCATATATGCACCTGCTCCTCGCCCCATTTCTTGCGCGCATCATCCTTGTTGAGGCCGGAGAGATCGCCATAGTCGCGCTCGTTCAGCGCCTGGTCGCGGATGATCTCGAGCTCGCTCTGGCCAACGGCGTCGAGAATATGCTGGCAGGTCTTCTGCGCCCGGATCAGCGACGACGTGAAGGCGATGTCGAATTTCATGCCGCGCGCCCTGAGCTTGGCGCCGGCCGCCTTGGCCTCGGCATGGCCCAGTTCGGTCAGGTCGACGTCGCGCCAGCCGGTAAACAGGTTCTTGAGGTTCCATTCGCTCTGGCCGTGGCGCACGAGCACGAGAGTTCTCGACATATTTGCTCCTTCAAATTTTGTGAATCAGCCAAATCTTGTGGATTAGCCAAGTCTGTGGATCAGCTTGTCAGGCCGAGCACGTCCCGCATCGAATAGAGGCCCGGCTTGCGGCCGCGCGCCCACAGGGCTGCCTTGACCGCGCCACGGGCAAAGATCGCCCGGTCTTCGGCGTGGTGGGCAAGCGTGATGCGCTCGCCGGTACCGGCCAGCACCACACTGTGGTCGCCGACCACCGAGCCGCCGCGCAGGCTGGCGAATCCGATCGAGCCGCTCTTGCGCACGCCGGTATGGCCGTCGCGGACGCGAACATCGTTGCCGGCAAGTGCCACGCCGCGCCCGGCAGCGGCGGCTTCGCCGAGCAGCAGCGCCGTGCCCGATGGCGCATCGACCTTGTGCCGGTGGTGCATTTCCAGGATCTCGATGTCGAAATCGTCGGCGTCGAGCGCGCGCGCCGCCTGCTCAACCAGCACTGCCAGCAGATTGACGCCGAGGCTCATATTGCCTGACTTGACGATCGTCGCGTGTCGTGCCGCCGCCGCGATCCTGGCATTGTCTTCGGCCGAGCAGCCGGTTGTGCCGATGATATGGGCGATGCGCGCCTGCGCGGCATAGCCGGCGAATTCGACGGTTGCCGCCGGCGTGGTGAAGTCGAGCACGCCGTCGGCCTTGGCGAAGGCCGGCAGCGGATCGTCGCCGATCGCCACCTCGAGCCTGCCGACGCCGGCCAGCTCGCCGGCATCCTTGCCGATATGGGGCGAACCGGCCCGCTCGATCGCGCCGGCGACGCGGGCGCCCGGTATCGTGTGGATGGCGCGGATCAGCGCCTGGCCCATGCGGCCGGCCGCGCCCACCACCACCAGGCCCATTTCCCCCGTTTCATTGATGTTGACGGTCGGTGTGTCGCTCATGAATGTCTCCCGGCCGCCTGTTTCGCGCGACCATTTTGCGCCGCAGTCTGGATTGGCTTGGCGTCATCGACAAGCCCCAGCCCTTTCCTGCCCTGCACCCGGTGGAACCGCGCATAGACGCTGTGCGGGTCGGCCATCAACGAGGCATGCGTGCCCTGTTCGACCAGCCGGCCCTGCTCCAGCACGATGATGTGGTCGGCATTAACCACGGTCGACAGCCGGTGCGCGATGACGATGGTGGTGCGCCCTTCCATGACATGGGTCAGCGCTTCCTGGACGCGGGCCTCGGCCTCGTTGTCGAGCGCCGAGGTGGCTTCATCGAGCAGCAGGATCGGCGCCTGCCGAACGATGGCGCGTGCAATCGATACACGCTGGCGCTGGCCGCCCGACAGCGTCACGCCGTTCTCGCCGACCGGCGTGTCGTAGCCTTGCGGCTGCTGGCGGATAAAATCGTCGGCCGCGGCCTGTTGCGCGGCGCGTTCAATCTCCGCGTCGGTGGCGCTCAGACGTCCGTAGCGGATGTTGTCGCGGATGGTGCCTTCGAACAGATAGGGCTGCTGCGAAACATAGGCGATCGAGCCGCGCAGCGAATGCTTGGTGACCTTTGAAATGTCCTGGCCGTCGATTTCGATGCTGCCAGACTCGACGTCGTAGAAGCGCTGCAGCAGCGCAACCAGCGTCGTCTTGCCGGCGCCCGAGGCGCCGACGATGGCGGTCACCTTGCCGGCGGCGGCGACAAAGCTCAGATCCTGCAGGACCGGCGCCTCTTCGACATAGCGAAAGGACACGTTGTTGAAGCGCACTTCGCCAGAGGTGAATCTCGCCTCGGCGGCTCCCCGCACGTCACCCTGCTGCGGCTCGAGGTCGAGAAGCTCGTAGATCATGCGCGCATTGACCAGCGACTTTTCCATGCCGACCTGCATGCGCGCCAGCCGCCTGGCGGGGTCATAGGCAAGCAGCAGGGCGGTGATGAAGGCAAACACCGCGCCCGGCGGCTGGCCGCCGACGGTCGCCCGGTAGCCGGAATAGGCGATGACGCCGGCGACGGCGAAGCCGGCCAGCATTTCGGAGATCGGCGTCAGCCGTTCCGAGACGCGGGCGATCTTGTTTGCCCGCTGCTCGGCGCCCGCGACGAGGCCGCCGATGCGGCGCGACAGCTCGTCTTCCAGGGTGAAGGCCTTGACGATGGCGATGCCTTGCGTTGCTTCCTGCATGGCGCCGATCAGCCGCGAGTTGATCTGCACCGATTCACGGGTGATGCGACGCACCCGGCGCATCAGATAGGTGACACTGTAGATCAAAGGCGGGCCGATCAGCAGCGACATCGCGGAGAGCATCGGGTCCTGCCAGATCATGACGCCGACCAGCGCGACAAGCGATACCGCATCGCGCGCCAGCGATGTCAGCGTCATCGACAGGAGATCGCGGATGCCGTTGACATTCTCGTTGATCTGCGCGGCGAGCCGGCCCGAGCGGGTGTCGTTGAAGAAGCCGACGCCGAGCTTCATCAGGTGGTCGAAGATGCGGCGTTGATAGCGCGCCACCAGATTGTTGCCGATTTTGGCCAGCGTCACTGCCTGGCCGTAGCTGGCCAGCCCGCGTAGCATGAAGGCGGCCAGGATCGACACGCTGATCAGCGCGATAAGATCGCCGCGCCGTTGGTAGAAGATCTGATCGATGACATCCTTCATGATCCAGGCTGTGAAGGCGGTCGTCGCCGCGATCGTCACCAGGCACAGCACGGCAAGAGCATAGTACCAGCGATAATCGCGGCTGTTCTCGGCGATGATGCGGCGGATAACAGCCACGATCTCGCTGGGACGGACTTTCCCTTTGGTTGGTGCTGGAAGTGTCACGTTTGAGCGCTTTGTGGTTTCGGTTCGGCCGGGCTGCAATTCGGCAACCTCTTAACGCCCCAATGGCGGCTTGCCTATGGCCGGGGACGGCGAAACTTCGTCGCGGCGCGGCTTGGGTCCTAAACCCGCCAGCGTCGCCCCGCCGTCTGCACGCCGAACAGCGACGGATTTCTGCCATAGGCGGCCAGCCCTAAAAGCGCTGCCAGCGGATGGGTGATGACGTAGACCGGCATGCTGCGCATCAGGGCGCTGTGCGGCGCCTTGTCCTCGAAGGCAGCGCGGAAACTGCCGGTCCGCAGCGCCGGCAGGATTTTTTGCGCGATGCCGCCGGTGAGGAAAACACCGCCGCGGCTCATGAACACCAGAGCGAGGTCGCCGGCGGTGCGCCCCAGGCAGGTGACGAAGATCGACAGCGCCTCTTCGGCCACCGGATCGTTCTTTGCCAGCGCCGCGGCGGTGATCTCGGCAGGCGTGGTGAAGGGCGACGGCTTGCCGTCCGCTTTGGCCACCGCCCGGTAGGCGTTTACCAGGCCGCGTCCTGACAGGATTTGTTCGCCGGAGATGCGACCCTCGAGCTTCTCGATATGCGGAAACACCTCGAAATCACGCGGCGAGCGCGGCCCGATATCCATATGGCCGCCCTCGCCGGGCACCGGTATCCAGTGATGCAGCGCATAAACCAGCCCGGCGACGCCGAGCCCGGTTCCCGGGCCGAGCACCACCCGCCCGGAATTCGGTTCCGGCTCGTCGCCGCCGATCTTTTCCATGTGCTCTTCGCCGAGCGCGACGACAGCCAGCGCCTGCGCCTCGAAGTCGTTGAGCACCACGACGTCGCCGAGACCGAGACTGGCGAACATCTGTCTCGGCTTGACGATCCATGGGCAATTGGTGAGGGGGATCTCGTCGCTCTCGACAGGGCCGGCCACCGCCAGCACAGCTGAATTCGGCCGGACCGACGAGCGGTCGAGCACGGCCGACTGGATCGCCTCGTCGATCGTATTGAAGTTCGCGGTTTGGACGATGGTCGGCTCGCCGGCCTCGGAATTCGCGTCAAGTACGATCGAGAAGCGCGCATTGGTGCCGCCTATGTCGCCGATCAGGATCGGAAATCGCAACAGAGTGTCGTCGTCGCTTACGCCTGGCATGCTCTCGTCCGTTCCCGACGCGTATCGCCGTTCTCTCGTTGACTAGCGCATGACCGCAAAAAGGGAAATCGGTTTTCGAAGTGGAGATGCACGGATGCAGACAGCGAACACGCTGCCCGCATCAGTGCCCCGGTCGTGGCCGCGGCAGCGGAATGCCGAACTCGGGCGTCGCCATAAAGGCGTTCGCCGAGGCCGGAAGCGATGCCGCGCCGGCTGCGAGCGTCGGCGGCGGCGAAGGCTCTGCCGCGGGAGCAGGTGCGGCCGCAACCGGCACGCCGTCGCCATAGTAGGTGACTGCTTCCGCCGAGGGCGGAGCCGGCGCGTCGAGCACGAACTGGCATTGCCTGGGCAGGTTCGCCATCGTCATCACGTCGCGTGCCTTCGGCTTGTCCGGGTTCTTGTTGGGACGCCACGGCTCCTCGGTGAACCACCAGGCCAGCGCCTGGTCGCAGCCATCGCCCGGCGCCGTCGCTTCCTGCGCCTTGCAGTCGGGTGACCCAGGCTGGCAGCCGATGCGAATGTGGAAGTGGTAGTCGTGGCCCCAGAACGGCCTGACCTTGCGCAACCAGCTACGGTCGCCTTTGACCGTGTCGCAGAGCTTCTTCTTGATCCCGGGATTGACCAGGATGCGCTCGGCTTCGGGATAGCTCGCGGCGCGCCTCAACAGCCGCGTATGCATCGGCGTCCACAGGCCGTCCTTCACCAGATGGGTCTTTTCGTCGACCATCAAGGTAGCGCTGATGTTTTCGCGCTCTTCGGCCGAGAGCTTGCGGTCAGGCATCGGCGTCAGCCAGATGTCGGCATCGAGGCCGATCTGGTGCGAGGCATGGCCGGTCAGCATCGGACCGCCGCGCGGTTGCGAGATGTCGCCGATCAACAGGCCCGGCCAGCCGTCTGCAGCGGCATCGCGCGACAGCTTCTCGATCAGCGCGATCATTGCCGGATGGCCCCAGCGGCGGTTGCGCGACGGTCGCATCACCTCCCAGTGCCGGCCGTCCAGGGGCAGGGCGACGCCGCCGGAAAAACAGCCTTTGGAATAGAAGCCGATCGATTGCGCTGCTGCGAGTGCCGGCAGTTTTTTGGCGCCGAACAGGTCCTTTGCCCGTTGCTCGGCGCTCCCTGGCTGCGTTGCAAGCGCCGCCAAGCTGGCGACGGCCAGTGCTGCCGTCAGCGGCAGCGTTTTGCCGGGCAAGGCTCGCTTCAACATTTTCCCCAAGCTGGACCCCTCCGCGATTTGAACCGCATCATACCATAGCCCGCGCAACGTATCGATCAGGACCGTTTCATCGGGCTGCGCGCCTCACCGTCGCGCCAGTCGCCGCTCGCCCACATGGCATTGAGCGCCGAGCGATAGTCGGGAAAGCGAAAGCCATAACCGGCCGCCTTGATCGCCGCGTTGGCGACACGCTTGTTCTCGCCATAGAAAGACCGCGCCATGGGCGAAAGTTGGGCGGTCTCGAACGGAATTTCGGGCGGCGGCTCGATGCCTATCAATTGGGCGGCATAGGCGACGACGTCCTGCGGCGGCGCCGGCAGGTCGTCGGTGATGTTGAAGATGCCGCCGCGATTGCCTTCGGCCAGATGCCAGAGCGCGCCGGCAATGTCGTCGCAATGGATGCGGTTGAACACCTGGCCCGGCTTGACCAACCGCCGGGCGGTGCCGTTTTCCAGATTGACCAGGGCGTTGCGGCCTGGCCCATAAATGCCGGAAAGTCGCAGGATCGCCACCGGCCGGCCAACGTCGTGGCCCAGTTTCAGCCAATCCTGCTCGGCGGCAACCCTCATCGCTGATCGCTTCGATACTGGCCGGCATTCGGCGGCCTCGTCCACCCAATTGCCGCCATGGTCGCCATAGACGCCGACGGTGGAGAGATAGGCGATCCATTCGAGCTCCGGCATGTTGGCCGCGATCTCCTCGCGGGCCGCGGCCAGCACCGGGTCGCCGGCCTCGTCCGGCGCGACCGAGACGACGAGATGGGTTGTCTTCCCAAGGGCATCGCCGATTTCGGAGGTCAGTGTGCCATCGAAACGCAGCGGCACGATACCGGCTTGCCGCAGCGCCGGGAATTTTTCCAGCGACCGTGTTGTACCGAAGATCGTTGTGTCGGCATCCCTGTTGGCGCGGGCAAAGGCCTTGCCCGAATAACCGGCGCCAAAGACGAAAATCTGCTTTTTTGTCATGTATGCGCCTCGATCGGCTTCGGCAGGGCCAGAAGCCATTCGCCTCTCACCGCCCCGTCATCTTCTGCCTGCAAAGCGGCTGCGGCACGTTCGGCAAACTCCCGACCCGGCACCAGCCGCGACAGCGCCCATACCGCGGCTCCGCGAACCAGGGGCGAGGCGTCGTCGAGCAGCGCGAGAACGGCGCCGGCCAGCGACAAGTCCTGGGAATTGCCGGCCGATATCAGCACGTTGCGGATAAAACGGTCGCGGCCGATGCGCTTGATCGGCGAGCCTGAAAAGAGCGTTCGGAAGGCAGTGTCGTCGAGACGCAGCAGCTCGGTGATCGGCGGTTCGCGCAAGTCCGCGCGGGCGGCAAGCTTTGCCTCCGAAGCGGCTTGGGCGAACTTGTTCCACGGGCAGGCGGCCAGGCAGTCGTCGCAGCCATAGATGCGATTGCCGATCTTTTCCCGGAACTCATGCGGGATCGGTCCTTTGTTCTCGATGGTGAGGTACGAAATGCAGCGCCGCGCATCGAGCCGGTAAGGCGCCGGAAAGGCATCGGTCGGGCAGGCGTCGAGGCAGGCCCGGCAGGAGCCGCAATGATCGTTCTCAGGCGCGTCCGGCACCAGCTCGGCCGTCGTGAAGATGGTGCCGAGGAACAGCCAGGAGCCATGCGCGCGGCTAACCAGGTTGGTGTGCTTGCCTTGCCAGCCGAGGCCGGCCGCCTCGGCCAGCGGCTTTTCCATCACCGGAGCGGTGTCGACAAACACTTTCACGTCACCGCCGGCGCGCGCCACGATCTTGCCGGCGATCTCCTTCAGCCGGCCTTTCATCACGTCATGATAGTCGCGGTTCTGCGCATAGGCCGAGATCGCGCCGCGGTCGCGCTTCGCCAGCACCTCGCGTGGGTCGTGGTCGGGGCCGTAATTCATCGCCAGCACGACGATCGAGCGGACCTCTGGCCAAAGCGTCGTCGGTTTGCCTCGCCGCTCGAGCGTTTCGGCAATCCAGCCCATCGAGCCGTGAAAGCCGTCGGCAACGAACTCGGCCAGCCGCTCTGGCGCCTGCGGGATCGCATCGGGCGTGGTGACGGCAACGGCGTCGAAGCCGGCGTTCCGCGCCTCGCGGTCGATGAGCGCGCGCAGCTTTGCCGTATCAGAAATCGAGATCCGCATAATGTGACACCGGCGACAGGCCGCGCACCCGGTCGGACAGAAGCGGCCGGAACGAAGGCCGTGATTTCACCCTTGTATACCATTCGCGCGCGGCGCTGTGTTCGCGCCAGTCGATCTCGCCGAGATAGTCGAGCACCGACAGTGCCGCCGCCGCCGCGAGATCGGCATAGGTGACCTTGTTGCCGGCCAGCCAATGACGGGTGCCGGCCAGCCAGTTGGTGTATTTCATATGCTGGCGGATATTGGCGCGGGCGGCGCGGATCGCCGCCGAATCGGGCGACCCGCCGCCTGCCGTTTCCGGCATGACCGGCTTCAGGACGCGCTCGCGCACCAGATGCCGGGTAACCTCGCTTTCCGCCTTGTTGAGGTACCAGTCGGTCAGCCGGCGGATTTCGGCGCGCTCCATCGGATCCTCGGCGAACAGCCGCTTGTCGCGCTTGAGTACGCCGCGCGTCTCGTCGAGATATTCGGCGATGACCATCGCGCCGACGATCGGCACGTCGCCCTCGGCAAGCAGGATCGGCAGCGTGCCGGCCGGGTTCAGTGCCAGGAACTCCTTGCGCCGCGTCCACGGCTTTTCTTCGATCAGCGCCAGTTCCTCGGCATACTCGCCAAAGGCGAGGCGGACGAAGCGGCAGCTGGCGAACATCGGATGGTGGAAAAGCGTCAGCATGGTCCCGCGATAATAGAGCGCACTGGCAAATCGCCGGCTGCGCCGGTAAGTCTTGGCCGCCCGATTCAGGGGCTGTCAGGGTGCTGCGACCTATAGGGGGAGTTCCGCGCCGTGACAAGCAAACCGTTTTCTCAAGCCCGCCCTCCAACGCCGAGGTTGCCATGGAAAGCCAAACCGTAGTCGAAGCGCTGCTGCTCGGCATGCTCGAGGGCCTGACCGAGTTTATTCCGGTGTCTTCGACCGGTCATATCCTGCTCGCCGGCCATTTCCTCGGCTTTCATTCGACCGGCAAGGCCTTCGAGATCCTGATCCAGCTCGGCGCCATATTGGCGATCCTCAGCGTCTATTTCCGCCGTCTCTGGAAGATGCTGCTCGAGCTGCCCTACGATCGGCTGACGCGGCATTTCGTTCTTGGCATTCTCATCGCATTCCTGCCGGCGGCCATTATCGGCGCACTGGCGCATGACTTCATCAAGACGGTGCTGTTCGAATCGCCGCGGCTGATCTGCATCATGCTGATCATCGGCGGTGTCATCCTACTGCTGGTCGATCGCATGACGCCGAAGCCGTATTACCACGATGTCGAGCGGTTTCCGACCAGGCTTTATCTGCAGATCGGGCTGTTCCAGTGCTTGTCGCTAATCCCCGGCACGTCGCGTTCGGGCTCGACCATCGTCGGCGCGCTGCTGCTCGGCGTCGACAAGCGGGCGGCGGCGGAATTCTCTTTCTTCCTTGCCATCCCGACGATGGTCGGCGCCTTCGCCTTCGACCTGTTCAAGAACCGCAATGTGCTGAGCAGCGCCGACTTGCCCATCATCACGGTCGGCTTCGTTGCCGCCTTCGTCACCGCGCTAGTCGTCGTGCGCTTCCTGCTCGACTACGTCTCGCGCCATGGCTACGCGCTGTTCGGCTGGTGGCGGCTGGTCGTCGGCATCGTCGGGCTGACGGGGCTGGCAATCTGGGGGTGAGCCGGCTCGGATAGCGCAATCCCAGCCGGAATTCTATTCTTGCCCGAAGCCGAGCCATACGATCTTGTGGACGTGGTTGGCAGGGGGAATGCGTGAGCGAAGTTCTTGACGCCCTCGTTATTGGCGCCGGTCCGGCGGGTCTCGGCGTCAGCTACTTCTTGAAACGGCAGGGCCGCAACCACCGTGTACTCGATCGAGGCCGGATTGGCGAAACGTGGCGAACGCAGCGATGGAACTCGTTTCGACTGAACTCGCCGACCATCCGCTCCATCTTACCCGGTGATTCCTACGACGGCCCCGAGCCCTGGGGCGCGATAACCCACCATGAGTTCGTCGCATACCTCGAAGGCTATGCCGAGCGGCACCGCTTGCCGGTAAGCACCCAAACTCCGGTGCAAGAGCTGACGAGAGACGATGGGATCTTTCGCATCACCACGGCGGACGGGGCATTTCTGGCGCGCAATGTGGTGATCGCCACCGGCGACCAGAATCGGCAGGTCCGGCCAGCAGGGTCGGCGGATTTGCCAACCGCAATTCGCCAAGTCGATTCCTCGGCTTATCGCAACCCGGCCGAGTTCGAGAGTGGCGCGGTGCTGGTGGTCGGCAGCGGCCAGTCGGGCGGCCAGATCGCCGAGGATCTGGCGTTGGCAGGACGTGTGGTCTTTTTGGCGACCAGCCGCAACGGCCGTTGGGTGCGGCGCTACCGCGGGGGCAACATACTCAAATGGCTGACGCTGTCCGGTTTTCTCGACGTTCCGCGCAAGGAACTCGTCCTCCCCTCCGGCAAGCTGCAGGCCCGCGCGCTGGTCGGCGCGACCCACACGATCAGCCTGCAATCGCTGAGCGCGCAGGGCGTGGTGCTGCTCGGCCGCTTCAGGGGTGTGGAGAACGGCAACCTCGTCTTCGGCGACGAGCTCGACGACCATATGCGATTTGCCGACGAAGTCTCCGCGAATGCCAAGCGCCTGGTTGACGAGTACATCGAGCGCGCCGGCCTCGATGCGCAACTGGCCGAGGATGATCCGGCCGAGACGATTGAACCGCGCTTGCCCGATCCTCCGATCCGCTCCCTCGACTGGACGGCGAGCGGCATCAGATCAGTGATCTGGTGCACGGGCTTCACCGGCGATTTCTCATGGGTTCGGCTTCCCGGCGCGCTCGATGCAGCCGGCCAGCCCGTCCACGAGGATGGCGTCGGCGCTGTTCCAGGTCTGTTTTTCGCCGGCCTCGATTTCGGATCGACGCGGAAGTCGGGCACCATACCGGCCATTCCAGAGGAGGCGGCCGCCGTCGTGGAGCGACTTGTCCAAGCGCGAGCCGACTTGCCACGGAACGGCGTCTAAACGAGCCGTCGAACGCGGTTCTTGAACGTGCAAGAACATGACAGCTCTGGCGCGATCAAGACGACGTACGCTGCCTAGCGGACCGAGCCGGCACAGCCGTTCGGAATGGTCGACCTGGAGACGCCAAAAGGAGGTGCGTCAAGGCGCGCGATCGGTCAGCGCGCTCGCGCCTTCCTCCGCGGCGCAATGTGCGCAGCAGTAGATGATGTCATCCTGTTCGACGCCATGTCCGATGATCCGGCATCCGCAATGCGGACACGTCGGAGCAAGTTTCTGGACCGCGCATTCGAAGCTGTCGAATGTGTAGGTCTCGTCGGCCATCGTCACGTTGAAAGCCTTGTCGTAGTCATTCCCGCATTGATCGCATCTGGCCATGGTTCTTTTCCTTCTTTCACTGGCTCCAAGCTCGACCAACCTGTCGCGCGGCGATAGGTTCCCGCCAGGATCAGGGGGCCGTCCTAGCTAAGGCGGAGACGAGCGCGAGCCTACGCCACGGCGCTGTTCGATCGCACGGATCACCGCGTCGATACCCCGCGGCTCGATGTCGAGTTCCTTAAGGCCCGGCGCGTCGATTGCTGCCACATTGTCCTGACGCATGAGGTCGATCTGGTTGCGCGTTATGGGGGCAGCCGGGAGGAGTTCCGCGACGCCAGCCAAGGCGTTCCATACCGCAAACGGCACCGGCATCAGCTTGACGTGCGTATCGAGCTGTCGGGCGATCTCCCGAAGCAGTTCCTTATAGGTATAGATACGCGGGCCACTGAATTCGAATATGGATGAACCCTTGTGGCTTCGCCCGTCGAGCAGCCGGCTCACTGCTTCTGCGACGTCTGCCACATAGACCGGCTGAAGCCGTGTGCCTCCATCGCCGAACAGCGGATAGACCGGCAGGAGGCGTATCAGCCTCACAATGGTCGTCAGGAAAGCGTCGTCAGGTCCTGTCATGACGGCGGGACGCACAATGAAAGCGCCGGGAAATGCGCTTTCCACGGCACCTTCTCCGCGCCCACGCGCCCTTATGTAATTCGAATCCGATTGGGGATCGGAGCCGATCCCTGAAATCTGGACGAACTGGTCGATCGCGCGGTCGCGCGACGCGGCAGCGAGATCGGCCGCGGCTTTCACATGCACGCGTTCAAAGGTCTGGACGCCCTGCTCGACGTAAAGACTGACGGCATTCACGACCGCCTGCGATCCGGCAATGGCCGACCCGATCGAGGACGCATCCGTTATATCCGCGTCGACTGCTTCGGGCATCCTCGTAATCGAGGAAAAGACCAGGGCCACGCGAGCCGGATGGCGAGATGCGGCGCGCACCGTGAAACCTCTTTCGAGGAGTCGCTTCACGATCCTGCGCCCGAGAAAGCCAGTTCCGCCGAACACGGTGACGATCCGTTCCGGGTTGAGATCGTCGGGATCCATTTGCCTCGCCATCCCTTTGTCCTCGCATAGCTGCCACGAGGACTGCCCTGGCCGGCATTTGAACCAGCCGTGGAACATCAGGACGATTGGAGGACAACGCAGGAACGCTTTTGTTCCAGTCAGGTAGGCAAACCGAACGATAACAGTCTGAACCGGAGATCGCAGCAAAATCGACCCACCTCGGGAATAGCCTAGCTCCGCCCGTAGAAAACGTTCTCGACATGCACCGGCCAGCGCCACGGCAGCACCGCCACCATGTCGAAGCGCACCGATAATTTTCCGTAGTCGGATTGGCGCGACAGCCAGAAATCGGCGGCGCCTTCGATGCGGTGCTCCGATTCGCGACCGATGGCTTCCATTGCCTCCATCAGCGTGCGGCGCGCCTTGACCTCGACGATCAGCACCAGATCGCCACGCCGCGCGATCAGGTCGATCTCGCCGAACCTGGTGCGGTGGCGGCGGGCAAGAATTCGGTAGCCTTTCAGCATCAGCGCCGCCGCCGCCAGCCATTCGCCGTGATGGCCGCGCCGGTAGGCCTTTTGCCGGCTGGCGCTTGGCCGTTCAACCATCGCCGTCTCCGCCGGCCCCGTCTCTTCCAGCATTCTTGAGGTCGAGCAGCCGACGATAGAGCGTCTGCTTCTGGCCACCCGTCATCTTGGCGGCTTCCGCCGCTGCCTTGGAGGCCGGCATTTCGGCGGCGAGCGAAAGCAGCAGCCGGTCGATGTCTTCTGGCTCATCAGCGACCGCATCGGCCGGGCCGACGCAGATGACGATTTCACCCTTGGGCGTATCGGCTCCCGCATAATGGCCGGCGAGCGATTGCAGGGTGCCAGTCCGCATCTCCTCGAAAGTCTTGGTCAGTTCGCGGCCGATCGCCGCCTTGCGGGCACCGCCGAGCACCTCGACCATGGCACTGAGCGTCTCGGCCAGCCGGCGCGGCGATTCGAAGAAGATCAACGTTGCCGGCACCGCCTTCAGCGCTTCCAGCCGCGTCAGCCGCTGCCCGGTCTTCACCGGCAGGAAGCCGGCAAACAGAAACGCGTCCGAGGGCAGGCCGGATGCCGTCAAAGCGGCAAGTGCTGCTGACGGGCCGGGGATCGGCACGACACGAATGCCGCGTTCCAGCGCCTCACCGACCAGCCGGTAGCCGGGGTCGGAGATGAGCGGCGTGCCGGCATCCGAGATCAGCGCTACGCTTTGGCCGGCCAGCAGCGCCGCGATCAGCTTCGGTCCGGCCTCGCCGGCATTGTGCTCGTGGTAGGCGGTGGTGCGGCGGCGGATGCCGTAGCGGTCGAGCAGCACGCGGCTGACACGTGTGTCCTCGCAAGCGACGATATCGGCGGCGGCGAGCGTTTCCAGCGCGCGCAGCGTGATGTCGGCGAGATTGCCGATAGGCGTCGCCACCAGGTAGAGCGCCGGCTCGAGCGGCCGAGCGGCGATTTCGGTCTGCCCGACCACATAACTGCGTTTGGCCGATTCGCCGGTCACCTGCACAACTCCGTTCGACCCTGTTTGGCACGGCTCACGCTTGCTTGCAAAAGCCTGGGTTGCAAAGGCCCGGGTTCCAAAAGGGATGCCGACGTGAACCAGCCGCCATGCCTTCGCCATAGTAGGGAACGAAACCGTTGCCGGCGAATTTTACACCTGATCTCGGGAGGAGCAGGATGAACAGCCTGACCATACAGGACGTTTTCGAACCCTACTATGCCGGCCGCAAACGCTTCGCCGCGCCATGCGACAAGAGCCTGCCTGCCGAAGCCGCAGATGACAGAGCCAAGAAGCCGCTTGCACGCCAGCGATCGACAGAGAGCAAGCAAGCAAACAAAACCGACCGCACGATGGAGCACTGACCGGACGATGCCCAATCGCTTCGACATTTTCATCACCCGCCTCGAAACAAAAAGCGCCCGCGATGGCGCAGCGTCACATTCCGCAGACGACCAGCACCATGCCTCACGCGACAAAAGCGAGATCAAGCCGGCCCGTTCCGGAGAGACCAGCGAAAAAGATCGCGCCAAACACCGCCATAAGCACGAGGCTTGACCCCGCAAACCTTAGCGATCGGTCGAGACAGTTCTCGAAGCGCGGTTGCGAATGCTCTGCGATGTATCATTCACCTAGATACTTCGAGACACAGGCCTCCAGCAGGCCCACCAGAGCCGGGTCTATGAATGCATAGTCGTCGGGAATATCGAGGCAGATTACTCGAGCCTTTTTCAGGCTTGTCTTGAATTTCTGCTGCAGTTTGGCGCGGTGCGTTTTTTCCATCACGAAGATGATGTCGGCCCAGGCGACGAGTTCATGCGTCAACGGAATGTCGGCGTCGTGATTAGTGCCGGCCGAAGCGACCTCGATGTCCCGCCGCTTGGAAAACACCTGCTCCGCCGTCGGGCTGCGCAAGCGATTCTGGCTGCAGGTGAAGAGAACGTTCTTCAACGTGCTATCTGGCCAAATCCGCCACGACCGCATCGAGCACGATCATGCCGGCCGGCGTGGCGCGCAGGCGGGCATTGCCGATCGGTGCCACCAGGCCTTCGTCCTGCAGCACCGACAGCCGTGCCGTCGACAGGCCGCGCCCTGAAAATGCCTCGTAGCGGGAAAGGTCGATGCCTTCCGCCAGCCTAAGCCCCATTAGCAGGAACTCGTCGGCCTCTTCCGACCGCGTCAGGATTTCGCCGCCGGTAACGCCATGGCCCTTGGCCTCGACCAGATTGGCCCAGGTCTCCGGCATTCTCTCGGCGATCGTCACCACGCGGCGGCCATTTTCGACGAACCGGCCATGCGCGCCGGGACCGACGCCGACATATTCGCCATAACGCCAGTAGGTGAGATTGTGCCGGCTTTCGGCGCCGGGCCTGGCGTGGTTGGAAATTTCGTAGGCCGGCAGTCCGCGCGCGGCGGTGATCTCCTGCGTTAATGCGTAGAGATCGGCGGCAAGCTCATTGTCTGGAATGATGAATTTCCTTGCCGCATGCAGTGCATGGAACGGCGTGCCTTCCTCGATGGTCAGCTGATAGAGCGACAGATGATCTGCGGCGTGGCCGATCGCCTGCTCGAGCTCCGCCTGCCACGCTTCCGGCGTCTGACCGGGTCGCGCGTAGATCAGGTCAAACGACAGCCGTGGGAATATCTCGCGCGCCAGGCTGATCGCATGCAGGGCCTCATCGACATTGTGCAAACGGCCGAGGAAGCGCAGATCCTTGTCGTTCAGCGCCTGCACGCCAAGCGACACCCGGTTGACGCCGGCCGCGCGATAGCCGCGAAAGCGCTCGGCCTCGACCGAGGAGGGATTGGCCTCCAGCGTCACCTCGATGCCATCAGGCACCGTCCAGTTCTTCGCCACTGCATCCAGCACCGCCGACACGGTCTGCGGCTTCATCAGCGAGGGCGTGCCGCCGCCAAGAAAGATACTGGTCACCTCGCGCGGCCCGGTGCGGCCGCGCATCGTCGCCAGCTCGGTCTCGAAGGCGCGGGCAAAACGCTCCTGGTCGACCGGCTGGTGGCGGACATGGCTGTTGAAGTCGCAATAGGGGCATTTGGCCGCGCAGAACGGCCAGTGGACGTAGACGCCGAAACCGGGGCTGCGGTCGAGCAGCATGGTCATGCGCCGGCCAATCGGGCTTGCGCGAATTTCTGGAAGGCACGGGCACGGTGCGACAATGCGGTTGGCTGGCCGGGCTTCCAGCCATGCTTTTCCTCCGCGCTCATCTCGCCAAAGGTCTTTTCGAACCCATCGGGCAAGAACACCGGATCGTAGCCGAAGCCGAGCTCGCCGCGCGGCGGCCATACCAGCGTGCCCTCGACCTCACCGCGAAAATATTCCGCCTGGCCATCAGGGAAGGCAAGGCAGATGACCGCGACAAAGCGGCCCTTGCGCTGGGCAGGCGTGATCGCGCCAACTTCTTGCAAGGCCACTTCCGTGCGCTGCATGGCCATGCCGAAGTCGCGGGAGCCGTCCGGCGTCTCGGCCCAGTTGGCGGTGTAGACGCCGGGTGCGCCGTCGAGCGCATCGACACACAGGCCGGAATCGTCCGACAGCGCCGGCAATCCAGTGGCCTTGGCGGCGGCCAACGCCTTTATGAGGGCGTTCTGCTCGAAAGTGGTGCCAGTCTCGTCCGGCTCCGGCAAGCCGTATTCCTTTGCGGACTTCGCTTCTATGCCGAATGGCGCCATCAGATCGGTGAATTCGCGCAATTTGCCGGCATTGTGGCTTGCGACGACGATCTTATGCCCGTCAAGCGAGTGAACAGCTGGCGAATGAACAGTCGGCGAATGCATCAGATGCCCCAAATTCTTGGCTCGGCGAATTCGATCGAATTGCCTGAGGGGTCCCGAATATAGATCGAGCGGCCGCCTTGCGGCCACTCGAACTCGCTTTCGATGGCGATTTTCTTCGCCTCAAGATGCGCTTTCCAGCGTGGGATTTCATCCGCGCTTGCGGCGAAGCAAAGATGGCCCTCGCCGACCGTGCCATGCGGCGGCACGGGCAGCTTGGCCTCGGCCCGCGGCGGCACCTTGGTCGCCTCGGCATTGAAGATAAGCAGCACGCCGTCGCCGCAGCGGAAGAAGAGATGCCTGCCATCGACCTTACCGAGCAGATCGAGCCCGAGGACGCCCGAATAGAACCGTTCCGCGGCAGCAAGGTCCGTCACGTAGAGTGCTGATTCCAGGATTGCGGAAGGAGTCACAGGATCGCCAATCTCTTCAATATTGACCGCAGCTAAGCCACCGCCATCTGCTGCAAGCTGACCAGGCGCTGAATGCCTTTCTTGGCGAGCCCCATCAGCGCCGCGAACTGCTCTTCCGAGAACGGCTCGCCCTCGGCTGTGCCCTGGATCTCGACGATGCCGCCCTTGCCGGTCATGACGAAATTGGCGTCGGTGCCGGCCGAGGAATCCTCGATATAGTCGAGATCGATGACCGGCTGGCCATCATGGATGCCGCAGGAGATCGCTGCGACGTGATCCTTAAGCACCTTGCCCAGGCTCGCCATCTGGCGAGCTTCCATCCAGCGCAGGCAGTCGTAGAGCGCCACCCAGCCGCCGGTGATCGAAGCGGTGCGCGTGCCGCCGTCGGCCTGGATCACGTCGCAGTCGACGGTGATCTGCTGCTCACCGAGCGCCTGCAGATCGACCACGGCGCGCAGGGAGCGGCCGATCAGCCGCTGGATCTCCAGCGTGCGGCCGCCTTGTTTGCCGGCCGAAGCCTCGCGGCGCATGCGCTCGCCGGTCGAACGCGGCAGCATGCCGTATTCCGCCGTCACCCAGCCCTTGCCGGAGTTGCGCATCCAGCCCGGCACCTTTTCCTCCAGGCTGGCCGTACACAGCACATGAGTGTCGCCGAACTTCACCAGGCACGAGCCTTCCGCATGCTTGGAGACGCCGCGCTCGAAGGAGATGGGGCGCATTTCGTCGAATTGGCGTTTGGAAGGGCGCATTCAGGCTTCTTTCTTTCTTCGGAATCTTGGCCGGGGAATCTTGGCCGGCTTGTAGCCGCACGGGGCGTGAGGCGCAAAGGAAAATGGACCGGTTGCGCCGACGCCGCGGAAGTCTATATCTTCGGACCGGAGGTTTTTGGCTCGAATGACCAAGGTAGTCGATCCCGGTTCGCAGTCGCCAGTGCTCTCGTCGCCGGCACTTCAACCGCCCGCGCTTCAATCGCTCGATATGCGTTCGCGCGACATCTTCCGGCGCATCGTCGATTCCTATTTGAGGGATGGCGAGCCGGTCGGTTCGCGCAGCCTGTCACGCATCCTGCCGTCATCGCTGTCGCCGGCCACCATCCGCAACGTGATGAGCGACCTCGAGCATCTCGGCCTGATCTACGCGCCGCACATCTCGGCTGGCCGGCTGCCGACGCAGGCCGGCTTGCGCTTCTTCGTCGATGCATTCATGGAACTCGGCGACCTCTCCGACGAGGAGCGCCGCACCATCGAGGCGCAGGTGCGCGCCTCCGGCTCGGGCGCGACACTGGAGCATATGCTGACCGAGGCCAGCCAGATGCTGTCCGGCATGTCGCGCGGCGCCGGCCTCGTGCTCGCCGCCAAAAATGAGGCGGCGCTGAAGCACATCGAATTCATCCAGCTCGAGCCGACCAAGGCGCTGGCCGTGCTGGTCTCGCAGAACGGCGACGTCGAAAATCGCGTCATCGATCTGCCCGCCGGCATCACCGTCTCGCAATTGCACGAAGCCTCCAACTTCCTCAACGCCCATATCCGCGGCCGCACCCTGGCCGAGGCCCGGGTCGAGATCGCCCGCATCAAGGAAGAGACCAGGGCAGCCCTCGACACGCTGTCGCAGGATCTGGTCGAGAAGGGCCTGGCGGTCTGGGCAGGCGCCGAAAGCGGGGTGCCTGGGCGGCTTATCGTGCGCGGCCGCGCCAATCTCCTGGAAAACGTCACCGCCCAGGCCGACATAGAATTGCTGCGGCATCTGTTCGAGGATCTGGAGACGCAGGATGGACTGATCCAGCTCCTCGACCTCGCCGAGGAAGGCCCGGGGGTGCGCATATTCATCGGTTCGGAAAACAAGCTGTTTTCGCTGTCGGGCTCCTCGCTGGTGGTGGCACCCTATCGCGACAAGGACGCGCGCGTCGTCGGTGCGCTCGGCGTCATCGGGCCGACGCGGCTGAATTATGCGCGCATAGTACCGATGGTCGACTATACCGCACAGCTGATTTCGCGCATGCTGCGCTAGGAGCCGCCGCGGCCTGCCGCAAGGAGAAAAAGAATGGCGCTGGAATCGTTCAAGGCCCAGATCAGCCTGCTGCTCGAGGAAATGGTCAATCAGCCTGAGGATCAGCACGAGGTGCAAGAGCAGTTGCGTGAGAAGCTGCAAGAGATGCGGGCCATGGGCCTGCCGCTGCCGGCCGATCTGGTCGCGCTGGAAAAGCGCCTCGACGACGACTTCTACGCCTCTGGCAACTGAACGGGGTTCGGCTTCAAATCCTCGTGTGCTGGACCACCGCTTGGAACGACCAATGCCTGATCCCGTTTGCCCTCTTCGAGGCAAACCTCGGAGGACGTTAATGATCCGATCTGGCGGCTTTGCGGCCGTTGCCGCTGCCCTCCTTGTCGCGACACCGGCAGCCGCCCAGCAGGCGGATCAAAAGGTGCTCAAAGGCGAAGCCGCTTTTGGCGATTGGCACGCCGACAGGCCTGGCGTCCGCCGCCTGATCGGGCCGCAAGACATGCCGGCAGCCGACCCCGCTCAATCCGCTTCGAACGGCGGCGGCGTGGCGGAACGGCCCGAAAGCGCCGAGCCAGAATTGCCGCCGGGCTTTTCGGCCGAAAGGATCGCCTCCGGACTCTATAATCCGCGCGTCGTTCGCGTCGCTCCGAACGGCGACCTGTTCATCGCAAACGGCCATGCCGACCAAATACGCGTCTACCGTCTGGCCGAGGGCCGCGCCAAACCCATCGAGAAAGCGATTTTCGCCCAAGGCCTCAACTATCCATACGGCATCGCCTTCTATCCGCCAGGCGGCAAGCCGCAATGGGTCTATGTCGCAAACAGCGACAGCATCGTCCGCTTCCCCTATCGCGACGGTGACCTGAAGGCGTCCGGTAAACCAGAAACCATTGTCGCCAAAATCCCGTCGGGCGGTCACTCGACCCGCGACATCGCCTTCTCGCTTGACGGCAAGACGCTTTTTTTATCGGTTGGCTCGGACTCGAATGTCGCCGAGGACATGGACAAGCAGCCGGATGGCGGCCTCGACGCCTGGGCGAAATCAAAGCCGCTCGGGGCGGCCTGGGGCCCCGAGGAAGGCCGTGCCGATGTGCTCGCCTTTGACCCGGACGGGAAAAATCCCCGAACTGTCGCCACCGGCCTGCGCAACTGTACGGGCATGACGGTGCAGCCCGCCAGCGGCGCGTTGTGGTGCGTCGTCAACGAGCGCGACGAGCTCGGCGACAATGTGCCGTTCGAGTTTGCAACTGAAGTCAAGGACGGTGCGTTCTATGGTTGGCCTTGGTACTACATCGGCAACCACGGGGATCCGCGCCATCACGGCGAGCGGCCAGACCTCGCCGGCAAGGCCACTGTCCCCGATGTATTGATGCAGGCGCATTCGGCGCCGATGAACATAGCCTTTTACGACGGCAAGAACTTTCCGGCGGATTACCGGGGGGATGCTTTCGTCACCATGCATGGTTCGTGGAACCGTGGCGCCAGGACCGGCTACAAGGTGGTGAGGCTCAAATTCAGGGATGGCAAGCCGACCGGCGAGTATGAGGACTTCATGACCGGCTTCGTCATCTCGAACGACGCCGTCTGGGGCCGCCCGGTCGGTGTCGCCATGGCCAAGGACGGCTCCCTGATCGTCACCGAGGACGGTAACGGCACCATCTGGCGCGTTACCTACGAAGACGGCCGCTCCTGAACGGCGGCGTCGCCTGCTGCGCTGGCGCAATCGAATTCGGCCCGAGGGAATTCACCCAACTTCAACATTGTGCGACAAGCGCGAACCATGACGCTCACCGGGTTCCTCGCCTATAGCGCCGCCCTCGGCATCGCCGCAGCCATCCCCGGCCCAGGCGTCACCGCGCTTGTTGCGCGTGCGCTGGGTTCCGGCTTCCGCTCGTCGCTGGCCATGTCGTTCGGGCTGATGCTCGGCGACCTGACCTATTTGACTGCCGTGGTGCTCGGCCTGGCTTTCGTCGCACAGACGTTCGGCATGGTCTTCCTGGCCATCAAATGGCTGGGTGTCGCCTACCTCGCTTTTCTTGGCTGGCGTTTCTGGACGAGCGGCATCACGCCCGAAACGGTAGAGGCGAAGAAAGGCAAAGGCGGCTTGGCATCCAGCTTTGTAGCCGGTCTCGCCGTCACACTCGGCAATCCGAAGACGATGATCTTCTATCTCGCCATCACCCCGACCATCGTCGATCTGAAGACGATCACGCTGGCCGATTACGGCATCCTGGTCGCGCTCACTATCGTCGTTCTACTCGTGGTGCTGGTGCCCTATCTGGCGCTGGCGGCCAAGGCGCGCTGGTTCCTGAAGTCGCCGCGGGCGCTGAGGGCACTCAACCGCACCGCCGCCGGCTTCATGGTCGGTGCGGCGGGGGCAATTGCCGCCCGCCAGTAGATCTCTTCGCCAATCCGCCCAACGCCCTGCAAGGCGTCGGTATTCAGCACGAACGTCACTCGGATATTTTTCGAACGTGCCTATCTTGCGCGGTGGATGGCTCTATCCTATGCCCGCCCGGCTCTTGCCGCTTGACCTCTGGGAGGAAAACCAATGAACAAGCCCGCCACCCACACACACGTGCCCGGCCGCGGCCGCATCTACAATTCGATCACCGAGACGATCGGCGACACGCCGCTGGTGCGGCTGGATAAATTCGCCAGGGAGAAGGGTGTCGTCGCCAATCTGCTGGCCAAGCTCGAATTCTTCAACCCGATCGCCTCGGTCAAGGACCGCATCGGCGTCTCGATGATCGAGGCATTGGAGGCTTCGGGTAGGATTACACCCGGCAAGACCACGCTGATCGAGCCGACCTCGGGCAATACCGGCATCGCGCTCGCCTTTGCCGCCGCCGCCAAAGGCTACAAGCTGATCCTGACCATGCCGGAAACCATGTCCGTCGAACGCCGCAAGATGCTGGCGCTGCTCGGTGCCGAGCTGGTGCTGACCGAAGGGCCGAAAGGCATGAAGGGCGCCATCGCCAAGGCGGACGAGCTGGCGGCAACACTGCCCGACGCCGTCATTCCGCAGCAATTCGAAAACCCCGCCAATCCGGAAATCCATCGCCGCACCACGGCCGAGGAAATCTGGAACGACACCCATGGCGAAGTCGATATCTTCGTTGCCGGCATCGGGACCGGCGGCACCATCACCGGCGTCGGCCAGGTGCTGAAGAAGCGCAAGCCCTCGGTGCATGTCGTCGCCGTCGAACCGGAAGCCTCGCCGGTGCTGTCGGGCGGCCAGCCAGGCCCGCACAAGATCCAGGGCATTGGCGCCGGCTTCGCGCCAAAAATCCTCGACACGACGATCTACGACGAGATCATCAAGGTCTCGAACGAGGATTCGGTTGCCAATGCACGGCTCGTCGCTCGGCTCGAAGGTGTGCCGGTCGGCATCTCGTCGGGTGCCGCCCTGCAAGCGGCGATCGTCGTCGGCTCGCGGCCCGAGAACAAGGGCAAGACCCTCGTCGTCGTCATCCCCTCCTTCGCCGAGCGCTATCTCTCGACTATCCTGTTCGAGGGATTGGGGACTTAGAGTCTGGACACGAGAGTTTTTGACCGGTTCGTAGCGATCCTTTGCGCTGCCCCTCCGGCATCAAACGTTCTGTATCGACGCTTCGGCGTGGACCGCTGAAAAACCACCTGTGGCGGGCGTCGTTCGTTTGAGCGGCGGGTCACTTCCGTATCAAATCGTCGCTGCCCGGCAGGTGGAGGACTTCATGTACAAGCTCTATACGCGTGCCAATACCGGCGGCTTTGTCGTCGAGGCGGCGCTCGCTTTGGCGGGCGTGCCTTTCCACCAGGTCGACGTTCCGAAGGGCCGCCTCGATCAGGCCTTTCTTGACATCAGCCCCTTGAACCAGGTGCCGGTGCTGATCTTGCCGGACGGACGCTCGATGACCGAATCCGCGGCGATCTGCATCCTGCTGGCCGAGCGCCACCCGGAAGCAGGACTGGCGCCCGCGGCAAGTTCGCCTGACCGTGCGGATTTCCTGCGCTGGATGGTTTTCATGTCGTCGGTCATCTATCCAGCCAACCTGCGGTTCTTCTACCCACATCGCTACACGGCCGACGCCGGCGGCGTGGACGCCCTCAAACAGGCGGCGGTCTCGGAAATGGATCGCAGCTTCGCCATTCTCGATGCCGCTCTCGACGGCCGCGACTGGCTGGCCGGCGACCAACTCTCGCTGGCCGACATCTATCTCGTCATGTTGGTGGCCTGGCATCCGGAGGTCGCGAAGGTTCCAACCGCTTGGCCGAACATCGAACGCCTGTGGGCCAATTTGCGGGAACATCGGGTGATGAAGAGGCTGAATGCTTCCCACGACATGTGGCCGGCCTGAGCACTCCGCCTTGTCTCAGTCTTTTTCCGCGCGGCCGAGCGCGGCCCGTCGTTCCTGCAGGAACCGGCGCACGGCTGGATCGCGTTCGAGGCCGATAGCCCGGTCATAGGCCTCGCTCGCCTGCGGAACTTTGCCGACCCTGGCCAGCAGGCCCGCGCGGGCGGCCCAGTAAGGTTGATAGTCATACAGCCGCTTATCGCCGCTGAGTTGATCAAGGGCGCCCAATCCTGCCGAGGCACCTTCGGCCTCGGCAATGGCCACCGCACGGTTGATCGAAACCACCGGCGAGCCGGCAATCACCGACAGCGCGTCATAGAGCTCCTTGATCGCGACCCAGTCGGTGCCGCCGGTCAGCCGTCTTGTCGCATGGGCGGACTGCACGGCGGCCTCAAGCTGGTAGCGGCCGACAACGCCCTTGGCCGCGGCGCGCCCAAGCAGCGTCTCCGCTTCATCGATCAGTGTATCGTCCCACAGTGCAAGATCCTGCTCGGCCAGCGGCACATAATCGCCCGCCGCATTGCGCCGCGCCGCGCGCCGCGCTTCGGCGAACAGCATCAGCGCCAAAAGGCCGAGCGCCTCCGGCTCGTCCGGCATCAGCGTGGCCATCAGACGGCCGAGCCAGATGGCTTCGGTCGCGAGGTTGCGGCGCCGCGTTTCGGTGCCGGCCGGGTCGGACCAGCCTTCGGCAAACGCCGCGTAGATTGCTTCCAGAACGGTGCCCAGCCGCTCGCCGAGTTCGGCCCGCTCCGGCACGCGGAACGGAATGCCTGTCTCGCGAATTCGTGTCTTGGCGCGCACCAGGCGCTGGCTCATCGTGGCTGGCGAGACAAGGAAAGCCGAGGCGATCGTCGCTGCGTCGAAGCCCAAGACCGTCTGCAGGATCAGCGGCGCGCGGACGCCGGCCTCGATCGCCGGATGGGCGCAGGCAAACATCAGCCGGAGCCGCTCGTCCGGCAGGTCTTCGTCGACCATGCGTGCCTCCATCTCCTCGGCGATCAGCCTAAGGTGGTCGCGGGCCGCCTCGCTTGTCAGTCGCCGTCTGACCGCGTCGACGCGGCGCTTGCGTGCCACCGCCAGCAGCCAGGCGTCCGGCTTGTCGGGCACGCCCGCCTGTGGCCAACGCTCGAGCGCCGCTGCAAAGGCATCTGCCAAGGCGTCCTCGGCAGCGGCCACGTCGCGTGTGCGCGCGGCGAGATACGCGACCAGCTTGCCGTAGCTTTGCCGGGCGGCCGCTTCCGCCGCCGCCCGCGCGATCTCCGGACGACTGTCCATCACACGGTCACTTCTGGGATGGGTACTCGGTCATTTCCCAGATCGGCCGCACCTCGATCGTGCCGGTGCTGGCACCCGGGCAGCGAGCCGCCCAGGCAATTGCTGCGTCGGCGTCCTCAGCCTCGATCATGTAGAAGCCGGCGAGCTGCTCCTTGGTGTCGGCATAGGGACCGTCGAGCACATTGGTCTTGCCGTTGGCCATCCGCACCGTGGTGGCGGTCTGGGTCGGCTTCAACCGGTCGCCGGCCAGCCACGCTCCGGATTTCTTCAACGCCTCGGTATAGGCTCCATAGGCTGCGCTGATTTCGTAGGTCTTCTCCGTCGGCGCGGCCGCCATCGCGGCTTCGTTCGCATAGATCAAAAGCATGTATCGCATGGTCTTCTCCCGTTTTTCTCGAAGGCCGCTCCGTTGCGGGCCGAACGTATGTCGCGCGGCCTCGCCCGATTTCGACAGGCGCTGCAAAAATCTTTCGGCTCCCATGGCATTTCACGCAAGCTCAACCGTTCGTCTAATGGCGACAATTGCGGGTTGGCATTTCCCGTCCGCTCTCTAAACTCGTCCCGGATCGCGCTGACGAGGAGAGTGCGGCAGATACTTCAGGGAGGAAACCGAATGCTCAATTTCAGGACGAAGTTCGTTGCCGCCGGCGCCATAGCGCTGTCGCTTGGCCTTGGCGCGGTATCGGTCAAGGCACAGGAATTCATCAACGTGCTGACCGGCGGCACGTCGGGCGTCTACTATCCGCTCGGCGTGGCGCTGTCGGAAATCTACGGCAAGGGCATCGAAGGCGCGCGCACCCAGGTGCAGGCGACGAAAGCGTCGGTCGAAAACCTCAACCTGCTGCAGCAGGGCAAGGGCGAGATCGCCTTTGCGCTCGGCGATTCCGTCAAGCTGGCCGCCGAAGGCAACACCGAAGCAGGCTTCCCAGGCAAGCTCGACAAGCTGCGCGGCATTGCGGCCATCTATCCCAATTATATCCAGATCGTCGCCAGCAAGGAATCCGGCATCAAGACGCTCGCCGATCTCAAGGGCAAGAGCCTTTCGGTCGGCGCGCCGGCCTCAGGCACCGAGCTCAACGCCCGCACCATTTTCGCCGCTGCCGGGCTGAAATACGAAGACCTCGGGCGGATCGAATATCTGCCCTTTGCCGAATCCGTAGAGTTGATCAAGAACCGCCAGCTCGACGCCACGCTGCAGTCGGCGGGCCTTGGGGTCGCATCGATCCGTGACCTCGCCACCTCGGTGCCGGTAAACATCGTTGCCGTGCCGGCGGAGGACGTCGCCAAGATCGGCTCGCCCTATCTTTCCGTGGTCATCCCCAAGGGCACCTATGAGGGCCAGACCGAGGATGTCGCGACCGCCGCCGTCGGCAATTTCCTGATCACCAGCGCCGATGTCCCTGACGAGACCGCCTACCAGATGACCAAATTGCTGTTCGAGCATCTCGACCAGCTCACCGCTGCCCACGCCGCCGCCAAGGCGATCGACCCCGCCAAGGCGCTCGACGGCATGCCGGTGCCGCTGCATCCAGGCGCCGAGAGGTATTACAAGGAAAAGGGATTGGTGAAGTAAGGAGCCTCGCCTCGCTCCGCACCCTCCCTCGGGGAGGGGAGCGCCCCGCCAGGAACCCCGCCAATGACCGCAACCCCGACCGTTCTTTCCCCCACAGCGGAAGCTCCTGTCGAAGGATTGCCGCCGGGCTTCGGCGAAGGCATCGCCGGCAAGGCGGCTTTTCTCATCGCCATCGCCTTCTCCATCTTCCAGATCTACATCGCCGCCTATGGCAGCCTGCCGAGCCAGGTCGTACGCGCCATGCATGTCGGCTTCCTGCTGCTGCTCGGCTTTGCCCTAATCGCCAATCTGCGCGCCAAAAGCGTCCCGGCGAAAGCAGTGTTCTGGACGCTCGGCGTGCTTGGCTTCGCCACCGGTCTGTACAATTGGGTGTTCTATGCCGACCTCATCCGCCGCTCCGGCTTTCTCACCACGCCTGACCTGATCGTCGGCGCGGTGCTGGTCGTGCTGGTCTTCGAGGCGGCGCGGCGATTGATGGGGCTGCCGCTCGCCGTCATTGCCTTCATCTTTCTCGCCTACGCATTTGCCGGCAATCATCTGCCGCCGCCTTTCATCCATCGCGGCTATGATTTCGCCCAGCTCGTCGACACCTTCGCCTATGGCACCGAAGGCATCTACGGCACGCCGATCTATGTTTCGGCCGCCTACATCTTCATCTTCGTCGTCTTCGCCGCCTTTCTTGAGCGCGCCGGCATGATCGCGCTGTTCAACGATTTTGCGCTTGGCCTGGTCGGCTCATGGCGCGGAGGTCCGGCACAGGTCTGTGTGCTGTCCTCGGCGCTGATGGGCACCATTTCCGGCTCCGGCGTCGCCAATGTGGTGGCCAGCGGCCAGTTCACCATCCCGCTGATGAAGCGCTTCGGTTTCCGCTCGGCTTTCGCCGGCGCCGTCGAGGCGACCTCGTCGATGGGCGGCCAGATCATGCCGCCGGTGATGGGAGCGGTTGCGTTTATCATGGCCGAGACCCTGAACATCCCCTATGCCGCGGTGGTCAAGGCGGCGATCATCCCGGCGCTGCTCTATTTCGGCGCCTGTTTCTGGCAGGTGCACCTGGAGGCAGGCAAGGCCGGCCTGCACGGCATGGCCAAGGCCGACCTGCCCAATCCGTGGGATGCGGTGAGACAGCACTGGCCGCTGGTACTGCCGCTCGCAGCACTGATCTACCTGCTGTTTGCCGGCTACACACCGGTGTTCGCCGGCACCATGGGCCTCGCGTTGACCATCGTGCTCATCCTCGGCACGCCGCTGGCAGCATCGATCGGGCCGCTCGCCTTCCGCATCGTCTTCTGGCTGGCGCTCGGGCTTGCCGCGGCTTCCTTCATGAAATTCGGCGTCGACATCCTCAGCCTGGTCATCGCCGTGCTGGTCATCGCCTGCCTCACGTTCAAGGGCGGGCGCGAGACGCTGCGCATATGCATCGATTCCCTTGCGGAGGGAGCAAAGAACGCGCTGCCGGTCGGCATTGCCTGCGCCATCGTCGGCATCGTCATCGGCACGTTGACGCTTACCGGCATCGCCTCGACCTTCATCGGCTGGATCATCTCGATCGGCGAGAACAATCTGTTCCTGTCGCTGCTTTTGACCATGCTCACCTGCCTGGTGCTCGGCATGGGCATACCGACCATTCCCAATTACATCATCACTTCGTCGCTGGCCGGGCCGGCGCTGCTGTCGCTCGGCGTGCCGTTGGTGGTCAGCCATATGTTCGTCTTCTATTTCGGCATCATGGCCGATCTCACCCCGCCTGTGGCGCTGGCCGCCTTCGCCGCCGCACCCATGGCCAAGGAAAGCGGCCTCAAGATCGGCATCCAGGCCACCAAGCTTGCCATTGCCGGCTTCGTTGTGCCGTTCATGGCGGTCTATACCCCGGCGCTGATGCTGCAGGACCCCGGCCCGATCGCCGCCCAGTTCGGCTATCCCGTCGAGGTCGCCTATATCGTCATCAAAGCCTGCATGGGCATCGTCCTGTGGGGCGCCGCTGCCGTCGGATTTCTGGCCCGGCGCATGGCCTGGTGGGAACGCCTCGTCACCTTCGCCGCCGGCGTGCTGCTGGTTGCGGCGCTGCCGCTTACCGACGAGGCGGGCTGGGCGCTGTCCCTTGCCTGGATCGGCTGGCACTGCTGGCGTGCGCGGCAGGCTTCGCTGGCCAACTCGGCATGAGCCTCTGCATTGCCGCGGCCGGCAAGACGGTGACGCTCGCGGTCGCTGCCTTCACGCTCTCCTGGGTGCATTCGGTGGAGAAGACCCAGTGGCAGGAAGACTGGAAGGTGCTGCCGTCCGGCCTGCAGCTGGTCGAGGCCCGCATCAAGGGATCGGGCGCCGGGATGGAGCCGCCGCAAGGCTCGGTGCTGAGAAACGGCTGGTGGGTCTATGCGCCCAAGGTCGGGCCACAGCGGCGCCTCGTGCTCGCCGCGTCGGGCGCTACGGGTCAGGGTTGGACGCTGTGCACGGCGCAGGACTGCCGCGAACTGGCTAAGCTGGCAGGCGACACGATCTCGCTGGAGCCGTGCGGGCCGGAGGGCTCCAGCCAGCCGCGGTAGCAGGCGATCATGCCGGCAAGTGGATGCGAGATCTCGACGTGGAAGCGGAAGCGGCCATCCTCCACCGTTTCGTAGGAAGTCGAGCGTGGACCGAGCCACATCGGCAGCGGCAGGCCAAAAAAGCTCCAGCGGCGCAAGACCAGCGCCAGCCGGCCGTCCTCCGCAACCAGCGCCATCGCGAAGGTCAGCGGGCCGAAGCGTTCGCACAGCAGGCGCTGCGATCGACCCCGGCCTGCGAACTGTAGGCTCGAAAAACTGTGCTTGCCGAATGTCCGCGTCCAGGTCTCGCCGTCCTTCTCGGTGTCGAAGCGGACATGAACCGGGATGTCCTCGCTTGCCCCGGGGAAGCCGACCATCCGGGCCATTAGCCGGCCAAGAACATTGCGCCCGCGTTCGACGCGCGCGCGGCCTGCCGCCATTGTTGTGCAATCGTGCATGGCGCGGATTTCCCGGGGCAGGCCATGCCAGGCGTCGCCGAGCAAGACGGTATAAAGCGACTTGTCCCTGTCAGCGGGCTCATTCCTGAACCCGGTGTAGATTGTCTTGCCGGCGAACAGCGCTTCATAATCCCGGAGCTCCAAATCGCGCACCGCCGCCCGTGCGCCCGGCGCGGGCTGATGTCCGGCCAGCGCTTTGCGGACCAGCGCTTCGACCGCCATCGACGGGATCAGCGGCCCATCATTGCCCTCGGCCAAGAGATGCCACGAGCGCTTGACGATGGCGCGCGCCCGGTCAGATCCCTCCACCTCGACGAACATGCCGCCGCGATGCTCGCCCCAGCGCAGCCGGTTCGTTGCCTGATGCATCAGCGGCGCCAGCGGCAAAAGCGAACCGATCAATCCGGCGCGCACCAGCCAGGCGAGGCAGATCAGGGCGCGGTGCAGCAACTCGGGTACCGGCCCGGCTCCCATCCAGATGGTCCTCGCCTCCGGCCAAAGTTCGGCTAAGGCGCGCAGGTCGGGAACGTCGACAAGCGAAAACAGCGTGTATCGAAGCGGCAGCCGGCCCGGCGGCGCGATGGTGTAGCGCAGTTGTTCGGTGAACGGACGGCCTTGTTCCGGACGGCCATTGCGAACAAGCCGCACCGGCTGACCAGCATAACCGGCGATAGCGTGAATGATGTTCCCGCCGACACCGGCAAAGGGCGACGGCGCGATGCCGCCGCGAATGCCGTCGACCCGCGTCAGGTCCGACGACAGGCGGCGCACAACCGCGGCCGTCAGCACCGGAAAGCTCGAGACGCCGGACAGCGCGAAAACCCCTGCATTTCGCGCCGCCTCGTCGAACGCAGAGACGCCGGCGACGAAATCCGAGCCGTCGGCTAGATCGAGATAGTTGATGCGCCGGGCGATGCAGGCCTCGATCAGGCGATAGCGTCCCTCGCCATAGGCCTGGAACGGGCCGCTCGCGTCGACTACAATATCAGGCTCAAATGCAGCGAGTTGCGCGGCGAGATCGCCGTCACGGTCGAACAGGGCCGGCTGCAGCCGGGCTGCTGTCGGCGCACGCCTGTTGCAATAAGCGTCAGCCTTGGCAAGCGAGCGCCCGGCGACGAAGAGGATCAGACGCGGTTCGCCTTCCAAAAGCTCGACGGTGCGACCGCCAAAGGTGCCATAGCCGCCGACGACAAGAACCTTCATCCGCAGTTCCCCCAAAATGCCCCGCGCCGCTCCCGGCCACGGCAATGAGCCTAGCCGATCAACCTTGCCCTCACCTCGGCGGAAGGGATTTCACAATTGTCCTTCTTGCCGAACAGGGCATAGCGGTTCTTTGCGATGCGGTCGTAGAGCCAGTCGCGAAGTGGGCGCGGCAACAGCAGCAGGATCAGCGCCGCCCGCCACGGCCAGCCGAGTTCGGCCATGACGGCAACGAAACTGTCCAGGCGGGTGAAAGCGGCGCCATCGACGATGACGAGATTGGTCTCGTAGCGATCCGTTCGCAGCCCGGATTTCTTGAACAGCATCTCGCCGAAGGGCGACTGCGCCGTTGCGAAATGGAAGCGGCCCTTGCGGTCGAGCTTCACCACCATGCGCACAAAGCCCGAGCACAACACGCAAATACCGTCGAACACGATCAACGGGCGACGTGATTCGAATTCTGGCGGCTCAGGAGAATGGTTCGGCTTGACGATCACGTGACGCCCGGCAGCTGGTGTCACGCGACACTAGACCTGCCGACGGCTGGATCAAAGCCCGAACTGCTGAAGGCTTGGCGTTGTCGCACGCCGTCTGTCGGTCAGCGCAGGGCGCTCGGCGCGATAGGTCGTTGACCGATTGTCGGCATCGGGCCGGCATATCCGGCTGTCGTGACGGCTCTCCATGCTCATCATCAGTGCACGCTGATCCCAAGCGTGTTGCCACGGCGCGCGCAGGCGGGGCCTGGGCCGCGCATGTAATAGCGCTCGGGCCGATAGGTCGGTGCGACGAATTCGCGGATGGCGGCAGCATAGCCGGCGATGTGATTCCAGAAGCTCATTTTACTCGGTCCCTATCCCGTTTCGGATGTCCCTTCCGAATTGCGGGGATCATAGCGTCCAGGCGTGAATAGTCGGTGAACGCGATGTTAATCTCTGGTCGAAAATGCCTTCGTTCATGGCTGGAATGCGGCTGATTCGCGGTGTTTCCATGCAGTCCGTCGGCATTTCGCCCAGTGTGACTTTTGCATCACATATGTTTCGCCTGAATGTCGCTGAGACGCGATTTTGTTTCAGCTTTTTGCTGGACCGCGAAATTTCCGTGCACGCGGCCGGAAAACCAGGAACCCGCCCGTCAGCCGCACGTTGATTTCCCAGTGCCGGGACGAACCGGTTCCGCAGGCTGTGGTGCTCGGGTTGGGCCGCAGCCAAAAATCCGAAACTGCAAGAGCAATGGAAAGGCAAAGGCCATGGGCTTCTTTTCGAAGGATATCAAAACACTCGATGACCTGTTCGTGCACACGCTGCGCGACATCTATTACGCTGAAAAACAGATCGAGAAATCGCTGCCGAAGATGATCGACAAGGCGAGTGATCCGCAGCTGAAAGCCGGCTTTGAGAAACATCTCGCCCAGACCAAGGGTCATATCCAGCGTGTCGAGCAGGTGTTCGAACTGCACGGCGTGAAGGCCAAGCAGGTCGACTGCCCGGCCATCGACGGCATTCTCGAAGAGGCCGACGACATCAGCGGCGACATCGCCGACAAGGAGGTCCTCGACGCTGCGCTGATCGCCTCGGCCCAGGCGGTCGAGCATTATGAGATGACACGTTACGGCACCTTGATTGCCTGGGCCAAGCAACTGGGCCGCAGCGACTGCGCCAATGTGCTGGCCAACAATCTCAAGGAGGAACAGGCGACCGACCGTAAGCTTACCGAGATAGCGGAAAGCAAGATCAACCTGCAAGCCGCCGAGTAGGGCAGCGATAGAGAATTGAGTTCGAGGCAAGGCCGGGCTGAAAGCCCGGACTTGCCTTTTTGCGCCGCCGGAACCGGAACGGGCTTTGGCCGTTCTCGGTTGAACGCCGTTATCGGTTGAACCTTGTCGCGCAGGGAGTTTGTCATGGCGCCGCGCCCCGCCTGGAGAGGATATCTCAAGCTTTCGCTGGTCACTTGCGCCGTCGAACTGACCAATGTCGTCACCCAGGCGGAGAAAGTCTCGTTCCGCGTGCTCAACCGCAAGACCGGCAATACCGTCAAGCGCGTCTATGTCGATTCGGCCAACGGCAAGCCGCTCGATGAAGGCGACGAGATCAAGGGCTACGAGATCGGCGACGGCGACTTCGTCCAAATCGAGGAGGAGGAGATCGAAGCCGTGCAGATTGAATCCTCGCACACGATGAGCCTCGATGGTTTTATCGAAAAATCCTCGATCCAGCAGATCTATCTCGATACGCCCTATTATGTGACGCCTGCGGACGAGGTCTCGGAAGAGGCCTTCGCCGTCATCCGCGACGCCATGGCCGCCAAGAAGACGGCGGGGCTGGCCCGTATCGTGCTCTATCGCCGCGAACGTCCGGTGGTCATCGAGCCGTTGGGCAAGGGTCTGCTGCTGACGACCCTGCGCTATGGCGATACGGTTCGCAGGCCCGAGATGGTGTTCGGCGACATCAAGTCGGTGAAGACCGACGCCGAAATGATCAGGCTGGCCGAACACATCGTCGATGAGAAACAGGCGAAGTTCGATCCTTCCGAATTCGAGGACAAATACGAAAACGCCCTGATCGAGCTGGTCCGCGCCAAGAAGGCCGGCAGGAAGGCACCGAAGACAAAGGCGGAACCACGGCCCTCCAACGTCGTCAATCTCTTCGATGCACTGAAGAAGAGCCTTTCGTCGGAAGCCGGTGCGCCGGCAAAGGGCGGACGCCCGGCAAAGGGCGCCAAGTCCAAAGCCGCTCGGCGCAAATCTGCTTAGGATCGGACCATGGCCAGCCTCGAGCAGTATCACGCCAAGCGCAATTTCAAGAAGACCACCGAACCGGCCGGCAAGGTTTCGCGCGGCAAGAAAGCCGAGCCAGGTGGCATCTTCGTCATCCACAAGCATGCCGCCACCAGGCTCCACTACGACCTTCGTCTCGAGCATGGCGGCGTGCTGTGGAGCTGGGCAGTGACGCGGGGCCCGAGCCTCGACCCGCACGAAAAGCGGCTCGCCGTGCATGTCGAGGACCACCCGATCGACTATGCGCCGTTTGAAGGCACTATCCCGAAGGACCAATATGGCGGCGGCTCGGTCATTGTCTGGGACGAGGGAACTTGGGTCCCCGATGGCGACCCGGCAAAGGCGATGAAGAAAGGCCACATCAGTTTCGAACTGCATGGCCACAAATTGCATGGCGCCTGGCATCTGGTGCGGCTGAAGCCGCGTCCGGGCGAAAAGCGTGACAACTGGTTGCTGATCAAATCCGACGATGCCGCCGCGCGTCCGGGCGAGGACATTTTGCAGGAGGCGCCGCAATCGGTGAAATCCGGCCTGACCATCGAGGAGGTCGGCGAAGGCAAGACCGCCGACGGCAAGAAGCCAAGCGTCTGGCAGTCCGACAGGCCGGCCGCCAGCAAGGCGAAGGCCGTCGCGGCAAGGCGGCTCGAATTCATCGAACCGGCGCTCGCAACACTGGAGCGGGACGCCCCGCCCGGCAAGGACTGGCTGCATGAGGTGAAGTTCGACGGCTATCGCATGCAGGCGCAGCTTGCCGGCACCGAGGTGCGGCTTTTGACACGCGCCGGCCTCGACTGGACCGACAAATTCGGTGGCGCAATTGTCGCGGCACTTGGCGGCCTGAAATGCACCGATGCTATCATCGACGGCGAAATCGTCGTGCTGGCGGATAATGGCGTGTCGTCATTCTCGCTGCTGCAGCAAGATCTGTCGGCGGGCCGCACGGATCGTTTCATCTACTACGTTTTCGACCTGTTGCGTCTCAACGGTGAGGATATCCGTTCCGAGCCGCTGGTCGAGCGCAAGGAAAGGCTGCGCACTTTGCTCGCCGGACAGGCCGAGGATCAGGCCGTGCGCTTCAGCGACCACTTTGCCGAGCCCGGCAAGATCATGCTGGAGCATGCTTGCCGGCTGGGGCTCGAAGGCGTCGTCTCCAAGCGCGCCGATGCGCCCTACCGCAGCGGCCGGGTCCCGTCCTGGGTGAAGTCGAAATGTACGGCGCGCCAGGAATTCGTCATCGGCGGCTACATGCCGTCGGACAAGACCGGGCGGGGCCTGCGCTCGCTGCTGGTCGGCTATCACGAGGGCGGCAAGCTGCGCTATGCCGGCCGCGTCGGCACCGGCTTCACGGCCAAAAGCACCAACGAGCTGAAGAAGAGGCTTGATGCGCTGAAGACGACAACCTCGCCCTTCGACAGGGCGGTGCCAAGGGGTAAGGGGCTGGTCTGGGTCAAGCCCGAACTTGTCGGCGAAGTGGAGTTTCGCAGTTGGACGTCGGACCGTATAATACGCCACGCGTCGTTCCAGGGATTGCGCGAGGACAAGCCGGCGGAGGAAGTCGTGCAGGAGAAACCGAAAGCACGCTCAGCCCCGGCAGAGTCGAAGCCAAAGCCCGCCAAACCCGCGGCCACGGCGAAAACCTCGGTTACGCTGTCCCGCCCCGACAAGCTTCTGTGGCCCGAGGAGAACGTATCGAAGCAGGATCTGGTCGATCACTACGCGCTGGTCTGGCCGCGCATGAAGCAATTCGTCATCAACCGGCCGCTCAGCCTCGTGCGGGCGCCGGACGGTGTTGGCGGCCAACGGTTCTTCCAGAAGCATGCCTCGGCCGGCATGCACGACAAGATCGCCGTGATGAAGGATCCCACCGACGGCGAGGAGATATTGTTCATCCGCGATTTCGACGGTGTCGTGGCCCTCGTTCAACTCGGCGTCGTCGAGATCCACATCTGGGGCTCGACCACGGACGAGCTGGAAAAACCAGACCAGATCATCTTCGATCTCGATCCCGACGAGGGTGTCGACGTGAAGGCGGTGCGTGCCGCGGCGCTCGACATCCGCAGCCGGCTCGACGAACTGTCCCTGCCTAATTTCGTCAAGACCTCGGGCGGCAAGGGCTATCATGTCCTCGTCCCGCTGAAGCCGTCGGCGGACTGGGACGAGGTCAAAGGCTTCGCCCATGAGTTCGCCCGAGCGCTCGAGCAAGCCGCACCCGACCGCTACACGGCGACGTTGTCGAAGAAGGCGCGCACCGGCAGGATATTCGTCGATTATCTGCGTAATGGCCGTGGCGCGACCACGGTCGCGCCCTATTCGTCGCGCGCCAAAAAAGGTGCCACTGTATCAATGCCGGTGACCTGGGCGGAAATCGAGGCCGGATTACCGCCGAACGCCTTTCCGATCGGCGACAAGACGACGCTGAAGCGGCTTGGGCAAGCCGATCCCTGGGAGGATTTTTTCAAGCAGGCCAAGCCGCTCAAGCGCGGCTAGAGCAATTCCAGGAAAAGTGTGTGGAACGATTTTCCGTCCGGAATTGCGTCAAAACAAAAAAGATAGAGCGGTTCGGCGTTTCCGTGGAGACGGCGAGCCGTTCTGGTGCGTCGAAGCGAGCCGTCAGGCGAGAAACGTCTTCTCGAACGCCTGCTTGCCTGTCGGCGAGAAGATTACCGCACGGCTGTCCTTCTCGCGCCGCGCCCATTTCTCGGCGAGGATCTTATCGAGAATGGCGGCGCCCAGCGTGCCGGCGAGGTGCGAACGCCGCACGCTCCAGTCGAGGCAGGCCCGGCACACCGGTCGCCGCGCCTTGCCCTCGACATCGATGCCGATCGCGGCGAAATGCGAGGCGGCCGACGGCCCAAGCCGGATCTCCTCATCATTGCGCAGGAGCACTTGTCGGGCGACGAGACGGTCCAGCATCGCCACCGCCTGCTCGCCGGCGAGGTGGTCGTAGCAGACCCGCGCCACGCGCATGGCGGCGTCGCGTGGGCCAGGCCGCACTCGTTGCGGCCCGACCGCGGCGGCAACACCGGTGATCGCCTCAATCATGCCTGCTACCTGCGGGCCGGCGAGGCCGTAGTAGCGATGCCGTCCCTGGCTCGCCAGCGTCAGCAGCCCGCCTTCCATCAGTTTCGACAGATGGGAACTCGCTGTCGGAAGCGACACGCCGGCCTCGAGTGCCAGTTCACTCGCCGTCAGTGCCGTGCCGCCCATCAGTGCGGACAGCATGTTTGCCCGCGCCGGATCGCCCACCAGGCTGGCAATGCGGGCTATGTCAGGTCCTTCGCGCATGGTTCGTTCCTCATCGAAGCATCCTCGTCAGACAAGCATTAATCTCCATGCAAATCAAGGAGACGACAATGCCTGCAAGGACCATTCTCGGCGCCGCGCCTGCTCGCCGGCCGTTCCCGTTCATTGTCTTGCGCCGCCTGCGGCTGCGGCTCCTGAAGCGGTGGTACGACCGTCATTTGCAGCGTCTCGACCTCGCCGAGATCGACGATCATCTGCTGCGTGACCTTGGCTTGACACCCGAAGACGTCCGCCGCGAATGCGCGAAATCCTTCTGGCAAACCTGACGTCCAGCGAATTGCCTAGCATATCGATCTTCGGAACGTTTCGACCCGGCTCGAACTGTGACCGCCAGAAAACATCCACCGCCAAGGAGGCGAAAATGACCATCACCTGCTTCATCCGCTACGAGATCGATCCGTTCGGCAAGGCGGCGTTCGAGCAATATGCACGTAATTGGGGGCAGGCGATCCCGCGCTGCGGCGCCGATCTGATCGGCTATTTCGCGCCGCACGAAGGCTCGGCCACTACGGCTTATGCCGCCTATAACATCGACAGTCTTGCGGCCTACGAAGCCTACCGCGCCCGGCTCGCCGCCGATCCCGCCGGCAAGGCGAATTACGAGTTCGCCCGGCGGGAAAAATTTATCCTGAAGGAGGACCGCGTCTTCCTCAAGCTGGCGTCCGGGCCACATGCTTCTTTGGTGAAGCCATGATCGCCGTCATCTTCGAGGTCGAGCCGGCGGCGGGCATGCGCGATGCCTATCTCGGCATCGCCGCCGATCTGCGCCCACTGCTCGACGGCATCGACGGTTTCCTGTCGATCGAGCGCTTCCAGAGCCTTGCCGATCCGAACCGCATCCTGTCGCTGTCCTTCTGGCGCGACGAGGATGCGGTGAAGGCCTGGCGCAACACGCAGGAACATCGGCAGGCGCAGAGGGCTGGGCGCAGCAGCATCTTTGCCGGCTACCGTTTGCGCATCGCCCATGTCATGCGCGACTACGGCCTGACCGAACGCGCCGAGGCGCCAGCAGACAGCCGGGCGGTGAATGGGTAGCGACTGCTATGCATTCCCGATCAGCACCCCTGCCGCAAACACCAGCGCGCCGCCCAGCACCACCTGGAAGGCGGCGCGCCAGAATGGCGTCTGCATGTAGCGGTTCTGTACGAAGGCGATCGTCCAAAGTTCGAAGAACACCACGACCGCGGCGACGATTGTCGCCGTCCAGAAAAGCGGGATGAGATAGGGCAGCGCATGCCCGAGCCCGCCCAGCGTCGTCATGACGCCGACGGTCAGCCCGCGTTTTACCGGCGAGCCGCGGCCGGATAGCTTGCCGTCGTCGGAGGCCACTTCGGTGAATCCCATCGAGATACCGGCGCCGATCGAGGCGGCAAGCCCGACCAGAAAGGTCTGGAACGTGTCGTGCGTGGCAAAGGCCGCGGCAAAGATCGGCGCCAGCGTCGACACCGAGCCATCCATCAGCCCGGCCAGCCCGGGCTGCACGTAGGTGAGGATGAACTGACGTTGCTCGGCCGCCGCCTCTTCGTCCTTGACCGCGCCCGATATATGCTTTTGCTCCAGCCGCTGCGCCAGTGTCTCGTGGCCCTGTTCGGCCACCGCCAGATCGTCGAGCAACTTTCTCGTCGAGGCATCGCCTGTGCGTTTGGCCGCCTCGATATAGAACAGGTAGGCCTGCCGCTCCATGGCCTCGGCTTGGCTGCGCACATGATCGATACCGAGCGGCCTCACCAGCCAGTCCGGCTTGCGTTCGTAATAGCCCTTCACATGCTCGCGCCGGATCAGCGGTATGCGCTCGCCGAAACGCTTTCGGTAAAGCTCGATCAGCGCGTCGCGATGGCCGTCCTCTTCCTCCGCCATCTCCTCGAACACTTTGGCCGATTGCGGAAAGCTTTCCGCCAGCCCGTCGGCATAGGCGCGATAGATGCGCCCGTCATCCTCCTCGGAGGAGATTGCGAGCGCCAGGATCTCCTGCTCCGAGAGAGATTCAAACGGACGGCGGCCGAAGCCGAAAACGCGGGAAAGCATGAGAAATTCACCCCAGTTTAGAATAGTTCTAAACTAGAGCTTCGCACATCCTCGGTCAATCGCGCCCGCTCCATTCATCTGCTCAAAAGTATCGACGTCGAAACCGAACGAGGCACCGTTTGCTATCGGCGAACGTTCACCTATATAATCGAATCTGAACCAAGAGAAAGGAACCCGCAGATGCCGGAGCAACAGCAGCCGTTTGACCCCAAGCCGGTTCTCGACCTGATCGCTAACATCGAGGCGGACTTGCAGCGCCTGAAAGGGTTGGTCGAGCAGCAGGTCGAAAAATTCGATCCCGCCAATCCGCACAACAAAGCTCCCGACGGCAAGTTGACCGAGGAGGGCGTCGAGTGCTGCTATCGCCTGTTCGACGAGGGTAAGTCGCGCTATTCGGTTGCTCAGCAGATGAAGATCTCCTTCGCTGCTGCCACCCATCGCTTCAACACCTGGCGCAAGATGGGCGGCCCCAAACGGCAAAAGACGCTGTTGGGATGAGGAGCGGCCGGCAATGCCGGGTCAGGCAACGATTTGTCGATTGAAGTGACGAATGCATAGCGGAGGGTGGAGGCGGCGGTGGGTGACAGTCACGCCCCACTCCTGCCTCCAAGTCGAATTGTAACGGTCACATTTTTTCATTGGTGCGCGGCCTCCCTTTCCGTGCACCATAGGCGGTCTCATTTCTTGCAGGACCCTAGCCATGACCACCCCTCCCGGCATCGCCGATATTCACAGCGCAGCAGCGCGATTGTCCGGACTGATCGTCGAAACGCCGCTGATCGAATCGCCGGAGTTGAATAAGCGCTTCGGCGCCAGGATCCTGTTCAAGCCGGAGACGTTGCAGCGCACCGGCTCGTTCAAGTTCCGCGGTGCATATAACAAGCTCTCCTCGCTCTCGGCGGAAGAACGCGCCCGCGGCGTCGTCGCCTTCTCGTCGGGTAATCACGCGCAAGGCGTTGCCGCCGCAGCGGCGATGTTCGGCGTCAAGGCCATCATCGCCATGCCTGCCGATGCGCCGGCGATGAAGGTCGGCAATGTCAGGAAGATGGGCGCCGAAGTGATCACCTTCGACCGGGTCCGCGACGATCGCACTGCCGCTGTCCGTTCTTACGTGGAAAAGGGCATGGTCCTGGTGCCGCCCTATGACGATCCGGCCATCATCGCCGGCCAGGGCACGATCGGCCTCGAATTGATGCGCCAAGCAAAAGCGCTTGGCGTCAGCCTCGATGCGGTGGTGGTTCCCTGCGGCGGCGGCGGGTTGAGCAGCGGCATTTCGATCGCGATCAAGGACGCCTCGCCGGACACCGCCGTCTGGGCCGTGGAGCCCGAGCATTTCGACGACACACGCCGCTCGCTGATCAAAGGCGCCAGGGTGTCGAACACGCCCGGCCACACCTCGATCTGCGATGCCCTTCTCGTCGCCGAGCCGGGTGCGATCACTTTCGAGATCAACCGCAAGAATCTCGCGGGCGCCATCGCCGTTTCCGACAAGGCGGTGGCTCAGGCGACGCGCGACGCGATGGCTTGCCTGAAGCTGGTGGTCGAACCTGGCGGCTGCGTCGGCTTGGCCGCGCTGTCGTCAGGCGAGATCGACCTTACCGGGAAATGCGTGGCCGTGGTGCTGTCCGGCGGCAATGTCGATTTCAGCACCTATGCCGAGATCATTGCTGCCAGCTAAGATAGCAACCAGTTGCAGGTCATGCGCAGGTTCGAGGCGCTCGAGCCTCCGTTGCGTCCGGTCGAACCGGTCCCATTCAAGGACTGAGATCAATGAAACTGTTCTTCAGCCGCAATCCCAATCCTCGCCTCGCGGTCGCCGTGGCACGTTATCTCAATGCCAAGGTCGAGTTTGAATTCGCCTCCCCCTTCGCTCCGGGGCAGGCCGAGCGCTTTCGGCCGCTCAATCCAAATCTTTCATTGCCCATCCTTGTGGACTTGGGAAAAAGCCTCTGGGAGGCCGATGCGATAGCCTGCCGGCTTTCACGCGACACGCATTCGCATTTTTGGCGCACCGGCGACGACGAGCCGGAGATGATCCGATGGCTGAGTTGGGGCAAAGAGAACTTCGCAAGAGCCTGCGATGTCGTTCATTTCGAACGCGGGACCAAACAGCGCTATGGGCTCGGCCCGATCGATCAGGCACGAGTTGAGGAGGGCCTGAGGGACTTCAGTACCGCCGCTGCAATACTTGATGCTGAGCTTTCCCAGCGAGAATGGCTGGTCGGAAATTCGGTTTCCTACGCCGACTTTCGAATGGCGACGTTTCTGCCCTTCAACGACGTCGCCCGATTGCCTCTCGACGATTATCCCTCGGTCGGCCGCTGGTATCGGCAGCTTGAAGAAATCGATGCCTGGCGCGATCCCTTCGAAGGGCTCAATGCACCTGAATTGACACCGGTCCCGGGCCAGGCCAAGGCCGTGTGATTCTCGATCATTTGCGCAAGCTGATTGCGTCGACCCTAATCCAGCGTCCGGCGGAACCGCACCAGCGCAACGCCGGCGAACAGCGCCACGAACACCACCAGCCAGCCGATCTCCGTTGCCACTGCCGGCAGCTCGGCGCCCTTCAGCATCACCGCGCGGATAATGCGCAGGAAATGCGTCAGCGGCAGCACTTCGCCGAAAACCTGCGCCCAGTCCGGCATGCCGCGATAGGGGAACATGAAGCCGGACAGCATGATCGACGGCAGGAAGAAGAAGAAGGTGAGCTGCAGGGCCTGCATCTGCGTGCGGGCGATCGTCGAAATCGTGTAGCCGAGCAGCACCAGCGCCAAGACGAAGATCAGAACCGCCGTCAACAGCAGCGACATAGATCCGGTGAAGGGTATGGCAAACAGAAGCTTCGAGGCCGCCAGCACCACCACCACCTGCACGGCGCCGACCGCCAGATAGGGCAGCACCTTGCCCAGCATGATCTCGAGCGGGCTGGACGGCATCGCCAGAAGGTTCTCCATCGTGCCGCGCTCGGTCTCGCGCGTCAGCGCGATCGAGGTCATCATCACCATCGTCATCTGCAGGATGACGCCGAGCAGACCGGGCACGATGTTGTACTGCGAGACGGCTTCCGGATTGTAGCGCCGGTGTACTACCACCTGGAGCTGGCCCCGGGCAGCTTCAGCCGCCGTCTCCTGCATGCCGCGTGCCCTGAGCAGCGCCTGGTTGGCGACGGTGCCGAGCGTCGAGATGGCGCCGCTGGCGACGGCCGGGTCGGTTGCATCCGCCTCGATCAGGATCTGCGGGCTGTCGCCGCGCTCGACCCGTCGGGCAAAATCGGCGGGAATGGTGACGACGAAGGCGACATCGCCGCGCGCCATCAGGAATTCGGCTTCGGCGGCACTTTGCGCTACATGGTCGAAGCGGTAATAGCCGGTGGTCTGCAGCGCCGAAACCATGGCCCGCGTGTAAGGATCGCTGCTCATCGCCACCAGCGCCGCCGGCAGGCTCTTCGGATCGTTGTTGATGGCATAGCCGAACAGCACCAGCTGCATCAGCGGCACGCCGAGCATCATGGCGAAGGTGATGCGGTCGCGCCGCATCTGGATGAACTCCTTGATCAGCAGCGCGCCTAGCCTGGCGAAGGAAAAGATGCTGTTTATCCCGTTCTTCATCCCATGTTGTCCTTCGAACCGGACATGAACTGGATGAACACATCCTCCAGGCTGGTCTCGCCGGGCGATACCGTGACGCCCTTGTGCTCCTTCTCGACATCGGCAAGCGCTGCCTGAAGCGCCTTCCTGTCGGAACCGACGACATGCAGCGTCGCCCCGAACGGCGCCACCTGGTCGACGCCGTGGCGGCCATGAAGTGCGGCCGCGACCTGATCGAGCCGTGGCCCTTGCAGGACGAAGGTGGTCAGCCCGGCATTCCTCACCACGTCCTCGACCGTGCCAGTGGCCAGCATCTTGCCGTAGGAGATGTAGCTGATGCGGTGGCAGCGCTCGGCTTCGTCCATGTAATGGGTGGAGACCAGCACGGTCAGGCCGCCGCTCGCCAGCCGGTGGATCTCGTCCCAGAATTCGCGTCTGGCCTTCGGATCGACGCCCGCCGTCGGCTCGTCGAGCAGCAGCAATTTCGGCTTGTGCATGATGCAGGCGGCCAGCGCCAGCCGCTGCTTCCAGCCGCCGGACAGCGTACCGGCCAGCTGGTTCTTGCGCGATGTCAGGCCGAGCTCCTCAAGCGTCTTAGCCACATGCCCGTCGAGCGGCTTCAGCCGGTAAAGCCGTGCCACGAATTCGAGATTCTCGCCGATCGTGAGGTCTTCGTAGAACGAGAATCTCTGTGTCATGTAGCCGACTTCGCGCTTGATCCGCAGGCTGTCGGTGCGAATGTCGAAGCCCAGAACCGTGCCTTCGCCCTCATCCGGCGTCAGCAAGCCGCACATGATGCGGATGGTCGTCGTCTTGCCTGAGCCGTTCGGCCCGAGGAAGCCGACGATCTCGCCCTCGGCCACCGTCATCGTCACATGGTCGACGACGGTCTTGTCACCGAAGCGCTTGACCAGGCCATGCACGTCGATGACGTTCATTTTCCGATGTCCGCCAGATCGACGTCGACGATCTGCCCGGGCTGCAATGCGCTGGCGTCGCCCTCCGGCCGCGCTTCCACCAGATAGACTAGCTTTTGCCGGGTCTCGAGCGAGTAGATCACCGGCGGCGTGAATTCCGGATCCGGTGACACGTAGCTGACGCGAGCCTTCACGCCCGATCCGCAACCGTCGCAATGGACGTTGAGCAGCGTGCCGACATCGACCGAAGAGAACGCGCTTTCCGGCACATAGACGCTAAGCTTCACCGCGCCATCCGGCAGTATGGAGATGACCGGCGCGGTCGGCCCGGCCGTGTCGCCAGGATAGCGGATGACATCGTTGACCCGGCCGGGCGAGGGCGCCGTCAGCACGCGCTTCGACAGCCGCCATTGCGCTTGCTCCAGCGCCGACTGCGCCTGCCTGACCTGATTGTCGGCGGCCTTGATCGTCTCGGGCCGTGCCGGCAGGCCGCCGACGGCGAGATTAGCCTCCGCCTGGCCGACCTGCGCGTTGGCCGTCTCCAGCGTCGCGGAAGCCGTGTCGTAGTCCGCCTGTGTGCCGGTGCCGCGTTTGAACAGATCGCTGGCGCGGATGTAACGGCGTTTGGCGTCGGCGGCTTGCGCCTTGGCCATGTCGACCTGCGCCTTGAGCACCGCAATCTCTTCCGGCCGCTTGCCGACCTGCAGGTCGGCAAGTTGCGCCTGGGCCTGCGCAAGGGCCGCCTCGGCTTGTGCGATGGCGATCTTGGCGTCGGCGTTTTCCAGCGTCACCACCGGCGTGCCGGGCGTGACGCGGTCGCCGCGCTTGACCGCAATCGTCTCGACCTGCGCCACCTCGATCGGCGCGAGCAGGACGTAGTCGCCCTCGACGTAGCCGACGGCGAGCGGTGCTGCCGGCGCGCAGGCGCTGAAAAGCTGGGCGGCAAGCGGCAAAGAACAGAGCAGGCTCATGATCCACGATCCTTCCGGACAGCCAAATCGCGCCGAGCTAAAATCGCGCTGAGATTGTCGGTTATTGTTGCCGCGATCTTGCCGGCCTCATCATCGCCGATCTTGCGCCAGCCCATCCGGCGCATAACCGCCTCGCGGCCGATGCGGAAATAGACGACCTGGCCGATCAGCGTGAATACGGTGAGTTTTGTGCGCTCGCTCTCGGCCGGCTCGCCCGTCGCCTGTTCCCAGATGAGGCAGAGCCGGCGATGCGCCGGTTCGAACACGCCGTCATAGATACGGTCGAGCGCCGCGGTAGGATGCGACAGCTCGCGCAGGACGAACTGTACAATCTCGCCGGCTTCCGGCCTTGCCGCGATGAAGGCGACCATGCGCTCCAGTGCGACGGCTAAATGTGCCCGCGCGGCCTCGGTGTCCGCCAATGCCGCGACCGGCGCCTGCAGATTGCCAATCGCCTGGCCGGCAACGGTCTGGATGGTGTCGACGATGTAGTCGGCTGCCGCGTTGCGGAGCCCTTCCTTGCCGCCGAAATGATAGGCGATCGAGCCGATATTGGCCTTGGCCTCAGCCGCGATCTGGCGCGTCGACGTGCCGTCGAAACCCTGGCGTCCGAACAGCTTCAGCGCCGCGCGCACGAGTGCCGTCCGCGTCATATCTGCGGCGGTCTTGGGCGCCTCATGAGGAAGGCTGCTGGCGCTGGGCGATTTGATCATCATCGACAATTTAATCAATCGAATGATTAAAGTCAACTGCGATCAAGCGGCTTGCCAACTCTGGCCGTGCGCGCTCTAGTGCATGGCCATGGGCAAGGAAATCGAGCGTAAATTCCTGGTCTCAGGTGAGGAATGGCGGGCAATGGTCGAGGCGGACATTCATATCCGTCAATTCTACCTTGTCGCCGAACCCAGCCGTACGGTGCGTGTGCGCATCAGCAATGATGCCGTCGCCAAGCTGACGCTCAAGTTCGGCAGCCAGGCACGCCAGCGCGATGAATTCGAATATCCGGTGCCTTTGGCGGAGGCGCAGGAGATGCAGGCCTTTGCCATCGGACATGTCATCGAGAAGACACGCCATCATGTTAGACACCGCGGCTATCTCTACGAAGTCGATGTCTTCGGCGGGACGCTTGCGGGGTTGGTGATCGCCGAACTCGAGACGCCGGAGGATGTACCGGACGAAATGCTGCCAGATTGGCTCGGCCGCGAAGTCACCGGCGAGCCGAGATTTTACAACGCGTCGCTCGCCCTTGGGGGGATTTCGGAGATCGTCGCATGAGCTTTCGTATCGATCCGCACATGTCGCTGACCGGCGAGATCAGACGCATTCTCGCCGAGGAGATCGGCAAGGCGCTTGTCCATCTGGACGCCGCGCGTGACAGGCCCGAACAGGGGCTGCACAACTGTCGCAAACGGCTGAAGAACGTCCGCGCCTTGCTGCGCCTTGTCCGTTCCGGAGACGAAACATTCTGCGTGACTGAGAATCAATGCTACCGCCAGGTGGCGGCCCTGCTTGCCGGCCCGCGCGAGGCGACCGCACTGGTGGAAACAATCGACCGGCTAGCGGCAAGCTTTCCCGAGCAAAGTGCCGGCGGTGGTCTCGATGCCGTTCGCGACCGGCTCGTCGCGCGCCTGCATGAACTGCATGGCGGAGCAGGCCTCGATGCTGCGATAGGCGCGGCGATCGCCGCTTGCGAGGAAGGTGTCGGCCGGATCGACAAGCTCGCTCTGCCCGACCAGCCGGAGCAGGCTGCCGACGTGCTCGCCGAAGGCGCGCGCGCCACTTTGCGCCGCGCCAGGAAAGCGCTGGACAAGGCGGCTTCGCGCGCCGAAGCCGATGACTTTCACGACCTGCGCAAGGCGGCCAAGACGCATGGCATGCACCTGTCGCTGCTCGGCCGGCTGTGGCCGACGCCGATCAAGGCCCGGCGCAAGGCCGTCGATGAATTGGGCGAGCGGCTCGGCGAACTGCACGACGTGTTCGTCATGCGCGCGCTTCTCGATGCCGAGGACCAGCCGCTCGGTCCCCCTGAGGACACGCGGTTGCTTGCCAAGCTGCTGAAGCGCTCGGAAAGAGCCTGAAAAAAACCTGCCTCGCCGAGGCGGCCGAGCTTTTCGGCGACCGTCCGAAGCGCTCGACAAGGAAGCTTGCCCGCAAGGTGCGCGACGATCTCACAGCGGTATCGCACGAAGACGCCGGCGCGCCTGGCGTGGGCTGACGCGATCCTTTGGGATCACGCGCAAGGAAATCCTGCACATCCACCTGGGGTCGGCATTGGCTGCTGCAAGCTCCGCATCGCATGCGGACGCGGCCAAAGGTCTGGACGTGGTCGTTCAGCGATTGTGTTTTGACCTACGCCGGCAGACGTCGTCCGTTTGCGGCGGGCGCAACTCGATCGTCCGCCCGCGCGCCTGCGTCGCGCGGATGCGGTCCGATCGGCATGATCGCCGGGAATGGCGTCGCGCCGAAAGCGAAGGTCCATTTGTAGCCGACCAACCCCTCTTCCGGCGTCGTGTGCTGATCGTGATGCGCAAGCAATTTGGCGCGCTCGGCCAGTTCCTCCGCCTCCCGCCTGACCATTTCCGCCGTCTCGGGCCGCATCCGCCTGGAGAAGCTGACGAATGTCGCCCCGCGCTCCAGATGGGTGATGGCCCAGCCGATGAAGTTCTTGTTGGTCACCTCGAACAGTGGTCGCAATGGCCCGTCGAAATTCCACTGGATTGGCGTCTCGACCAGCAGCCTGGCCGACAGGCCGCGACCGAGCGCGACCAGCCCCAACTCCTCGAGGTCGCGCAGATAGAGGAACATCGAAGCCTCGCTCAACCCCTGTGAGCGCATGATGCCTTCGGGCGTAAATTTTTCCGAAAGCATGACGAAGATGAACAGCAGTGCCGGCCGGCCGGCGAGCTTGCGCTCGATCTCCGGCGCGATGTGGTTGGCAGGTCCTGGTCCTCTGTTCATAGAGCCGAGCACGTTCTCCAACTCCACGCCGGCGGCAGCGCAGATCTCCATCAGCCGGTCGAGCTTGCAGTTGCGCTCGTGGAAAATGCGCTTCACCGTCGGCTCGGAAACGCCCATTCGCTCGGCAAGGACGCGGTAGGTCACGCCCTTGGCCTTCAGCGTCCGCTTCAGCGCGGCGAAGATCAGGCCGTTCATGGGATGCACCTCTTTTGCACGATTTGGTATCAACCTTCGGTACTAGTCCCGATAGATCTTCCCGAAAAGTATCGAAAGGCCTAGCTCTCCGCCAGCCCATTACAGGAGACTAGCCATGAAAAGCCTCTTCACACCGATACTTCTCGCCATCTTCGGCATCGCGACTGCGCCCGCAGTTCAGGCCGCTGAACTCTGGCGCGCCGGCGGCCTCGAGCAACCTGAATCGGCGCTGTTCGACGCCGCCGGCCAGCGCGTTATCGTCTCGAACATCGTCGGCAATCCCGGCGAAGCCGACGGCAACGGCTATCTGTCGGTTCTGTCGATGGACGGCAAGCTGGTCACGCAACACTGGACCGACGGCATGGACGCGCCCAAGGGCATGGCGATTGCCGGCGGCAAACTCTACGTCGCCGACATCACCCATGTGCGCGTCGTCGATCTCCAAAGCGGCAAGCTAGCGTCGACGATCGACGTGCCGAACGCTGTCTTTCTCAACGACATGACCGCTGATGCATCCGGCAAGGTCTACGTCACGGATATGCTTGCCGATACGATCTATCGCATCGACGGCGACCGGCTCGAACTGTTCATCAAGGATGCGGCGCTCGCTTCGCCGAATGGCATCTTCGCCGATGGCCGCCGGCTGATCGTCGCTTCGTGGGGCAAGGGCATCAAGCCCGACTTCAGCACCGCGGAGCCGGGCGGCCTGCTCTCGGTCGATCTCGCCACCAAGGCCGTTTCGCCTCTGGCTGGCGCGGAAAACTTTGCCAACCTCGATGGCGTCGTTGCCATCGGCGGCAGCATCTACGCCACTGCCTATATGACCGGCACGCTCTACCGCTACAAAGCCAGCGGTACGCCGCAAGTGGTTGCGACGTTCAAGCCGGGCAGCGCCGATATCGGCACAGATGGCAAGTCGACAATCTTCGTGCCGCTGATGAACGAGGGCGAGGTCTCAGCGTTGGGCCTCGACTAAGCCGGCAGTTGCCAGCTCAGGCGACAGGCGCGGCTTTCTTCAGCTGCGCCCGCGCATCCGTGATCGATGCGGCATAAGTCACCAGCGGCCGCTTGACACCGTGGTTGATCAGCATGCGGCGTGTCTGCGGTGAAGCGCCTGAGATAATAAAGCGAACGCCGGCGCGCTTGGCCTTGTGGGCCGCGCCCTCGATGACATTGGCCGCCGTCGAATCGAAGAACGGCACCGCCGAACAGTCGAGGATGAAGTTCTTGCGCTGGTCGGCGATGCGGTCCAGCACCGTGCCGACGGTCGAGGCGGCGCCGAAGAAAAAGGCGCCCGATATCCGGTAGACCACGGTGTCGGCATCGCTCGCCTCGCTGGAATCATAAGCGCTGGCTCGGTCGGCGACGTCTTCCTGCACCAAGGATTGATGGTCCGCCTCCACCGCGATGCTCTTGGCCATGCGGTCGATGAACAGGATCGAGCCTAGCGCGAAGCCGACGACGATGCCTTCGGTCAGGTCGCGGAAGATGACGATCAGGAACGTCGCCATCAGTACCAGCGCATCGCCGCGCGAGGCGCGCAGCAAGGTGGCGAAGGCCTGTTTCTCGAACATGTTCCAGCACACCACCGCCAGCACGCCGGCAAGTGCTGCAAGCGGGATATAGCTGGCCAGCGGTGCCGCCACCAGCATCAGAGCAAGCAGAATGGCCGAGTGCATCATGCCTGAGACCGGTCCATGCGCGCCGGCCCGTACATTGGTCGCGGTGCGGGCAATGGTGCCAGTGGTGCATATGCCGCCGAACAAGGCGGAGGCGATATTGGCGAAGCCTTGCGCCACCAACTCGCAATTGGAGCGATGCCGCCTTCCGGTCATGCCGTCGGCGACGACGGCCGACAGCAGCGATTCGATCGCCCCGAGCAGCGCAAAGGCGATGGCGTCCGGCAGCACGTCGATTATCCTGTCGAGGCTGAGCGGCGGGAAGGCCGGCCATTGCAGGCTGCGCGGGATGCCGCCGAAGCGCGTGCCGATCGTCTCGGCCGGCATGGCGAGCAATGCGACGACGAGGGATGCCAGTCCGATGGCAATCAGCATAGCCGGCCACTTCGGCCGAAACCGCCTCAACGTCGCAATGGTGATGATGGTCAGTGCCGCCACCGCAGTTGCGGCGAGGTTGATTGTTCCGGCCGCTTCGCCGATGGCCATCAGCTTCGGCACCAGCGGCCCTGGCTCCTTGCCGGCGAGCTTCAGCCCGAACAGTTCGACGATCTGGCCGGAGAAGATGATGACAGCGATGCCGGCGGTGAAGCCGACGGTCACCGGGTAGGGGATGAATTTGATGTAGGTGCCAAGTCTGAGATAGCCGATGGCAAGCAGGAACACGCCGGCCATCATCGTCGCCAGCAGCAAGCCGTCGACGCCAACCCGCGCCACCGTCGCCGCCACAAGCACAACGAAGGCGCCGGCCGGGCCGCCGATCTGGAAACGGCTGCCGCCAAGCGCCGAGACCAGGAATCCGCCAATGATCGAGGTGTAGAGCCCGCGCTCCGGCGTCACGCCTGAAGCAATGGCAATTGCCATCGACAACGGCAGCGCAACGATGGCGACAGTCAGCCCGGCGATGGCATCCGCCTTGAAATGCGTGAGCGTGTAGCCCTCGCGCAGCACCGTCACCAGCTTCGGGGTGAACAGTTCGGAAAATGTCGGCCGCGCCGGTTGATGCACTGCCCGCTGCGTCTGATCCATCGAGTGCCTTCCGCATGAAACCAAGGAGCGGCGGGATCGTCGGCAGGACTGTCGGCGGTCGCCGTCGCGACTTGGAGCGGCGTGCGTCCAAATAGGCGCACAGATACGCCCCAACACTTTTGACCCGCGCATCGGACTATCCGAAAATCGAATTTGATTTTCGGCGATGCGGCAGTAGCGTCAGCCTTGCGGGTTCTGCGGCGTGACAGGCTTGAGGCGAACGCCCCTGCCGCCACGCTCGCTCGCCTGGTTCTCGCCGATCAGCTCGACCCCGGCCTCTTCAAGGGCCTGGATGACCTTCATCAGCGTATCGACCACGCCCCGGACCACGCCGTCGCTCGCTTCCATGCGCTGAATGGTTGGAAGCGAAACCCCGGCGCGCTCGGCGAGGGTCTTCTGATCGATGCCGGCCAGCGCCCTCGCGGCACGCATCTGCGCGGCAGTGATCATCGGTCAAAACCCCGTCTGAGTTCTGCAGTATCACGTATAATACCTTCATAATGATGGGTCAAACATCATCTTGCATATGTGAAACATGCAACAGTCTTTGCCAGCCGGTGCGCTGGCATGCTACAAACCTCGACATCGTTAGGCGGGACATCCATTGCGGTACCGATTTCACAGGTACGACCTTAAAAGGGATGAGCAGGTGAAGACATTCAAAGCGTTGGCGACCTCGACAGTCTTGCTGTCGATGGTTTTCCTGCTGGCAGGCTGCGGACATGGCCTGATCAACAGGCTGATTTGAAGTAGTCCGGCCGACGTCAGGTGCCGTCGGCCCGCCCTAGCCATCGCTGCAGCAATCGTGCCGCCAGCCAGCACAGCATCGCCCAGGCAAAGCCGGCGCACCAGCCGGCCAGCACGTCGGACGGCCAGTGGACGCCGAGATAGATGCGGCTGATGCCGACCACCACCGTCGTCAGCACCGCCAGCACGAGCACATAGATCTTCGTTGTGCGCCCGGGCAAAAACCGTGCCGCCATGCTGCCCAGCGTCAAATACGTCACCGCCGACAGCATGGCGTGGCCGCTCGGAAACGAAAGCGATGCCACATCGGCGAGATGCGAGACCAGATCGGGGCGCGGCCGGTCGATATCGAATTTCAGCACGCTTGACAGGAGCTGGCCGCCCGCCACCGCGACGAACATGAGAAGCGCCGCGCCTGGCCTGCGGATAAGGAGCAGATAGACGATCATTGCTGCCGTGATCAGCACCAGCACGCTGGCGCTGCCAAGGCTGGTGACGTCGCGCATCGCTCCTTCCAGCCACGCCGGTCCGATCGGATTGTCGGGCTGGCCGGCCTTGCGGAAGGCAAGCAGGATTTCGGTGTCGAAGGCATGCGGCGTGGTCGCCCGCGCCAGCTCCATCAGTTCTTCGAACCCCCACAGCCCGCCGGCAATGACCAGCCCGGCCAGCAGAACCGGGAACTCCAGCCAGTTGCGCAGTCTGCTTGCAATCTTCTTCATCGGCCCGATCGCAGCTACAGCCTTTGCAGATAGGGCCCGAGCGTGATCAGCGCCACAGCTGCGATGGCAAGCACAATGCCGGTTGCCTGCAAGGCATTGACGCGCTCGCCGAAGAAGACCAGCGCCACCACATTCACCGACACCAGCTGGATCACCGCCGACAGGCTGAACGACACCGACATGCCGAATTCACGGATCAGCCTCAGCATGATCAGATTGCCCAGCGAATAGAGCGCCAACGTCAGCACGATCTTGCCGAGGCTCGGCGCCAGCCCCCACTGTTTTGCGGCCATCGCCGCCAGCAGGAAGATCACCGTCGAAACGCAGAGCTGCCCAAGTCCCCAGAAACTCACTTTTGTTCCTCCCGATGCGGTCCCTACGCGCCTGCCGCAGCTCTTGTTTCCGAAGCGCCGGTCGCGGTCAAGCGGGACTGATGTTGGATACGAAATCGCAGGTGGCAATTAGCCGGCATGTCATCAAACTGTGACCTGCCGGTAATACCGGATTGGCCAGGCAACACGCTCCAGCAATCTATCCAGCCAGAGGCAGGCCCCCATGACTGAACAGCGCTCGACCGAACATCGCACCCCTGACGCCCATTTCCGCACCAGTCTGCTCGAGGAAAACGATGGGCCAGGAGCCAATCCCACCGACAACCGCACCATGGGTGAGATCATCGCCGCGCGGTTCTCGCGCCGCGGCTTCCTCAAGGGCTCGCTTGCCGTCTCGGCCATAGCCGCTACCGTCAGCCCGCTGGCGCTGATTGCCGCCGACAACGCCCGCGCCGCCGAAGGCTCCGCCTTCGCTTTCGACGAGCTCGAGGCCGGCATCGACGACAAGCATCACGTCGCACCTGGCTATGACGCCGACGTGCTGCTGCGCTGGGGCGATCCGCTGTTCGCCGATTCGCCGGAATTCGATCCGACAAAACAGTCGGCGGAAGCCCAGGCCAGACAATTCGGCTACAACAACGACTATGTCGGTTATATCCCGATCGGCGGCTCGGCCGAGCATGGCCTGCTGGTCGTCAACCACGAATACACCAATCCGCATCTGATGTTCCCGGGCCTCGTCACCATCGTCGATGGCAAAGCCAAGCAGGCGCCCCTCAGCAAGGAGCAAGTCGATGTCGAGATGGCCGCGCATGGCGGCACCATTGTCGAGATCCGCAAAGAAGCCGGCAAATGGCAGGTCGTGCGCGACGGCAAGCTCAACCGCCGCATCACCTCCAATACCGAGATGGCACTGTCTGGCCCCGTCGCCGGCCACGACCGCGTCAAGACCAGCGCCGACCCGAGCGGTACGAAGGTCATCGGCACCCTCAACAACTGCGCCGGCGGCGTCACGCCGTGGGGCACCTATGTCATGGCCGAGGAGAACATCCACGGCTATTTCTCGGGCGAGCTGCCGCAGGGCCATAACGAGGCGGCCAACTACAAGCGCCTCGGCATTCCCGAAGGCGCCTATGAATGGGCGGCGCATCATGACCGTTTCGATATCGGCAAGGAGCCGAACGAGCCGAACCGCTTCGGCTGGATCGTCGAGGTCGACGTTCAGGATCCGACGTCGGTGCCGAGGAAGCGCACCGCCATGGGCCGCTTCAAGCATGAGGGCGCAGAATCGATCGTCGCCAAGGATGGCCGTGTCGCCTTCTACCTCGGCGACGACGAGCGCTTCGACTATGTCTATAAGTTCGTCACCACAGGCAAGTTCAATCCGGACGATCGCGCCGCCAACATGAATTTGCTCGACGACGGCACCTTGCAGGTCGCCAAGTTCGCCGAGGACGGTTCAATCGAATGGCTGCCGATCGTCTTCGGCCAGGGACCGCTGACAGCGGCAAACGGCTTTGCCAGCCAGGCCGACGTGCTGATCGAGGCGCGCCGTGCCGCCGACCTGCTTGGCGCCACCAAGATGGACCGCCCGGAAGACATCCAGCCCAATGCCGCCAATGGCAAGGTCTATGTCATGCTGACCAACAATTCGAAGCGCAAGGCCGACCAGGTCGACGCCGCCAATCCGCGCGCCGAAAACGCCTTTGGCCATATCATTGAGATCGTCGAGGATGGCGGTGATTTCGCTGCGACCAAGGGCAAGTGGGAAATCCTGCTGAAATGCGGTGATCCCGCCGTGGCCGAAATCGGCGCCACCTTCTCCACCGCAACCACTGCCAATGGCTGGTTCGGCATGCCGGACAATTGCGCGGTCGATTCGGCCGGCCGCCTCTGGGTTGCTACCGACGGCCAGGGCCCGAAGGCCACAGGCCGCACCGACGGCCTGTGGGCGGTCGACACGGAAGGCCCGGCGCGGGCGACCTCAAAGCTGTTCTTCCGTGTGCCGATCGGCGCCGAAATGTGTGGTCCCCTGTTTGCGCCGGACGACCAGACTGCTTTCGTTGCTGTCCAGCATCCAGGCGACGGTGGCGAGGACTGGGAGGCTTTTGGGCGTCCCTCCTATTATGAGGATTTGTCGACCCGCTGGCCTGACTTCAAGCCGGACATGCCGGTGCGCCCGGCGGTCGTTGCCATCACCAGGCAAGGCGGCGGCAAGATCGCGGTCTGAGACGCAGGAAGGCGTTGCAGTCTCGAGGAAGGATTTCGGTGATGCGAAATCCTTCCTTTCCTGATATGGGATGCATCCATGCTGCGCATCATGCGCCGACTAATCATTCGGTGCGCTGAACCACGGCCACATTCATTGTGCTTCGCAACCTGAAGCCAATGGACTCGTATAGTCTAATGGCCGTGGTGTTGCTGGCATAGGCGTGAAGATAGGGAACTTCGCCGCGCGCCACTATCCGGTTTGCCACGAACAGGGACAGCAGCTTGCCTAGGCCACCGCCGCGAAATTCCGGATGTGAGCACACCCCGCTGAGTTCGGTATAGCCAGGTTGTTTCATGCGCTCGCCGGCCATTGCCACAAGTCTGCCCTCGATTTTCACGCCCCAAAAATCGCCCAGGCTCAAGGCTTCGAGCGTGAATGGGCCAGGCTTGGTGAGCAATGCCAGGGCGAGCATCTCAGCCGCATCGTCTCGGGTCAGACGTTGTACACGTTGATCAGACACGGTTTGCAACGGCCGCTCGGCAATCATTTGAACCCCGGCTGCGGTCGACGTCGCGGAAAGCCCCGCGGGCAGAGCAATGGCGTCCGACTGAAGCAGGATGACGCTCTCGCCCGCGGAGACAAGCTGTTCGAGCGCCCGCAGGCTTTCGGCGTCGTCGGCGCCAGTGGCGGCGAATGGAACGATCGACGGCCGATACCGCTTGGCGAGGTCAGTACCTTGCGCGAACGCCCGATGTCGCGTCTGAAGCGCGCTCCAGATAGGCCGGTCGAGCAGGTGTCTCATCACGCAGCGCCCTCCGGATTTTTCACTCGACGGTCGAGAGGGGCCATGGCGAGGCCGTCCTCGATGGCGGTCAGCTGCTCAAGAAGCGACCCCGAAAGATCCGCGCACAAATCCGCAACGGCGTTTTCGATGCGCGGCCAGACCTCGCGCTTTGCGACATCGACCAGCCGCCGGCCGTCCCGAGTGAGAGAGACAATCCTGCGCCGCTGGTCATCGGTCGACGGACTAACCTCGAGCAATCCCAATCCGGCCAGAAGCGAGACGCTTCGCGTTACACCCGGCTGCGCGATGCCAAGCGATTGCGCCAGTTCCCCGACAGGCAGCGGGCCCAGCCTGTCGAGCGCGGCCAGCAGTGGGTACTGGCTCGCCTGAACCGGAACATCCAGCCGGTCGAGCATGCGCTGCGCCTCCGCTTGCAGTTGCTCGCCTATACGCTTCATCCTGCTGCCCAGGCACAAGAAACCAAGCGATCGTACGACGTCTTCCATACGCCAATCCGTCTCGCGAAAAACCATAACATGATATATAACAAACCATGAAGATCAAGGGGCTGTCGTCGCAAGGGCTGCACTCAGCGCTGTTTCCGTTGACTGATAAGGCTGCTTTGCCTAGCAGGCCAGTCGATCAGTTGCGCAGCCGGTAGCCGGTCCTGAAGATCCAGGCGACGATTGCTATGCAGACGAGCAGGAAAACAACCGTCATGCCGAGACTGACGCCGACCGAAACGTCGGATTTGCCGTAGAAGCTCCAGCGGAACCCACTGACCAGGTAGACGACCGGGTTGAACAGCGTCACCGTGCGCCAGATGCCCGGCAGCATGTTGATCGAATAGAAGCTGCCGCCGAGGAAGGTCAGCGGCGTGATGATCAGCAGCGGCACCAGCTGCAGCTGCTCGAAGCTCTTCGCCCAGATGCCGATGATGAAGCCGAACAGGCTGAAGGTCACCGCCGTCAGCACCAGGAAGGCGAGCATCCAGAACGGATGCTCGATGTGAAGCGGCACGAACAGCGAGGCCGTCGCCAGGATGATCAGGCCAAGCACGATCGACTTTGTCGCCGCACCCCCGACATAGGCGATGACGATCTCCAGATAGGACACAGGCGCCGACAGCAATTCGTAGATCGAGCCGACGAATTTCGGAAAATAGATGGCGAAAGAAGCGTTGGAGATCGACTGCGTCAGCAGCGACAGCATGATCAGCCCCGGCACGATGAAGGCGCCGTAGCTGATGCCGTCGATCTCGGTGATGCGCGAGCCGATGGCCGAGCCGAAAACGACGAAATAGAGCGACGTGGAAATGACCGGCGAAACAATGCTCTGCAGCACCGTGCGAAGGGCGCGCGCCATCTCCACCCGATAGATCGCCCATACCGCATGAAGATTCATGACCGCGCGCGGGTTCATGCCGGTTTCCTCACCAGATTGACGAAGATCTCCTCGAGCGAGCTGTTTTCCGTGTCGATGTCGCGGAACTGGATGCCGGCCGCCTCGAGCTCGCGGATCAACGAGGCGACGCCCGGCCGTTCGCTCTGGTTGTCATAAGTATAGGTCAGCTGCCCGCCATCCGGCGAAAGCTCCAGCGCGTAGCGCGAAAAGGCGTCGGGAACGGTGGCCAGGGGACTGCGCAGTTCCAGCACAAGCCGCTTGCGGCCGAGCTTGCGCATCAGCTCGGCCTTGTCCTCGACCAGCACGATCTCGCCGCGGTTGATGACGCCGACGCGATCGGCCATCGCCTCCGCTTCTTCGATGTAGTGCGTGGTCAGGATGATGGTGACGCCGTCTTCGCGCAGCCGGCGCACCATCGCCCACATGTCCTGGCGCAGCTCGACATCGACGCCTGCTGTCGGTTCGTCGAGGAACAGGATGCGCGGCTCGTGCGACAACGCCTTGGCGATCATCAGCCGGCGCTTCATGCCGCCGGACAGCGTGATCGCCTTGGCGTCCTTCTTGTCCCAGAGCGACAGGTCGCGCAGCACTTTTTCGACGAACGCCTTGTCCGCCGGTTTGCCGAACAGGCCGCGGCTATAATTGACCGTCGCCCACACGCTCTCGAAGGCGTCGATGGTCAGTTCCTGCGGCACCAGCCCGATCAGGCTGCGCGCCGCGCGGTAGTCGCGGTTGATGTCATGGCCGTCGACGGTGACGGAACCCGAGGAGCGGTTGACGATGCCGCAGACGATCGAGATCAGCGTCGTCTTGCCGGCGCCGTTCGGACCGAGCAGCGCAAAGATCTCGCCGCGCACTATATCGAGATTGATCTCCTTCAGCGCCTTGAAGCCGGTGGCGTAGGTCTTGGTGACCCCGGAAATCGAGATGATCGGCTGCATGGCTGAAAACGGCTGCTTGAAACAGAGTTGTTGATTTAATCCGCTGAATGTCGGTTCGCAAATCCGGATGTCAATGCCGCTCCTGACAGTTCTGGACATCGAGGTTCGCCGGAATAGGCGACACCTGCCCGATCGTCCAGCCAAATTCCGCGCAGAAGCAGATTCACCGGCACTGCGGCGTTCCGCCTCGCGGCGGGACGCCGCTTTGACCGTCCCGCGCATGAAGCCTATCCTTGTACAAACAAGCAGCAGCCGGAGCCGCCATGGACCCGCTCATCCTGTCGCGCATACAGTTCGGCGCGAACATCTCGTTCCACATCCTGTTCCCGGCGATCACCATCGCGCTCGGCTGGGTGCTGCTGTTCTTCAAGCTCCGCTACAACGCGACAAACGATTCCGCCTGGATGCGCGCTTATTTCACCTGGGTTAAGGTATTCGCGCTGTCCTTCGCCATGGGCGTGGTTTCCGGCGTCACCATGAGTTTTCAGTTCGGCACCAACTGGCCGGGCTATATGGAGACGGTCGGCAACATTGCCGGCCCGCTGCTGGCCTACGAGATCCTGACCGCCTTTTTCCTTGAGGCGGCGTTCCTCGGCATCATGCTGTTCGGCTTCCGCCGCGTCTCGAACCGCGTCCATACGCTGGCGACGGTGCTGGTGGCCGGCGGCACCACCTTGTCCGCCTTCTGGATCATCGCACTCAATTCGTGGATGCAGACGCCGGCCGGCTTCGAGATGCGCGATGGTGTAGCGCACGCCACCGACTGGTGGGCCGTTGTCTTCAATCCGTCCATGCCCTACCGGCTCGTCCATATGCTGCTTGCTTCGGGGCTGACCGTCTCGTTCCTGATCGCCGGCCTGTCGGCGCTGCGCTATCTCTACGGCGATCGTTCGGAATCGATGTGGAAGGCGCTGCGCACCGGCGTCTTCACCGCCGCGATCCTGATCCCGATCCAGATCTTCGCCGGCGACCAGCACGGCCTCAACACGCTCGAACACCAGCCGCAGAAGATCGCCGCCATGGAGGCCAACTGGAACACCGGTCCCAACGTGCCGCTGGTGCTGTTTGCGCTTCCCGATGAAGCGGCGAGCGAGAACAGGTTCGAGCTCACCATTCCCGACGGCGCCAGCCTCATCCTCAGGCACAGCGCCGGTGGCGTCGTGCCGGGGCTGAATGATTATGCCGGCAACCACCCCCCGGTGTTTCCGGTATTCTGGGGCTTTCGCATCATGGTCGGCACAGGCCTCCTTATGCTCGCCGTCTCCTGGTCGGCGGCCTTCTTCCTCAAGCGCCGCCACAGCCTGCCCAAGCCGCTGGCGCTCGTCATGGTGCCGATGGCGCTGTCCGGCTGGCTGGCGACGCTGGCCGGCTGGTACACCACTGAGATCGGCCGCCAGCCCTGGCTGGTCACCGGCGTGCTGCGTACCGCCGATGCTGTCGGGCCGGTCGCCGGCAGCCATGTCGCGCTGTCGCTCGCGGTCTATCTCAGCCTCTACGTGCTGCTGCTGATCGCCTATCTCAGCGTGTTGGTGCATCTAGCATTGAAGGCGGCGAAGGATGGAGACACCTCGCCGCTGCCGGGCGTCATGAACAGGCCGCTGTCGCAGCCGGTTGCGCAACCAGGAGAAACATCATGAGCTTCGACTGGCCGACCCTGCTGCCTCTGATCTTCGCCGGGTTGATGGGCCTCGCCATCCTGATCTACGTCATCCTCGACGGCTTCGATCTCGGCATCGGCATCCTGTTCGCCGCAGCCGAAGGCACCGAACAGGATACGATGATCGCCGCCATCGGCCCGTTCTGGGACGCCAACGAGACTTGGCTGGTGCTGGCGGTCGGCCTGCTGCTGGTCGCCTTCCCGCTGGCGCACGGCACCATTCTGACCGCGCTCTACATTCCGGTTTTCGTGCTGCTGGTCGGCTTGATCCTGCGCGGCGTCGCCTTCGATTTCCGCGCCAAGGTGCCGGCCGGCAGGAAACACCGCTGGAACCGCATCTTCTTCCTCGGCTCGGTCGTCGCTTCGCTGGCGCAAGGTTATATGCTCGGCGTCTATGTGCTCGGCCTCGACGTCGGCCCTGGCGGCATGGCGTTCGGCGCGCTGGTGGCGCTCTGCCTTGCCGCGGCCTACGCGGCAATGGGCGCGGCCTGGGTCATCTATAAGACCGAAGGCGATCTGCAGAGGAAGGCGGTGCTGTGGCTGCGCACGGCGCTGGTGCTGACCGCGCTCGGCATGGTCGCGGTGTCGCTGGCCACGCCCTTTGCCAGCGCGCGCATCTTCGACAAATGGTTCGTCTGGCCGGCCATGCTCTATTTGTCACCGCTGCCGATCCTGTCGGCAGTGCTGTTCCTGTGGCTGTGGCGCCAGACCTTCCATCTGCCGAAACCCGGCGACCGCCACGCGCTGCTCCCGTTCCTGACCTTGGCCGCTATCTTCACGCTCGGCTTTGCCGGCCTCGCCTGGTCTTTCTACCCCTTCGTGGTGCCCGACCGGCTGACCATCTGGCAGGCTGCTTCGGCACCCGAAAGCCTGGCCGTCATCCTGGTCGGCACGGTCGTCGTGCTGCCGATCATCATCTTCTATTCGTTCTTTGCCTACCGGGTGTTCGCCGGCAAGGCGACGGATCTGACCTATGACTGACCGGCATCGCCGTCGCAGCGTGAAACAGAATATTCATCTTCAAGCGGAATAACCTTCTCTGGCCGGCCGAACAGAATCGTCGGCATCAAGAAGGGCGATGCAATGACCCCCTTTTTTGCGGCAGGACAGGATCGGCTGCTGCTTTTGCTGATCCGGACGGTCGCGCTGATCGGCGCACTCGCGCTTGCCGGCCTGCTGCCGGCCATGCCGCAGGCGCATGCCCAGGACGCGGCCAACTGGACCGGCGTGTGGGACACGAAATGGCGCGGCGGCGGCGCCCAGATCAAGTTCGAGCAGACCGGCGCCGGTGTAAAGGGCGTGTACCCGCTTTATAACGGCCGTATCGAGGCCAAGGCCGAAGGCGACAAGCTTGTCGGCCACTGGTTCGAAGGCGACCGCCAGGGCGCCTTCACCTTCGTCCAATCGCCTGACGGCGGCAGCTTCATGGGCCGGTTCGATGCCGCCACCGCCGAATGGTGGACAGGTGTGCGCGTAAGCGCCGTCGAGGACGTGCGTGTCGACCAGTCGAGCCCGATGAGCACCATGCGCTCGTTCCTGCAGACGATGAACGAGAGCGGCGCCGACAACGTGCCGCGCGCCACCGGCGGCGGCATGGGTCTTGCCGGTCTGGCGGCGGGTCTCGTCGACGTCACCGAGGCCGACCGCGGCGGCCTCAACATGCCCGATTACACCAAGCTGCTGTTCACCGTCATCGACAACGCGACGCTCCGTCTGTGGAGCCTGCCGCATGACGCGATTGTCGGCGACGAGGTGACGGCGACGCTGCCGCAATACGGCACCAGGGTCTCCTTCGCCGTCACTTTTCGCCGCAAGAATGGCGACTGGTTCATCGTCGGGCCGCCACTTGGCCAGCTCCAGGCAAAGCTCGCCGAATTCCAGGAAGCGCGTGGCGAAGCCGTCGACATGGTCGACGATCCGAGCAGGCTCGCCTCGCCGCGCGACACGTTCAAGGTGCTGTTGAGCGGCCTCACCGAAGCCGGCGACCCGGCCCAGGCGGCGCTCGACCTGCGCAACTACAGTCAGGCGGTGCGCGGCGACGAGGCGTTCCTGCTCGAGCGCTATCTCAAAAAGGTCATCGACCGCATCGGCTACGTCTATTGGCAGGAGATCCCCGACGATCCAAAGAGCAACACCCCCTTCGTCTATTTCGAGCATCCCGCCGGCAACATCGTCATCGGCCCGGTCGAGACTGACCCCGACGGCACCGGCAAGCGCAAGATCTGGCAGTTCACGCCCGAGACGCTCGCCCACATCCGCGCGCTCTACGCCGACGTCGAAGACGTGCCGGTGGCGCCGGAATTCGCCGCCTTCGCCAGCACCGACCCGTTCTTCATCGCCCGTGGCCTTGCCCGCGAGATCAGCCCCGGCCTGCTCACCCGCGCCGGCCCGATGGAGCACTGGCAATGGTGGATGCTCGGCCTTGCCGCACTGGCCGGCATCGTCTTCGGCTTCATCGCCAATGCGCTGATTTCCTTGTTTGTCCGAAGGACGGAAAGCTCGGCCTTCTTCCGCATCGTCGAATGGGCGGTGCGCTCGATCGTGCTTGGCTTCTTCCTGCTGTTGACGCTGCGCCCGCTCGGTCTGCCGCAAGTGGTCGCCGCCCCGGTCAAGGCAATCGCCTGGAGCCTGATCGTGATCGGCGCGGTGCCGGTGGTCTGGCATCTGATCGGCAAGGTCGCCGAACACTATCGCGGACTTTGGCAAGTGCCCGGCTATCACGACACGCTGATTTCGCTGTCCACCGGCGTGGCGCGCGTCGCCGTGCTGGTCGTCGCCTTCCTGCTGTTGGCAGAAGTGCTCGCCATCCCCTACGAAGGCGTCATCGCCGGTCTCGGCATCGGCGGTCTGGCGGTGGCGCTGGCCGCGCAGCCGACGCTGCAGAACTTCCTCTCCGGCCTGACGCTCTATGCCGACCGGCCGGTAAGCGTCGGCGACTTCTGCAAGTTCGGCGACCAGTCCGGCACGATCGAGCATATCGGCATGCGCTCGACGCGCATCAGATCGCTCGACCGCACGATCATCTCGGTGCCGAACTCGGATTTCGCCGGCATGCAGATCGAGAACTACGCCCATCGCGACCGCACCCGGTTCGGGACGACGCTGCAGCTGCGCTACGAGACGACGCCCGATCAGCTGCGTTACGTCCTGGCCGAGCTGCGCAAGCTGCTGATTGCCCATCCACGCGTTATCGATGAGCCGTGCCGCGTGCGCTTTGCCGGCTTCGGCGCCTATTCGCTCGATATCGACGTGTTCACTTATATCAAAACCGCCGACGTGGCCGAATTTCAAGCCATCCGCGAGGACATCTTGTTGTCCATGATCAACATCATGGATGATGCCGGCGCGCAGTTCGCCTTCCCTTCGTCACTGGAATACAGAGCCACCGACCTTCCGGTCGACGACGAAAAACGCATCGCCGCGGAGAAAAGGGTCGGCGATTGGCGCGAGGCGCAAAATCTGCCTTTCCCCGACTTCAGCCAGATCGACAAATTCGCCCTCAACAACACACTTGCCTACCCACCTGAGGACTCGGCGCATTATCGCGAGATAGAGCCCGACCCGGACTCGGCCGAGGCAAAGGCGACGCTGGAGAAAGTGCGCTGGAGCCTGCCCTGGAAAAAGGGGAGGTAGTTTCGAGACGTTGGCGGGACAGCACCCCCCTCCGGCCTGCCGGCCATCTCCCCCGCAAGGGCGGAGATTAGCAGTTTCAGCGCTCCGCTCGTCCTGAACGTTGGAGATTTGGCGAAGGTCGAGGTGATAGCCGATCTCCCCCCTTGCGGGGGAGATGTCCGGCAGGACAGAGGGGGGTGCGAAGGATCGCCGACGCTTATTCTCCGTCGCGCCCGCCGGCGCAAAAGCTCAGCTCTTGTTGGCGGCCAGCACCAGCACCGGCTTTTCGCTGTAGAGGTTGGGGAACAGCCGCTTCAGGTTCTCGACCTTGGGCAAATCATTGTAGACGATATAGGGATAGGTCGGGTTGAGCGTCAGAAAATCCTGGTGGTAGTCCTCGGCCGGATAGAAGCTCTTGCCGGTCTCTAGCGTCGTCACGATCGGCTTAGGAAACACCTTGGCCTTGTCGAGCTGGGCGATGTAGCTTTCGGCGATCTTTTTCTGCGTGTCGTTTTCCGCAAAGATCGTCGAACGGTACTGTGTGCCGCTGTCCGGGCCCTGGTAGTTCAGTTGCGTCGGATTGTGCGCCACCGAGAAATACACCTGCAGCAGCTGGCCGTAAGTAACCTTGGACGGCTCGTAGGTGATCTCGACGGATTCGGCATGGCCCGTCCGGCTGGTGCCGACCATTTCATAGACGGCCGTGTCCTTGTCGCCGCCGGCATAGCCGGAGACGGCGCTGGTGACGCCCTTGACGTGCTGGAACACGCCTTGCACACCCCAGAAGCAGCCGCCGGCGAAGACCGCCTTTTCGGTGCCGGCGGTGGCCTTCTCGTCCATTGCCGGCGGCGGGATCACCACCGCGTCTTCGGCCGAGACTGCCGGGGTCTGCCAGAATACGGCGGCGGCGGCCGTGAGGATAAGCGCGGCAGCTGCTGCTTTTGCGAAAATTGACGATCGTTTCACGGCTGCGGTCATGTCTGATCTCCCATGATGTGGTGTGGATTATACGACGGATAGGTCCGCCGGGCTCTCACATTGCTGTGCGCATCGCCTATTTGGCCGGAGCCATGGCATCGCAGGCCTTGGTCGCCTCTGCCTTCTTCATGGCGTCCGTCTCGGCGTCGGCCTTGTTCATGCAGTCGGCCTTCATCGGATCTGTCGCCTTCATCGCGGTCGTGGCCATTGCGTCAGCCGCCATGGCGCCGGCCGGCTTCATTGCATCCGTTGCCGGCTTCATGGCGCCCGTTGCCGGCTTCATAGCGTTTGTCGCCATCGCCGGCTTCATCGCATCTTCGGCCCGCGCCGCGCCTCCTGCCAACAGCGCCGTTGAGCAAAGTGCGAAGGCGAGTGCCGCGAGGGTCGGGCGATTGGTCAAGATGATCTCCTAGGGTTTGGCAGGGGTTGACGGCATGCGGCGGCGCCGCTGCGCGTTGGGGGAATTTCGCGCGGGTTTCTAATTCGTAGCGGCAGCAAGGATCGGCCCGCCGCTCGGCACCTGTACCAGCACCGCCGTGCTAAGGCCGCCCGTCGTCGCCGGCAGCGGCAGCGCGGTGGCGTCGCCGGTCCAATTGCCCAGCCTGGTCAGCGAATGCACGACATTGGCGTGCGGCAGCGTGCGGCCGGTGTTTTCTCCGCGCGCCACCGGCACCTCGACGACGCCCTTGCCGTAACGCACCAACCAAACGTCGGCCTTGCCGCCGGGAACCGGACCGGCGCCGATGCTGACCGTCCCGCCGGCGAGCGACAGCGAAGGTCCGTCGGCGTGGCCGCCGCTCGCAATCAGCTGCTCGATCTCGCCCGGCCTGGCGCCGACCGCATCGGCCCTGCCGTTGACCACCACTTGCGGCGTGAACGGGCCGGAACGGCCGAGCGACGGTTCATAGCGGACCTGGCGCTGCGTGAATTCTTCTTTGCCGAATGTGTCCTTCCAGCCGAGATAGTCCCAGTAGGTGACGTTGAAGGACAGCGCCAGCACACCGGGCCGGTCCATCACCTTGATCAGATTGGCGTTGGCCGGCGGGCAGGACGAGCAGCCCTGGCTGGTGAAGAGCTCGACGACGGTCTGCGTTTGGCCGGCGGCCGCGCCGGTTGCCGACAGCACAGTTGCCGAAAACAGTATTGCGGCGAGCCCCTTCAGGGCTGTGCTGCGTCTCGCTGTCGATCCAGGCATTGCGTTTCTCCTGCGCAGACATCGTTCCATGTCCACACTTCGCCGCCGACAGACGGTTCGTTACAGCATCACCGCTTCGTGATCGTTCGCAGCTCTCCCTTGCCCTTGTGGGAGAAGGTGGATCGGCGCGAAGCGCCGAGACGGTTGAGGGGTGCTGGAAGCAATGAGGCGTCGGCGTTCCCTGGAACACCCCTCATCCGACCGAGCTTCGCTCGGCCGCCTTCTCCCACAGGGGCGAAGGGAAGACGGTCGCTCGCAACCAACACGCCACCCGGTGTGACCGGGCGGCGGTGTGATGGACGGGCAGCCTAAGCGGGCCGATATGCCCTCGCACTCAGCTGCGGGGTCCTATTGTGTCAACAGCGTTTCCGATGCCCGCTGATTGAAGGCGCACTTGCCGGTTACTGTGTAGAAAAAGTCCGCGTTGGAATCGGTGATGGTCGGAGATGTCGGCACCGGCGATCCCCCGTCTTCCCACGCTTGTATGCTGGTCTGGCCGCACGGCACCAGTGTAAAGATATCGACCGTTTGGCCACTGGCGATCTCGATGCCGTCCGCGTAGAGGCGATTCGATGTTGCCGGATCGTTCGATTTGAGCACCGTTGGATTGCCTGACGGCACATCCATCTGCAGGTAGAGCTGGTCCATCTGGCTGACGTCGATCACCGCGCCGGCACCGGTCGCCGGGTACATGGTGTTGACGCAGGTGGTCGCATATTTCTTGCCGTTGGAAGCGGTCTGGGTGATCGTGGTGCTGGGCAGCCCATAAAAGCTGAGCACCGTGGTGGTCGTACACACCTGCTGCTGGACCGTAGTGATCGTCGCTCCGTTGATGGTGGAGACGGTCGCCGTGCCATAGCCTTTCGGATCGCCATAACCGTTGTATGTGTAGGTGATTTTCATCAGCTTGTTGGCCACCGTGTCCCCGAATTTGGTGCCGTAGAGCGTCATTGTCTTGCCCCACCAGCCCGAGACCTTGGTCACCTTGAACGTGGCTTGCACCAGCGCCGGCCGCTTTGTCACTGCCGACGCAACGCCGACCTGCACCGTGTTGATCCTGGCGATCTGCATGAAATTCGTCGGCATGGCAAAGCCGGCCGAAGCCTTGATGCTGGCGGCGCCGTCGGTGGCGACGACGAAGCTGTCGAGCTTGGCCGTGCCTTGCCCGCCATTGGCCAGGTATACCTCCTGCAGTTTTACCTGGCGGTCCGCCAATGAGGTGTCCGTCGCAAGCGTCGTGATCGACAGCGACGCTGCATCGAGGGCGTTCTGCATCGATGCCCTAGTTGAAACCGCCGAGGTATAGTCGATGGAAAAGCCCAATGCGGCAACCATCGGGATAAGCAGGATGGCGAGCATCGGCGCGAACGAGCCGCTCACCGATCTGAGAAACTTGCGTGCTGACAGCGGCATTCCGACCCCCCGAAACGGCGATAGGCCAGTGGGCTATCACGCCGGGCGCGAACTATGCTCTAATCTCATGGATCAAAGTTTAACGACTTTGCCGCCTTGCTGCCGCACCCGCGTCCCGCCGCTTGCCGATATACCATGCCCCTGCTAAAGCGCGCCGCATGACCACGCCGATCAAGAACATCCGCAACTTCTCCATCGTTGCCCATATCGACCATGGCAAATCCACGCTTGCCGACCGGCTGATCCAGTCGACCGGCGGGCTGGAGCTGCGCGACATGAAGGAGCAGGTGCTGGACTCGATGGACATCGAGCGCGAGCGCGGCATCACCATCAAGGCGCAGACGGTGCGGCTGAAATACCGCGCCAACAATGGACAGGACTATGTCCTCAACCTGATCGACACGCCCGGCCATGTCGACTTCGCCTATGAAGTGTCGCGCTCGCTCGCCGCCTGCGAGGGCTCGCTGCTGGTCGTCGATGCCTCGCAAGGCGTCGAGGCGCAGACGCTGGCCAATGTCTATCAGGCCATCGACAACAACCACGAGATCGTCGTGGTGCTGAACAAAGTCGACCTGCCGGCCGCCGAGCCCGAGCGCATCCGCGAGCAGGTCGAGGAGGTGATCGGCATCGATGCCTCCAACGCCGTGCTGATCTCGGCCAAGACCGGGCTCGGCATTCCCGACGTGCTGGAGGCGATCGTCAACGATCTGCCGCCGCCGCGCGAGGGCGACATCACGGCTCCGCTGAAGGCGATGCTGGTCGATAGCTGGTACGACGCCTATCTCGGCGTCATCGTGCTGGTGCGCATCATCGACGGCGTCCTGAAGAAGGGCCAGACCATCCGCATGATGGGCACCGGCGCCAGATACCTGGTCGAGCGCACCGGCGTCTTCACGCCCGCCCGCATCAATGTCGACGAGCTCGGCCCCGGCGAGTTCGGTTTCTTCACCGGCTCGATCAAGGAGGTTGCAGATACCCGCGTCGGCGACACCATCACCGAGGACAAGCGCCCGACTGCACAAGCCCTGCCCGGTTTCAAGCCGGCGCAGCCGGTGGTGTTCTGCGGCCTGTTCCCGGTCGACGCCGCCGATTTCGAAGACCTGCGCGCCGCCGTCGGCAAACTGCGCCTCAACGACGCCTCCTTCTCGTTCGAAATGGAAACCAGTGCCGCGCTCGGCTTCGGCTATCGCTGCGGCTTCCTCGGCCTGCTGCATCTTGAAATCATCCAGGAGCGGCTGGAGCGCGAGTTCAACCTCGACCTTATCGCCACCGCGCCCAGCGTCGTCTACCGCCTGCTGTTGAACGACGGCACGGTCAAGGAACTGCACAACCCGGCCGACATGCCCGACGTGGTCAAGATCTCCGCCATCGAGGAGCCGTGGATCCGCGCCACCATCCTGACCCCCGACGACTATCTCGGCGGCATCCTGAAACTCTGCCAGGACCGGCGTGGCATCCAGGCCGACCTGTCCTATGTCGGCAAGCGCGCCATGCTGATCTACGATTTGCCGCTCAACGAGGTGGTCTTCGACTTCTACGACCGTCTGAAGTCGATCTCCAAGGGCTATGCCTCCTTCGACTATCACCTGACCGACTATCGCGAGGGCGACCTGGTGAAAATGTCGATCCTGGTCAATGAGGAGCCGGTCGACGCGCTGTCGATGCTGGTCCACCGCACGGCGGCGGAAAAGCGCGGCCGGCAGATGTGCGAGAAGTTGAAGGAGCTGATCCCGCACCACCTGTTCAAGATCCCGATCCAGGCGGCGATCGGCGGCAAGGTCATCGCCCGCGAGACCATCTCGGCGCTGCGCAAGGACGTCACCGCAAAATGCTACGGCGGCGACGTCTCGCGCAAGCGCAAGCTGCTCGACAAGCAGAAAGAGGGCAAGAAGCGGATGCGCCAGTTCGGCAAGGTGGATATCCCGCAGGAGGCGTTTATCCAGGCGCTGAAGATGGGCGATTGAGGACGGCTGTGAGCGTCCGGAGAGCGGAGGTCTCCGAACTAGGATCGCTGCCTCGAGACCATTTTGTCCATCGAAACGAAAACGCTTTCCCGTTTGCAGTTAACGCAGCTGGCCTAATGATGCTGCAAATGCTTAGCCTTTTGGTCAAGCCATCTGGCGTCTCAAATCCCGGTGGAAGAATCTTCCACTTCGTCACAGAGACCGCAGATAACAGTTGCATATCTGCAGGCCGGAGTGCCTGTTACGCGAGTCATGCCGGCCTAGGTGACCAATTCCCATTTCCTGTCATCTAGGCTGAGCGTTCGACACTAGAGGAATCGCGCAGGTGTCGGGCCAAAGGTCCTTTCAGCCGATCCTTCAACAACATCCCACTTTGGCGTATCCTCACCGCGCTTGGGGAAATACAATGCGTTCCACTCTGGACATCGTCGCCGCGATCGGCCTGGCCATCGGCGGCGCTTTTGGCCTGGCCGGCACCTTCGTAGCGAGTGCCGCGCTTCGCGAAACACTCTGGACGATCGACGGCGTGGCACTCGTGGTGGCAACCGCTCTGTTGACGATGAAGTATCAGCGGCAGGCCAATGACTGGGTGGCTGCCGGATTTCTGACTTTCTCGCCGGCGAGAGCCTGCTGCTCGCCGGCAACGCTGCGGGGCTTGAGGCCAGCGTGCCCTCCTATGTCGGCGGTATCTCGCTCTGGGCGGCGGCGCTGGTCATGGTCAGCGCGCCGAAAACCTTCGCCCTGTGGATGCGACTCACCGCTGTCGTGGCCGCTCTGCTGTTTGTCGTCTCAGTGGGCCTGATCCTGTGGGGCGCGCCTTTGCTGCCGACGTCGGCGCCGCTGCCCGCTGCCGGATATCCCTTCCTGGTGCTCACATTCATCGGCTGGATCTGGACGCTGCTGAAGCCCGGGCGTTGAGCCCGGTCGGACCGCCCCCTCTCCGGCCGCTTCGCGGCCACCTCTCCCCCACCTTGCTCCCACCTTGTGGGGGCGAGGAACCCAAGCCTTGTGAGGCTTCGGCGATTGGCATTCCTCGCCCCGGGGAGAGGTGGTTTGCGAAGCTAACCGGAGAGGGGTCTTGCTTAGCAACCTCGCGCACCACGCGATGCGCAAATGGCGCAACCCCCTTCCACCCATCCCGCCGCCATGCCATGTTCCCCCTCGCGGCCGGGCAGGCCGTTTTCATTCCGGGGGGAATCATCATGTTGTCCTACGCTTTGGTGCGCCGCGCTGCCGCGGCGCTCTGTCTTGCCGCATCGTTTGCGCCCGTTGCGCATGCCGGCGATGTCACGTTCGAGATCAGGAACAGCCATCCGAACGCCATGCGCGTCGAGCTCTACAGCCAGGACCGCGACCATGTCTGGCCGGGAAGCAATCAGGATTATTATCTCAACGACGGCGAGACCAAGTCGATCCCGCTGTCCTGCAATGACGGCGAATCGATCTGCTACGGCGCCTGGGTCGATGGCGACGACAGCACCTATTGGGGCGTCGGTCCCGGCAACACGGAAAAATGCGACGATTGCTGCTACACCTGCAGCGGCGGCGAGACCGAAGACATCGATCTGGTTCCGTAGCGCGCGAATCTCCCCCCTCGAGCGGGAGATGGCCGGCAGGCCAGAGGGGGTCGCCGCGCGTGGAGCGCCATCCTGTTCTGCAGTAGCAGGCCGAGCCCAGTCGGGCCGCCCCCCTCTGTCGCCTTCGGCGACATCTCCCCCTCAAGGGGGAAGATCAGGCGCCCAGCCTCTCAGGCAGCTTGACGCCGTCCCGGCCGCCGCCATAGCGTGACGCCTTCAGCAAGGAGATGCACCCATGGCAGGCACGGTCGAAGGCGAAAAAATCGATATCGGCTTTTCCGGGCGCCGCTGCATCCATTCGCGCAATTGCGTGCTTGGCGATCCGCGTGTCTTCGTGCCCAATGCGCCCGGCCAATGGATCCACCCCGAGGCGGCTAGCGTCGAGAAGATCGTGGCGCTCGCCGAAGCCTGCCCGTCCGGCGCCATCACCTATATCCGCAAGGATGGCGGGCCGCAGGAGCAGCCGCCGGTGGTTAACACCGTGCGCATCAGGGAGAACGGCCCGCTGGCGGTGCACGCCGAGATCGTGCTTGGCGGCGAGACGTTCTTCCGCGCCACGCTGTGCCGCTGCGGCGCCTCGGAGAACAAGCCGTTCTGCGACGGCAGCCACACCAAGGCAGGCTTTGCCGCCACCGGCGAGCCGCCGCTGAAGGATACGCCGGCGCTGGAGGCGCGCAATGGCCCGCTGACCGTTACACCGACGACCAACGGCCCGCTCAAGCTCGAAGGCAATGTCGAAATCGTCACCGGCACCGGCCACACGGTCGACCGTACGCAACGCACCTTCCTCTGCCGCTGCGGCCATTCCGCCAACAAGCCGTTTTGCGATGGCAGCCACAAGCGCGTGGGGTTTGTGGGGTAGGCGGCGCTGCGATCTCCCCCCTTGAGGGGGAGATGTCCGGCAGGACAGAGGGGGGCGCCGTAGAGCGCCAACTTCAGCAGCACAATGCCTCACACGCCACTGCCTCCAAAACATCGCGCAAACGCCAGATCGATGCGCAACGTCATGACATCCGCTGAATTGAAGCTCTGGAACGAGCTTCGCGCGCACCGGCTGATGGGACTTGGCTTCCGGCGGCAATTTCCTATCGCCGGCTACATTGTCGATTTCGCCTGCCCGGAGCAGAAGCTGATCGTCGAAGTCGACGGCTCCCAGCATACCGAAGCCGATGCTGTTGCCAGAGACGAAGCAAGGACAGTGCGCCTTGGAACAGGACGGCTGGACCGTCCTGCGTTTCTGGAACGATGACATCATCCGCGACATCGACAATGTCTGCCAGCATATCGTGATTGCGGCTGGAATCGCCGAGGTGCCTTAGATCGTGGCAAGGTCGGCGGGACAGCGCCCCCCTCTGTCCTGCCGGACATCTCCCCCACTTGGGCCTGTTGCGTAATTCGCTGATTGTGATTCTCTGAGACGAAGGTCGGAGGGAATCGCGATGGCAGTGAAGCAGATGGGCCAGTTGAGCTTGG